>CAZBGL010000164.1:0-18490 GCA_964491375.1 uncultured Thermodesulfobacteriota bacterium | reverse complement strand
CCCGGAGAACACCTCCAGCCCCTTGTCCTTGACCACCAATCGGGCAGCCGGGTTTTCGGTGTCGTTCGACTTGGAGGTGATCACCCCGCCGCCCATGGTGAACGCCGGAAGGAAACTTTGGACCGTGATCTCCAGGTCCCCTACGGTCACGGTTTCGCCGATGTTCACCGTGATCTCCTGGCTCTTGTTTTCCTCCCGGTCGGTTAGTTCCAAGACCACCGCTTTCCACGTTTTCTTCACGTCGTCCGGCACCACGATCTGGCGCTGTGTGGGTTTCTGAGCTCCCATGTGGGCCGGCAAGGACTGTTCGCTCTTCTGATGCGATGCGGACGCCTCCATCTCGGGAGCCGACGCCTGGGGCTTTTCGGCGATCTCTTCCTTGGGCTTGGAGCATCCCGCCGCCCCGATCAGGGCGACCGCACCCAGCACCGCCGGCCAGAACATCCGCATCGCCAACTCCTCAAAAAAGAAAAACCGTGTGGCGGAGAGGGGGGGATTCGAACCCCCGGTACCCTTGTGGGGTACACACGATTTCCAGTCGTGCACCTTCGACCGCTCGGTCACCTCTCCGTGGGACGCACAGCAGTTTGGCGGAGAGGGAGGGATTCGAACCCTCGGTAGGGGGTAAGCCCTACACTGGTTTAGCAAACCAGCGCCTTCAGCCGCTCGGCCACCTCTCCGCCCGCCGAAGTTTTGAATTCTAACGAGCTGCTTCTCACCGGGTCAAGATGTTTCCGCGGTCCACCGGTGCCCGGGCCGGGCTGTTCGGTACCACGCCTCCAGCTCGGCCGCACCGGCGTCGCCCTCCGGTGGAGCCCAGGGCGCAAAATCTTTGTCCGCCAAGGGGCGATAAGGCCCCGGTTTGAGCTCGAACAGCACCGTGCCGGGCTCGAGAGCCGCCACCGCGTGCCAGACTCCCGGCGGAACCTCCACGGCCCGCACCGGACCCCGGGGCCCGATCTCCACCCGCCCGAGCACTTCGCCCCTGTCCCCGAACACCAGCACCGCCGCCCTTCCCTCCAGGGCCAGGAACAGTTCCCAGTGGCCGGGTTCCGCATGCCGGTGGGGCCGCACATAGGTACCGGGTTCCATCGCGTTCAGGAACCGCTGCACCGGGTCCTCCAGCGTGGGGTGCAGGTTGTCGTTGGCGCGCAACCGCGAACTCTGTTGTGCCGCTCTCTGGACGCTCAGGATCCGCTCCCGGTCAACAATTTTCATCTCTTTTGCACACCTCCCTCTTGCTTACCTCGTGAATCGCACCACCGATTGGCCCGCCCAGGACCCGCAGACAAACGCCGTTTCTTGACACCAGCCTCCAGCTGTGCCAAATGTACACCTCGGTGGTTTTTTGGTGTTCCGTTCCGTGGTCGAGGAGGCGGCTTGGCCCTGCCCGCGTTTTCTTCCCCCCGCGCGCTGCGCGATGCCGTACGGGCCGGAAAGTGGCGGGGCACGACGGCCGGGTTGTGCCCCGGCCGCACCCAGGCCAACCTGGTCATCCTACCCAAGGACCTTGCATTCTACTTTTTCCTGTTCTGCCAGCGGAACCCCGGGCCCTGCCCGGTGCTCGAGGTGCTCGACCCGGGCCGGTGGGAGCCGGCTGCCACCGCCCCGGGTGCGGACGTTCGCACCGACTGCCCCCGCTACCGGGTGTTCCGGGGGACAACGGTGGAGGAACGCGAGGACGTTCGGGACCTGTGGCGGGACGACCTCGTCACGTTCCTGCTGGGGTGCAGCTTCACTTTTGAACACGCCCTGCTGCAAGCCGGGGTCCCCGTGCGGCACGTGGAACAGGGTCGGAATGTTCCGATGTACGTGACCCGAGTGCCGTGCGAGCCGGCCGGTCCCTTTGGCGGCAACTTGGTGGTGTCCATGCGGCCCATCCCGGCCCCCTTGGTGAGCCGGGCCGTGCAGGTCACCTCGCGGTTCCCGGGGGTCCATGGCGCGCCCGTGCACGTGGGCTGCCCCGAGGAGCTGGGCATACGGGACCTCGCCCGGCCCGATTTCGGGGACCCGGTGGACATCCGGGCCGGCGAGGTGCCGGTGTTCTGGGCGTGCGGGGTCACGCCCCAGGTGGCACTACGGAACCTCCGACCCGAACTGGCCATCACCCACGCGCCGGGCCACATGTTCGTCACGGACCTGGAGGACCGGGACCTGGCGGCCCTTCCCTGAGCATCCACGTCCCACGGGGCGGGGCGATCCCCGCCGGAAAGGAGGAGCGTCATGAGGAGGAAGAGGCTTTGGAACGCGTTGATCCTTGCGGGGTCGGCACTGCTGGTCCTGGGCGCGGGCCCGGGGCCGGCGCGCGCCGCGGACAAGGTGATCAAGATCGGGGTGATCTATCCCCTCACGGGAGGGGCCGCGGCCGCGGGCAGGGAGCTCCGGGCCGGGGTGGAACTGGCTGCCGAGATCATCAACAACGTCATGCCCGAGCTGGACATGGAGATGGCCAAGGTGGCCGGCGTCCCCAGCCTGGGCGGCGCCAAGATCCAGCTCCTCATCCGGGACCACGAGGGCAATCCCACCCTGGGCGCGGACTTGGCCAAGAAGCTCATCCTCGACGAAAAGGTGGTGGGCATCCTCGGCTGCTACCACAGCTCGGTCACGAAGACGGTGAGCGCCGTGTGCGAGCAGTACGGGGTGCCGATGATCAACGGGTCCTCCACCTCCCCGGCCCTTACGCGGCGGGGGTTCAAGTGGTTCTGGCGGACCACACCCCACGACAAGTGGTTCACCAAGGATCTGTTCGAGCTCCTGAAGGGCCTGACCGAGGGCAAGGTCCGCGGCGTGCCGCCCGTGCCGAAGGACGAGATCGCCACCATCGCCTCGGCGTGCGAGAAGACCGAGTGGGGCTCCCACGTCTCGGACCTGATCAAGACGTTCGCCAAGGAGTACGGGTTCAAGCTGCGCAAGTCCATCCTGTACGCGGCCAAGTCGGCCGACCTTTCGAGCGAGGTCCGATCGCTCAAGGCGTCGCGCGCGAGCGTGCTGCTGTTCGCGTCGTACACCTCGGACGCGATCCTCATGATGAAGACCCTCAAGGCCCAGAAGGTGCGGCCCAGGATCATCTGGGGCCAGGACGCCGGTTTCGAGAAGCCCGAGTTCCGGAAGGCCCTGGGCGACGACCTAGTGGGCGTTCTGACCCGGACCGTGTTCCTTCCCAAGGTTGCGGAACTGAAAAAGGTGGCCGGGCAGGTGAACCGCCTGTACAAGGAGCGCACGGGACACGACCTGGGAGGCGCCTCGGCACGGGCGTTCACGGGCCTCCAGACGTGGTGGCACGTGCTCCAGGCGGCCGGCTCCACCCGGCCCGAGGACATCCAGCGCGCGGCCAACTCCATCCGGATCCCCGGCGACCAGCTCGTGGTGCCGTGGGCGGGCATCCAGTTCGCCACGTCCGGGGACGAACCCGGCCAGAACGTGCTGGGGTCGGGCCTGATCGGCCAGTACCAGAAAAACGCCGAAGGCGAGATCGTGCTGGAGATCGTGTACCCCTTTGACCTGGCCTCGGCCGACATGATCTACCCGTTTCCCGGGTTCTGATTCCCCCGGATTCACACCCCCGTCCCCTTCCCCTGCTCCGACCGGGAGCACGGGAAGGGGACGGGTGAGGTGCATGGTGGGATCGGCATGGACATCCTGATCAGTTCCCTGGTGGCCGGCGTCCTCATCGGCATGGTCCTGGCCCTGGTGGCCCTGGGGCTCACGATCATATTTGGGGTGATGGACATTGTGAACTTCGCCCACGGCGAGTTCCTGATGCTCGGTATGTACACCGGGCTCCTCACGGCCCAGGCCACGGGGCTCGATCCCCTGCTCACGCTCCCGGTGGCCGCGGCCGTGGGGTACGCCCTGGGGGTGGCCTGCTACTGGGGTTTCGTGCGCTATCTGCTCAGGGGCCCCATGGTGGCGCAGCTCCTGGGCACGTTCGGGCTCATGCTGCTCCTGCGCAATCTGGCCCTTCTGCTCTTCGGCTCGGAGGACCGAGCCCTGCACCACGGGTTCCTGGTGGGTCGCAGCGTGGACCTGGGCATGGGGGTGATCCTGCCGGCCACGAAGCTCGCGGCCGCGGTGCTGTCGGTGATCGCCTTCGCTGCCGTTTGGCTCCTGATCAACCGGACGCGCATCGGCAAGGCCCTGACCGCCACGGCCCTGAACGCCCGGGCGGCGAGGTACATGGGCATCCCCACCGAGCGGATGAACGCCCTGGCCTGGGGGATCGGGGGGGCCACCGTGACCACGGCCGGGGCGCTCCTCGTGAACTTCTGGTCGGTCAACCCGTACGTGGGGCTCCTGTTCACCATGATCGCCTTCACCATCGTGGCCCTGGGCGGGTTTGGGAGCGTTCCAGGGGCCCTGGCCGCGGGCGTGGTGGTGGGGTTGATCACCGAGATTCCGGGCATCTGGGACTTCTTCACGTACGCGCTGGATTCGGACTGGATGGCCGACGTGCCCATGACGTCGTTCAAGTACACGTTCGTGTACCTGGCCTATTTCCTGATCATGGTGATCCGGCCGAGCGGGCTGTTCGGATGGAAGCAGTAAGGAACGCGCTGGACTTTTCGGACTTTCCGCGCACGGACCGCCGGGTGGCCCTGGCCGTGGCCGCCTTCCTGCTGGTGTTCCCCCTGCTGCCGGTGTCCTCCTTCGCCCTGGCCACCATGATCCAGTTCCTGATGTTCTCGCTCTACGGCATGGGCTGGAACACCATCGGCGGGTACGGGGGGCAGGTGGACCTGGGCAAGGCCCAGTACGTGGGTATCGGGGCGTACACCACGGCGGTGATGCTCGTGCGCTGGGACATCCCCTTCTGGGTCTCCATGCCGGTGGGGGTGGTGCTGGCCGTGGCCTGGTCCTTCGCCATCGGGTACCCCTTGTTCCGGCTCAAGGGCCACTACTTCGCCATAGCCACCATCGCGGCCTCCCTGGTCTTGAAGGACCTGTTCGAGGTGTGGGAGTTCGTGGGCGCAGCCCGGGGGCTCGAGATCCCCACGCACCGGTACGCCACGCCCGACTTCCTGCGGCTCATGTTCCGGGAGGACGTCTACTACTACTACGTGCTCCTGGGGTTCTTTTTCGCGGGCGTGCTGTACATGAACGCGTTTCGCAAGTCCCGGTTGGGGTACCAGCTGCGCCTCATCAAGGACAACGAGGACGTGGCCCGTTCCCTGGGGATCGACGTGCACTGGGCCAAGGTCAAGACCTATGCCATCGCCACGGCCTTCGTGAGCGTCGTGGGATCCTTCCACGCCTGCTACATCAAGAACATCGAGCCCGAGGACACCATGAGCCTGGACATCTCGATCCTCATTGCGCTCATGGCCATGCTGGGTGGTGCGGGATCCCTGTGGGGACCGATCATCGGCGCCGGGATCCTGATCCCGCTCAAGAGCTATTTCAAGGAGTGGTTCGGGGCCAGGGCCGGGCTCGTGGGGCTGGATCTCATCCTGTACGCGCTGATCATCATGGTGGTGTCGGCCGTGGAGCCCCGCGGGATATGGGGCCTGGTGGAAAAGGCCCGCAGCCGGCAGAGGGCGTGATGGCTCTTCTGGAACTGGATCGGGTGACCAAGCGGTTCGGGGGGCTCGTGGCCAACCAGGACATCTCGTTCCGGGTGGAGGCCGGCGAGATCCTGGGCCTCATCGGACCCAACGGCGCGGGCAAGACCACGCTGTTCAACTGCATTGCCGGGCTCCACCCCGTGACCTCCGGAACCATTCGGTTCGACGGCCGGGACATCACCCGGCTCAGGGCCCACCAGGTGGCCCGCCTGGGACTGGCCCGCACCTTCCAGACCTACGTGGCCACGGGCGACCTCACCGTGGTGGAGCAGGTCATGGTGGGCTGCTTCGCCCGCACGGGTTCCCCGGCCCGGGCGCGTTCACAAGCCGAGGCGATCTTGCAGGAACTGGGCCTGGCCGAACTCGCCGGGGCACCCGTGCGGGACCTCCCGGTGGCCGCCCAGAAGCGGGTCAGCATGGCCATGGCCCTGGGAACCCGGCCGAAGCTCCTCCTGCTGGACGAGGTGGCCGCGGGCCTCAACCCCGGCGAGGTGGACGACATGATCGGCGCGGTACGCCACGTGCACGAGGCCATGGGCGTCACTGTGATCCTGATCGAGCACGTGATGGAACTCGTCATGAACCTGAGTCACCGGGTGATCGTGCTGGACTCGGGCCGGATCATCGCCCAGGGAACCCCCCAGGAGGTGGTGCGGGACCCAGAGGTCGTCAAGGCCTATCTGGGGGAGCGGTTCGCCCAGGCCCCCCCGGAGGCGCCATGAGCGGCCATCCCCTGCTCTCGGTGGACGGCATCGAGGTCCGTTACGGCCGCATCCCGGTGCTCCACGGCGTCTCCCTTTCCGTCGGACGGGGCGAAACCGTGTGCGTCGTGGGGGCCAACGGCGCCGGCAAGAGCACCCTGCTCCGGGCGATCGTGGCCGACCCGCCGCCCAGCCGGGGCCGCGTGGTGTTCGAAGGGAAGGAGGTCCAGGGACTTCCCACGGAGCAGATCGTCCGCCTCGGGGTGGCGTACGTGCCCGAGGGCAAGCTCCTGTTCGGCCCCCTGTCGGTGGAGGAGAACCTCCGGCTCGGCGCGTACACCGTGCGGGACGAAGCGCGGATCCGGAGCAACCTGGAGCGGGTGTACGCCCTCTTCCCCCGGTTGGCGGAACGCCGGCGTCAGCCGGCCTCCACGCTTTCCGGTGGGGAGCAGCAGATGGTGGCCATAGGCCGCGGGCTCATGGCAGAGCCCCGGCTTCTCATGCTGGACGAGCCCTCCCAGGGTCTTGCGCCGCGCCTGGTGGACGAGGTGTTGGACACCGTGGCTCGTCTCAAACGAGACGGCATGACGATCCTCCTGGTGGAGCAGACCGTGCGGGAGGCCTTGGAACTGGCCGACCGGGGCTACGTGATCCAGTCGGGCCGGGTGGTGCTGGAGGGCACGGGCCGGGACCTACTGGAAAGCGACATGATCCGCCGGGCCTACCTGGGACTCTGACCGTGATCGTGGACTCCCACATCCACTGCGCCGACCCGGCCGAGTTCCGGCGGTTCGTGCTGCCCGGCCTCAAGGAGGCCGGGATCTCGGCGGCGTGCGTGTTTCCCCCCGTGGAGGACGTGTACGACCGGTACGACCCGGGCTTTGTGGACTCTCCCCTCTGGCGCGAGCGCAGGAGGCGGGCCAACCGGGCGGTGGCCGCCATGGCCCGAGAGATCGACGAGATCCGGGTTCTTCCGTACTACTTCGTGTGGAATGACTTCGACGCGGGCGAACTGGGCTCGGGCCTGTACCGGGGCGTCAAGTGGCACCGCCACCCGGACGAGCCGGAGTACCGTTACGGAAGCGACGCCTGCGCCCGGTTCCTGGCTGCCGTGGAGGCGATGGAACTTCCTGTTCTGCTTGAGGAAACCATCGACAACACCTTGTTGTTCCTGTCGAAGATGACATCGAAGTCTCCGGTGATCATCCCCCACATGGGCATGCTCAACGGCGGATATCGGGCCCTGGATGCCGAAGGGGTGTGGGACGAACCGCGCGTGTACGCCGACTCGGCGTTGGCGCCGCTCCGGACCATCGAGGCCTTTCTGGACCGCCACGGCTCCCGGCGGCTCCTGTTCGGGAGCGACTATCCCTTCGGTTCCCCTCCGGCCGAGCTCCGGAAACTCCAGGCCCTCGGCCTGGCGCCCCAGGAGCGGGACGCCGTGCTGGGTGGCAATCTCCTGAGGCTCCTCCATCCGCCGGCATGACCCCGGCCCACGCTCCCCGCGGCCTTCGCCCCCTTGATCGGGGCTTTTTCGAACGGCCCGCCCTCGGGGTGGCCCGGGCCCTTCTGGGATGCCGGATCGTCCGCCGCACACCCGGGGGCGAAGAGGTTGCGCTCGTCCTGGAGACCGAGGCCTACGGCGGCCCCGAAGACCTGGCCAGCCATGCTCGCGCGGGGCCCACTCCGAGGACCCGCATCATGTGGGGGCCTCCGGGCCGCGCCTACGTGTACCGGATTTACGGCGTGCACTGGATGCTCAACGTGGTGACCGGCCCCCACGGGGTTCCCGGGGCGGTGCTGGTGCGGGCCGCGTGGCTGCTACCCGGAAAAGGGGTTGCCCCTTCCGGCACGGGGAGCCTCGTCGAGGGGCCGGCCCTCCTGTGTCGGCGCCTGGGGATCGACGGCACCCTGAACGGCACCGACCTGTGCTCCGAAGGCTCCCTGTTCTTGGCGCCCGGAAGACCCGTTCCGGACGGCGCCGTGCTCAAGGGCCCCCGGGTGGGCCTGGGGCGCGTGCCCGAACCCTGGAGAAACGTCCCCTGGCGGTTCAGGACGGCTCGCATCCTCGACGAAACGATCCAGCTTGCGTCCTGCCATCCCGCGGGTATGTTCAGCCCCTGAACGTGATCGCGAACGGGGTCGTACCCCCGCGCAGACCGGACAGCCCGCAAGCTCCCCCCTGCGAGGTGGGGGGCACGGGGACCACCGGAACGACTGGTGTCGGCAGGCCTGCGATATTGCTCCCCGCTATCTGGACAACCCGATTTCCGGCGGACAGGGCCCCACGACCGCAGGTGCCCCTTGTCACCGAGCTCCCCAAGAAAGGATGGAGACCATGATCCGAAAGACGTTGCTCGTGATCGTTGGGTTTCTGGCCAGTATCACCCTGGCTCGCGCCGCCCCGGTGACCTATCGGATCCCCACCCCGGGCGTGGTCTGAGGCGGCACGGCCGCGCGCGCCCGTGGGGCGCTACAGGAACTGAACCACGTGCGGGAGGTCGTCACCGATATCGTGGAGCACACCGTGACGGTGACCTTCGACGACGCGGAAGGCACGCTGGAAGAGGTGCTCGAGGCCCTCAACAGCGCCGGGTACACCGCGGGGAAACCAGTCCCCCTGAGGTGAACTCAGCCGGGGATCTCGGGGGACCACACGATCCGGTCGCCGCCGGCCGAAGAGACCGCCCTCGGCGGGGGTTCCCCTTCACGGCACACGAAGAGGGTGTTTCCCCTGGACCAAAGAGGGGAGGGATCCTCGTCGTTTTCCAGGCGCACCGGCGAGGCCTGCAGGCACGGCCGGTTGCAATGCAGGGGATCGTCAGTCCAGGAACAGGAAAGCGAAAGCGTCACGGGGATCCACGGCCCGCAGTAGCTGAGTCCGATCCCTGACGGAAGGGAAGGGGGAGCCACGCCCTGGGGGAGCAGATCCAACTCCACTCGTACGGCCCCCAGGGATTCCAGCAGGCGAGCGCACGCCGGATCGTCCCAGGCGCACCCCCTGACGGTGCGCGCGTCGGGCGGGGACACGCGGAGCATCTGGGACCGGACCCGGGGGCCCCTTTCCTGACGGCCCAGCAGGCGCCCGGCCACGGGCCGGAGCGGCAGCCCGGCCTCCAGGGCCCGGTGCCACACCCCCCAGTCGTTGAATGCCACCTCCGCGCCGGGCCATTCGCCCACCGCCCGTTCCAGCCAGGTCCACACCCGGTCGAACAGGGCCTCCCGCGCCACCGGGGTGGTGAACGCGAGTCTTGTCCCCTGCTGCCGACACACGGCCACGGCCCGTTCGACCTCCCCGGGGTCCGGCAGGCGGAACGCGCAGAACTCCGCCCCCAGCACGAGGCCGTCGTAGCCCGCGAGTTCTTCCGGCCTGGGCGCCCGATCCAGCCTCAGGTAGCGCTGGACAACAGCCGGGACACCAGGAGGTCGGCCATGCCGGCGACGTCGTCCAGGGAATACACGGGCACGGGCGCCCGGTAATCCGGCACGTCGGTGGCGACGCAAAGCACCTCGGGATCCCACTCGATCTCCCTCGGGAAGGGCCGGCGCACCACCTCGATCCTGGGGTGCCCCCGCAGGTCCTTGAACCCTTCCACCAGCAACAACCGCACACCGGCCGGACACAGCGGAACGAGGTCGGCGGGCCCGATCCGGGGCGGCCGGTCCGAAAACAGGACGATCTCGTCCTCGGTCACAAAAAACGTGGCCTTCGCGCCTGCGCGGCGGTGGCGCCAGGTGTCCTTGCCCGGCCGGTCCACCGGCACCCGGCCCCGGTGGTGCTTGACCGTGGCCACCGGGATCCCTCGACGGGCCAGTTCTCGCACCAGGCCCTCGATGAGCGTGGTCTTCCCGCTCTCCGAAGGCCCGGTCACCAGGCAGATCGGAAGTGCCTGCCCGGTCACAGGCCCGGGTCCTCCTGGTCGAAAAGGGTGGTGTCGTACACCTGGACCCGGACCCGGTCGCCCGGTTTGGCGCCCGTGGAGTCGGCCGGGATCACCATGAGTCCGTTGGCCCGCACGAGGGTCGTGAGCACGCCCGATCCCTTGTGGTGAACCCCCACCACCCGGAAGGCGCCCTCCCGGTACTCCACCCGGCAGCGGACCAGGTCGGTGCGCCCGGGCTTGGTCTTCACCGGACCGGCCTCCTCGGCGAGCACCGCCTGCACCATGGGCCGGAACACCCGGCGGTGCCCCTGGAGTTTGAGCAAGCAGGGCCGAACGAACTGCTCGAACGCCACCAAGGCCGACACCGGGTTGCCCGGAAGCCCGAACACGGGCACCCGGCCCTTCATGCCGAACACCACGGGCTTGCCCGGCTTCATCGCGACCTTCCAGAACTGCACGGCCACCCCGGCCCGGGCCAGCACGGGTCTCACGTAGTCGTAATCCCCCACCGAGACCCCGCCCGTGGTCACGATCACGTCGCACGGGGCCGCCCGCTCGAGCATCTCCAGCAGCCCTTCGGGGTCGTCCCGGCCGATGCCCAATACCACGGGGACACCGCCCGCCTCGGCCACCTGGGCTGCCACTCCGTACGAGTTGGAGTTGATGATCTTGGTCCCCGGGTCGCCGGCATCCACATCCACGATCTCGTCGCCCGTGGCCAGCACAGCCACCCGCGGCCGCTGGTGGACCAGCACGAACGACCGGCCCAGGCTGGCCAGCATGCCCACCTCTGCCGGCCGGAGCCTCGTGCCGGCCGGAAGCACACGTTCCCCCTCTTCCACGTCCTCGCCCATGGGCCGGATGTTCGCGCCCTTGCCCGGTACCGAAAGGATCTCCACCCGATCCCCCTGGGGGCGCGTGTCCTCCACGGGCACCACCGTGTCCGCCCCCTGGGGTACGGGCGCGCCGGTCATGATGCGCGCCGCCTGGCCCGGCCCCAGGGTGTTCTGCGCGGTGGCGCCGGCTGGAATGTCCTCCACCACCTGGAGTACGACCCCGGGACCCAGGTCCTGGTGGCGCACCGCAAACCCGTCCATGGCCGAGTTGTCGTGGGGGGGCAGGCTCCTGCGCGCGCAGATGTCCTCGGCCAGCACGCGGCCGCGCGCCTCCAGGATGGAGACCTTTTCCGGAGGGAGCGGCCTCACCGCCCCAAGCACCACCCGCACCGCGTCGGTCAGGGAAATCATCGTTCCTCCCTCGTGGCCTCTCCTCGTGGTGTCCTGCCTGAGCCCGGTGATTACCCGAAGGGAACCCGCCGGGTCAAGGAAGCGTTCCATCCCGCCTGGCCCCTGCGAGACCGTCCTCGCCCGACTCCACCGTCGTAGCGGGATGTCCTGACGGCGACGGGGTCCCAAGGGGCCAGAACCCCGACACGATCCCGGCGGACGCCGTCCACGGCGGTCAGAGCTCTTCCGGGGTGAATGCCACCACCTCGTCGATCGACCCAGCCCCGGTGAACAGCATGACCAACCGATCGATTCCCAGGGCGATGCCCGCGCACTCCGGGAGGCGGTCCAGATCCCGGAGGAAACGCCCGGGCAGGGGGGTCACGAGCCTGCCCGCACGGGCCCTGGTCTCGCGCTCCTTCCTAAAGCGCTCCTCCTGTTCGGCCGGGTCGTTGAGTTCGCTGAACGCGTTGGCCAGTTCCAGGCCGCCGGCGTAGAGCTCAAACCGTTCGACCCGGTCCGGCCGGTCGGGTCGCCGGCGCGCCAGCGCACCCTGTTCCAAAGGATAGTCGTACAAAAAAACCGGCTTTTCCATGGAGGCCAGCGCGGGCTCCACCCGCGTGACCAGGAGTTCGTCGAAGGTGCCCCGGGACAGGGCCGTTTCAGGGCCCACGCCGGCGTGTTCCCTGAAGGCCCGGTCCAGAGGGATCCGGGGCCACGGCGGGGTGAGGTCCACCCGCCTGCCCCGGTACGTCAGTTCGGTCCCCTTACCCAGGGCGTTTGCCACGGCCAGGAACAGCTCCTCGCACTCGCCCATGAGGTCGCGGTAGTCCGCTCCCTGGCGGTACCATTCCAGCAGGGTAAACTCGGGCAAATGGAGCCGGCCCCGCTCACCGGCCCTCCAGCACCGGCAGATCTGGAAGATCCGGCCTAGCCCTGCGGCCATGAGCCGCTTCATGCACGCCTCGGGGCTCGTGTGCAAGAACCACCCGTCGCTGGGCACGGGGTCGATGTGGGACTCGGGGATCACCGTGGGAACCCGGTGGGGAGTCTCCACCTCCACATATCCGCGCGCCCAGAAGAAGGCCCGGACCGCTCGCACGATCCGGGCCCGCGCCTCCAGCCGCTCCCCCCGCAGCCGGGTCATGGGCGCTCCGATCACTCCTTCACCCGGGTCACGTACTGGCCGGTACGGGTGTCGATCTGGATCCGGTCCCCTTCCTCCACGAAGGCCGGCACGTGCAGTTCGTAACCGGTCTCCACGGTCACGGGCTTGGTGACGTTGGTGGCCGTGTCACCCCGGGCCGCCGGCTCCGCACGGGTCACGGTGAGCACCACGAAATTGGGCAGCGTCACGCCGATGGCCTGTTCCCTCCACAAGAGCACGTCCACCTCCAGGTTGTCCGTCAGGAAGTAGCGGCTCTCGCCCAGTTGCTCGGCCGAAACCTGGTATTGCTCGTAGGTCTTCTGGTCCATGAAAGTGTAAAAGTCCCCGTCGTTGTACAGGTATACCATCTTGCGCTCTTCCAGGTCGGCCGGCTTGAAGGTGTCGCCCGACCGGTAGGTGCGGTCGAACTGCACCCCCGTGAGCATGTTCCGCAACCGGCAACGGTACAGGGCTTGGCCCTTGCCCGGCTTGCTGAACTCAAAGTCGACGATCACGTAGGGCTCGCCGTCGATCTCCAGCTTGAGCCCCTTGCGCAGGTCTCCTGCCTTGTACATCGCGGCTCTCCTTGGACACGGGTCGTGAAAAAGGGGTATTTTGTATCGTTTTTCCGGCGTTCCTGTCAAAGCCCGGAGGAAGTGCCCTGCGCCCCTTTCCCGTCCGCTGGCCGCCCGCGTACCGCACACGCGCCCTCGCCCTGGGGCCCGGGAACCCCTTGCTCGCCATGGGTGAGGCCCACGCCTCGGAACACCAGGCGCACCCCGACGATCTGGCCGATCCCACCGGCGACGTCCGGTTGAGGCCCCTGCCGTGGATCGTGCGGAAACACCCCGACCGGGTGCTGGTGCTCGCGAGCCACCGGTGCTTCTTTCACTGCCGGTTCTGCTACCGAAGGGGCGAGACCCGGAACGGCCGTCCCGCGCCCGGGGAACGCGAGTGGGGAAGCATCGCGCGGTGGATCGCCGACCGTCCGGAGATCCGGGAGGTGATCCTTTCGGGCGGGGATCCCCTCACCCTGCCCGACCGGGTTCTCGCCCGGATCGGCCGGCTGCTCGCCTCGGTCCCCCACGTGCGGGCCTGGCGCGTCCACACCCGGGCCCCCGTGGTGCAGCCGGGTCGTGTCACCGCAGGCCTGATAGCCGCCCTGACTTCCGGGCCATCCGCCAGGGTGGTGCTCCACGCCAACCATCCCTTGGAGTTGGTCCCAGCGGTCCGGGACGCGGTGGCAAGGCTCCGCGCCGGCGGCATCCCGGTGGAGAACCAGTCGGTGCTCCTCCGGGGGGTGAACGACCGGCCCGAGGCCCTGGCCGCCTTGGTGGAGGACCTGGCCCGGATAGGGGTGCGGCAGCGCTATCTCCACCACCCCGACCGCGCCCAAGGCACGGCGCGCTTCCGGCTGTCGCTCCGGCAGGGCCTGGCGCTGTACCGGGCGTTTGCGGATCGGGTGTCCGTCCCACCGCCGGCCTACGTGGTGGACCTGCCCAACGGCGCGGGCAAGGCCCGCGTGGCCTCACTTGCGGCTGTGGCCGTCGAGACCCGCGGGCCCCTTCGGAGGACCCGCTACCGCTGGATCCGTCCGCCGGGGTGGAAATCCGTGGTATCCGACACCCGGTACGAATGGTGGGATGTCTGGGAGGAAACAGGGTGAGAGGGCTCAAGAACTTGCAGAAAAAAGCCGAAGCGTAACGCGAGGTTTTTGATCGCCGGGAGACCCCATGGCCGACAGCGTGCGCATGATGGATCTGGCGTCGCTCACCCGGGGCCTGGAGCAGTTCCGCCGCCAGGACCCGGAGCACAAGGTGCTGGCCCAGCGCCTGGCCACCGAGGCCGCGGTACACCGCATGGAGCAGGTGCACCGGGAGGTGACCGACACCCAGCGCGCAGCCGAAGCCCGGGTCCGGAGCCGGGATCGGCGTTCCGGGCGGGACCGGGAGCCTTCCTACGGCGAATCCCAGCGCGACCCCGAGAACCCTGAACCGGAACGGGACACCGCTCCCCCGGAGGCCGAGGAAGGCCAGGTAATCGACATCAAGATCTGAAGGCACGCCACCTGCCCCCAACGGGTGCGGAGCCCACGCCTTTTTGTTATCCTCCCCCCGCATGGATGCCCACGTCGACCGCTTGGTCCGCTCGATCCTGGATGACCGGAATCTGGGCCCCTGCGTGACACACCACGCGGTGCTGGAGCCCCGGCCGGCCCGATACGCGCGGTTTCCCCACGGCGTGCACCCGGATCTGGTGCACGCCCTGAAGGCCCGGGGCATCCGCCGCCTGTACACCCACCAGGCCCGGGCCGCGGAACTCGCGCTGGGGGGCCGGCCGTTCGTGGCCGTGACCCCCACGGCCTCGGGCAAGACCCTGTGCTACAACCTGCCCGTGCTCACCACCCTGCTCCAGGACGCCGGCGCCCGGGCCCTGTACCTGTTCCCGACCAAGGCCCTGGCCCAGGACCAGTTGGCCGAGCTCCAGGCCCTGGCCTCCGTCCTGGGCCGCCCGCTTCCGGCGTTCACCTACGACGGCGACACGCCCCAGGACGTGCGCACCCGCGTGCGCGACCAGGCCCGGATCGTGCTCACCAACCCGGACATGCTCCACCAGGGGATTCTTCCCCATCACCCCCTGTGGGCCCGGTTCTTCGGGAACCTCCGGTACGTGGTGATCGACGAGATGCACGTCTACAGGGGCATCTTCGGAAGCCACGTGGCCAACGTGCTGCGCCGGCTCCGCAGGGTCGCGCGGTTCCACGGATCCGAGCCGGTGTTCCTGCTGTGTTCGGCAACGATCCAGAACCCGTCCGACTTGGCCCGGCGGCTCACCGGTTGTCCCCAGGTGGACGCGATCGTCGAGTCCGGGGCCCCGCAGGGAAGGAAGCACCTGGTCTTCCTGAACCCGCCGGTGGTGGACCCGGCCCTCGGTCTTCGGGCCTCGGCCGTGAGCCTGGCCCGGAGGGTGGCCCTGCGGTTCCTGCGGGAGGGCGTTTCCACCATCGCGTTCGTCCGGACCCGCCTCCAGGTCGAGGTGCTCACCCGGTACCTGAAGGACCGGTTCGGCCGCGTGCCAGGGGGCGACCGCCTGGTCCGGGGGTACCGGGGCGGCTACCTGCCGGACCTGCGGCGCGAAATCGAACGGGGCCTGCGCGAAGGCTCCATCCGGGGGGTGGTGGCCACCAACGCCCTGGAACTGGGCGTGGACATCGGGCAACTGGAGGCCGCGGTGCTCACCGGCTACCCGGGGAGCGTGGCCAGCACCTGGCAGCAGGCGGGCCGGGCCGGCCGCCGGGCCGACACGAGCGCGGCGGTGCTCGTGGCCTCGAGCCGCCCCCTGGACCAGTACGTGATCACCCATCCCGAAACCCTCCTGGGCAGCCCACCCGAGGCCGGCCTGATCGACCCGGACAACCTCCACGTGCTCGTGTCCCACATCCGGTGCGCCGCGTTCGAACTGCCCTTTGAGGAGGGGGAAACCTTCGGCTCCGAACCCCTGGAGGAGATCCTGGCTTTCCTGGAAGAACGGGGCGTGGTTCGCCGGGCCGGCCGGCGGTGGCACTGGATCGAGGACGCCTACCCGGCCGACGGGGTGGCCCTGCGCACGGCCGACCCGGACAACTTCACCGTGATCGACGCCTCCGGGGACCGCCCCCGGGTGATCGCGCAGGTGGATCTGGACAGCGCCCCCACCACCATCCACCCGGGCGCCATCCACATGGTGGAGGGCCGGGCGTACCAGGTGGACCGGCTCGACTGGGACGGCCGCAAGGCGTTCGTGCGCCCCGTGGAAACCGACTACTTCACCCAGGCCATCGCCTATTCCAAGGTCCGCATTCTGGACACGGCCGACGCGCGCCCGCTGGGACCGGCCACGCTGGAATGGGGGGAGGTCCACGTGCTCCGGCGGGTGCCCGGGTACAAGAAGCTCAAGTTCTACACCCTGGAGAACGTGGGCTACGGCGAGGTGGGCCTGCCCGACCGGGAGATGCACACCACGGCCGTGTGGTGGGTGTTCCCCGAGCGGCTCGCGGAGCGCCTGGGCGTGCCGAACCACGCCTTTCTCGACGGCATCGCGGGCATCGGCCATGCGGTCCACCAACTGGCCGCGCTGCTGTGCCTGTGCGATCCTTCCGACCTGGGATCCACGATCGGGGACCGGGAGGGGCGCTGGTTCCGCGGGCCCGGCGCGGCCGAGTCCGAGCCGATGCCGCCCGGCATCCAGCCCGCGTTGTTCGTGTACGAACGGTATCCCGGAGGCACCGGCCTGGCCGAGGGCATGTTCCAACGGGCCGTGGAACTCCTGCGCTCCGCCCTGGACCTGGTGAACTCGTGCGGCTGCGCCGAGGGGTGTCCGTCGTGCGTGGGCCCCCCCGGCGACGTGGGGCCAGGGGCCAAGCGATCGGCCCGGCGCATCCTCGAACGGGTCCTGGAAGCCGATGCAAGGGCGTAGGTCCCTGCGCGAGCGCCTGGAACGCCTGGATCGGAACCCGGGAGGGAGGGGCCTGTCGTCCGGACTCCGGGAACGGCTCGAGCGGGTGTGGGAGACGCGGCCCACACAGGGGGCCGGGCAAAGGCATCCCTTGGAGCGGTTCGTCCGGGGGAGCCGCGTCCCCACCCCGGCGGGCTCGGTGTTCCGGGCCGCGGTCTGCTTCGGCAGCACCCATCGCCACGGCCGCTTTCCCCTGGGGGCCCTGGAGCGCCTTCCCGGATCCGGACTCCGGGAACTCTTCGACGAATTGTGCGGGGTCGCGTGCCCGGAGGAGATCGCCTTTCTGGACACCGAGACCACGGGGCTTGCAGGCGGCGCGGGCACCGTGGCCTTTCTGGTGGGCGTGGGCCGGTGGATCCCCGGGGCACGGGCGTTCCAGGTGGTCCAGCTCTTTCTGGAGGACCTGGACCGGGAGCCGGCCTTGCTTTCCCAACTGGCCCGGGAACTGGCCGGGATCCGGTGCGTGGTCACCTACAACGGCCGCCGCTTCGACGTTCCGCTTCTTCGGAACCGGTGCGTGATCAACCGACGCCCCGAACTTCTGGACGGCGCGTGGCACCTGGACCTTTTACCCCTGAGCCGGAGCCTGTGGCGCCTCTCCCAGCCCGACTGCCGGCTCGCCACGCTGGAGCGCGGCGTTCTCGGCGTGGCCCGCGGCCACGACGTGCCCGGGTGGGAGATCCCGTCCGTGTACACCCGGTACCTCCGCCTCGGTCCCGATGCCCGGCTGGGTGCCGTGTTCCGGCACAACCGGCTGGACATCCTGAGCCTCGCGGGTCTCTTCTGGGCGGCGGACCGGGCGGCGCAGCGACCGGCCGCCGACGAGGCGTACGGGCTCGGCCTCCTGCGGGCCCGTCGCCGGCACCACAGCGCCTGCGAGGCCCTGGAACGGTGCCTGTCCGGCGAACTTCCCCGCGGGGCCCGGGTGCGGGCCCTGAAGGAACTCGGCCTGGCCCTGAAACGTCAGGGACGGTGGGAGGAGGCCCTGGCCACGTGGGAGGAACTGGAACGCCTGGCCCCCGCGGACCTCACCGCCGTGGAGGAACAGGCCAAGCTCCTGGAACACCGCCTGAAGCGCCCTGTCCGGGCGCTGGCCGTGGTGGAAGAGGCCCTGCAAAGGGGCGTGTGGTCACCGGCCGACCGGAAGCGCCTGGAACACCGCCGCGAACGCCTCGCGCGCAAGACAGGGCCGGCCCTCGCTGGCACCAAAACGTCCATGCGGTAGTCTTTCCGGTAGAGCCTCTCAGCCGCATGGTTGCCTACGGCCCTTGGAGAACCCGATGGCCCGGAACCCCGGAACTTCCCCGGAGGAAAGACGCCAGCGGCTGTTCGACGCGTTCTACCGCCTGCCCGCCCGCGAGATCATGGACTCTTCCCTGGAACGGGCCGCATTCGTGCCGCCCCACATGCCGGTCCTCCAGACCCTCGACCTGTTCACCCGGGTGGACCACGCGTGGGTCCGCGAGAGCGAAGGCTC
>CAZBGL010000163.1:0-20545 GCA_964491375.1 uncultured Thermodesulfobacteriota bacterium | reverse complement strand
TGATTGCCAAGCCGGGTTTGGACGGCCACGACCGGGGGGCCAAAGTGGTGGCCCTGGCCCTTCAGGAGGCCGGCATGGAGGTGATCTACACGGGGCTCCACCAGAGCGTGGAGGCCATCGTGCAGACCGCCATCGAGGAGGACGTGGACGCCATCGGCCTGTCCATCATGACCGGCGGACATCTTCCCATTTGCCGCAAGCTCATGGGGATGCTGCGCGAGCGGGGTGCCGGCGACAAGCTGGTGGTGGTGGGCGGGGTGATCCCCAAGAAGGACGTCCCGGCGCTCAAGGAGCTCGGCGTCGAGGGGGTGTTCCCCGGCGGCACCCCGCTCGACGAGGTGGTGCGGTTCATCCGGGAGCGCTGCGGCCGGGAGACGGGATGACGCGGAGGCCCGTGCCGCCGGCGCCCGCCGGGGAGGGATCTCGGCCCGACCCGGGTGCGGATCGCGCGCCGGGGCGTCGCGCGGGGCACGAACGGGGGACGCCGAACCGGCCCCCGGTTCCACCGAGACGAGGTGAGTGAGCCATGGACGTTGCCCGGTACATCAAAGACGAAAGAGACGTGATCCTGGACGTGATCCTGCCGTCGGGCATCCACGTGAAGCCCAAGTACGGGCCCGAGGACCTGGAGGCCATCGGGTTCGACTACGAGAGGGACCTGGGGGAGCCCGGGGAGTTCCCGTTCACGCGGAACCTCTTCCCCCAGGGATACCGGACCCGGGAGTGGACCACCCGCCAATACACCGGGTTCGGCACGCCCCGGGAGACCAACGAGCGGTTCAAGCTCATGATCTCCCACGGCCAGACCGGGCTGAACGTGGCGTTCGACCTGCCCACCCAGATGGGCCTGGATTCGGACCACCCCATGGCCGAGGGCGAGGTCGGCCGGGTGGGCATGGCCGTGGACAGCCTGAAGGACTTCGAGATCGCGTTCGACGGCATCGACCTGCACCGGGTGGGGGCCGGGCTCACCATCAACGCGGTGGCCTCGGTCATGCTGGCCATGTACCAGGCCGTGGCCGAAAAGCTGGGGTTCGACCGGACCCGGATCTCGGCCACGCCCCAGAACGACATCCTCAAGGAGGTCATCGGCCGGGGCGCGTGGATCTACCCGCTGGAGCCGGCCATCCGGCTCATCGGCGACACCATCGAGTACTCCATCAAGGTCATGCCCCGCACCAACCCGGTGAGCGTGTGCGGCTACCACATCCGCGAATCCGGGGCCACCCCCGCCCAGGAGATGGCCTACGCGTTCCTGATCGCCAATGCGTACATCGACGAGGTGGTGCGCCGGGGCTACGAGCCGGACCAGTTCGTGGGCCGGTTCAGCTTCAACTTCAACATCTTCGGAAACCTGTGGGAGCAGGTGGCGAAGTTCCGGGCAGGACGCAAGGTTTGGGCCACAAACCTCAAGGAGAAGTACAAGGTCAAGAACCCCCGCAACCTCTGGCTCCGGGGCCTGTTCGCCGGCGGGGGCTCCGGGCTCACCAAGGCCGAGCCCGAGAACAACATCATCCGGGGAGCCTACTACGCGCTGGCCGCGGCCCTGGCCGGCGCCCAGACCACGGCCCTGTGCTCGTTCGACGAGGCGTACACCATCCCCACGCCGCGGGCCGCGCTGCTGAGCCTGCGCACGTGCCAGATCCTGATGGAGGAGGTGGGGCTGCGGGACACCGTGGACCCCCTGGCGGGTTCGTACTTCATCGAGACCCTCACCAAGCAGATGGAGGAAAAGATCTGGGAGGAGATGGAGGAGATCGAGAAGCGCGGCGGCATCGTGGAGTGCATCAAGAACGGATACGTGCAGCGCAAGCTCGCCCGGCAGGCGTACGAGTTCGAGCGGGCCCTGGAGCGGGGCGAGATCGTCAAGGTGGGCGTGAACAAGTACGTGACCGAGGAGGAACAGGAGGTCGAACTGCACGAGTACAACGAGGCGTGGGCCGAGCAGAAGATCCGCGAACTCCGGGAGCTCAAGCGCACCCGCGACCAGAAGCCCGTGGCCGACGCCCTCAAGGCCCTGGAGGAGGCGGCGCGCGGCGGCGAGAACGTGATGCCGTACCTGGCGGCGTGCTGCCGGGCCTACTGCACCGTGGGCGAGATGGCGGACGTGTTCCGCGAGGTGTTCGGCACGTTCCAGGAGCCGTCCATCTTCTGAGCGCGCGCCGGACGAGACGGCCGAGGCCCCCTGTCACGATCGGAGTGTCCCATGGCGTACAAGATCGGCATCGACGTGGGCGGAACCTTCACCGACTTCCTGCTCACCGAGGACGACGGCACCAGCTACATCTACAAGGTGCTCTCCACCCCCAAGGACCCGTCCATCGCCACGATCCAGGGCATCGAGGAGATGGCCCGGGACCGGGGGTTGTCCCCCGAGGCGTTCCTCCAGCAGGTGACGACCATCGTGCACGGCACCACGGTCACCACCAACGCCACCCTCACCTACACCGGGGCCAAGACCGGGCTGCTCACCACCAAGGGGTTCCGGGACGCCCTGGAGATGCGGCGGGGGATCCGGGAGGAGCAGTACAACAACCGGTACCCCAACGCCCGGCCCGTGGTGGAGCGCTACCTCAGGCTGCCCGTGACCGAGCGGATCGACTACAAGGGCGACGTGGTGGAGCCCCTGGACGAGGACTCGGTGCGTGAGGCCGTGGCCGTGCTGCGCGGGGAAGGGGTGGAGGCCGTGGCGATCTGCTTCATGAACGCGTTCGCCAACCCGGCCCACGAGCGGCGCACCGCCGAGATCGTGCGCGAGGAGCTGCCCGAGGCGTTCGTCTCGGTGTCCACCGAGGTGTTGCCGGCCATCCGGTTCTACGACCGGGTGTCCACCACGGCGCTCAACGCCTACGTGGGACCGGTGCTCCGCCGGTACCTGGAGAACCTGATCCGGAAGCTCCAGGACCTGAGGTTCGGCGGGGTGCTCCTCATCATGGCCTCCAACGGCGGCGTGATCTCGCCCGAGGCGGCCATGGAGCGGCCGGCGCTCACGCTGCTGTCCGGCCCGGCCGGCGGGCCGGTGGCAGGCCTGGCGTTCGTGCGGGGCCAGGGATACGACGACTGCATCACCTGCGACATGGGGGGGACGAGCTTCGACGTGGCCCTGGTCAAGGACGGAAAGCCGCTGACCACCACCGAGGGCAGCATCAACCGGCTCCGCATCAGCCTGCCCATGCTCGACGTGGTCACCATCGGCGCGGGCGGCGGGTCCATCGGGTGGATCGACGAGGGCGGGCTCCTGCGCATGGGGCCCCAGAGCGCCGGGGCCGACCCCGGGCCGGCGTGCTACGGCCGGGGTGGCACGCTGCCCACCTGCACCGACGCGGACCTGGTGCTGGGGTACCTGGACCCGGATTTCTTCGCGGGCGGCCGGATGCCCCTGGATCTGGAGGCGGCGCGCCGGGCCATCGAGGAACACATCGCGAAGAAGCTCGGGTACAGCGTGGAGGAGGCGGCCGCGGGCATGTACGACGTGATCAACGTGTCCATGGCCGCGGCGGTGCGCGAGATCGCGGTGAACAACGGGTTCGACCCGCGGGACTTCCCCCTGGTGACGGCCGGCGGGGCCGGCCCCAACCACGCCTGCATGATCGCCCTGGAGCTGGGCATCCCCGTGATCCTGGTGCCGCGCGAGTCGTCCATTTTCTGCGCCGCCGGCATGCTCCGCTCGGACCTGAAGCACGACTTCGTGCGCACCTATCCCACCCGGCTCGACCAGATGGATCCCGAGCGGTTCCGGGCCCTGTGCCGCGAGATGCGCGAAGAGGGGGTGCGGTTGCTGGCGTCCGAGGGCATCCCCGAGGACCGGGTGGACGTCCACGTCACCCTGGACCTGCGTTACGTGCGCCAGTACCACGAGGTGGGCGTGGAGATCCCCTGGGACGACGCCCTGGTGGCCGACCCCGAGGCCATCGCCGCCCGGTTCCACCCCCAGCACGACGCCCTGTACGGGTACAACCTCAAGGACAAGGGCACCCCGGTGGAGCTCATCAACATCCGGGTGACCACCGTGGGACGGACCGAGAAGCCCTCGCTGGCGCCCGAGCCGTTCGCGGGCGAGGACCCCTCGCCCGCGTTCAAGCGGAGGCGGCCCGTGTACCTGCCGCGGGAGAAGCGGTTCGCCGAGGTGGACGTGTTCGACGGGATGAAGCTCCGGCACGGCAACCGCGTCACCGGTCCGGCCATCATCGAGCAGGTCAACACCACCACCTTTGTCACCCCCGAGTTCTCGGTGGTGGTGGACCGGTTCGGGACCTACACCCTGTACCTCAAGGAACGCGAGGACGACATCCCCCGGAGGGTTCTCGGAGGAGCCGCAACGTGACCATCGACAAGGTGCTGGTGTCGGTGCTCCAGCGCCGGCTGAAGAGCATCACCGAGGAAATGAGCATCGCGATGACGCGCACCACGCGCAGCCCGATCCTGTGCGAGGCCAAGGACTTCGTCACCGGGCTGTACGACGCCAAGGGCAACATGCTGGAGCAGACCGAGAACCTGCCCATCCTGGCGTTCAGCCTGGCGCCGGTGTGCAAGTACATCATCGACTACTTCGGCGACGAGATCTATCCGGGGGACGTCATCTTCCACAACGACGTGTTCAGCATGGGCAACCAGAACAACGACGTGGCCGTGTACAAGCCCATCTTTTTCGAGGGCGAGCTGGTGGCGTGGGCCGCTTGCAAGGGCCACCAGGCCGACATCGGCGGGGCCGTGCAGGGGGGCTACAACCCCCAGGCCACCGAGGTGTGGCAGGAGGCCCTGCGGATACCCCCGGTGAAGGTGTACGAGAAGGGCAAGCTGCGCAAGGACGTGTGGGACCTCATCTTCGCCAACATCCGGCTGGACATCGTCGAGGAGGACATGCGGGCCGAGATCGGCTCGTGCGTGGTGGGCGAACGGGGGCTGCTGAAGATCCTGGAGCGGTATGGCCGGGACGTGTTCGAGGCCCACAAGGAGTACCTGTTCGACGCCACCGAGAAGATGATGCGCCAGGAGATCCGCACGATTCCCGACGGCGTGTACCGGGGCGAGGCCAAGGCGTACTACGACGGCCGGAACCCCGGGTCGGAGTACACCATCCGGGTGACCATCACGGTCAAGGACGGCGAGATCCACTTCGACTACACGGGCACCGATCCGCAGACGCCCGGGTTCGTGAACGGCACGTTCAGCTCCAGCGCCTCGGCCACGATCCTGACGTTCCTCCAGATGGTGAACCCCAACATCCCGCACAACGAGGGGATGATCCGGCCCATCAAGATCACCATCCCCGAGGGCACCATCCTGAACGCGGCGTTCCCGGCGGCCACGACCTACGGAAACCACCTGTGCCCCAACAACGCCGACGCGATCATGCGGGCCCTGGGGCCCGTGATCCCCGAGCGGGTCACCGCCGAGTGGAACGAACTCCTGTGCAGCCTGACCACGGGCCGGGATCCCCGCAAGGGCGGCGAGCCGTTCGTGGACATCTTCTTCATGGGCATGAAGGGGGGCTCGGGGGGCATCCACGGGTGCGACGGATACGACCACATCGGCATGATCGACGCCTCGGGCGGGGTGTTGGACCAGGACTACGAGATGTTCGAGCAGCAGACCCCCCACCGGCTGATCCGGCACGAGTACTGGTGCGACTCGGCCGGGGCCGGCCAGTGGCGGGGCGGCCTGGGCGTGGAGACCGAGTTCATCGTGGGCGGCGAAGGGGTGAAGGTGGTGACCTTCGGCGACGGCGACGTGGAGCCGGCCCGGGGCACCCAGGGCGGCAAGGACGGCACGCTGAACGTGATCAAGCTGCGCTACCCGGACGGCCGTTGGTACACCTGCACGAGCAAGGACCTCGTGGAGAACGTGCCGGCCGGCACCCTGTACTTCCAGCAGGCCGGCGGGGGCGGGGGATGGGGCGACCCCCGGAAGCGCGACCCCCAGAAGGTGCTGCGGGACGTGCGCAACGGGGTCGTGTCGCTGGAGCGCGCCCGCGAGGACTACGGTGTGGTGATCGACCCCGGGACCTGGACCGTGGACGAGGAGGCCACGGCCCGGCTCCGGGGGGCGTAGCCCCCGACCGTTCCCCCGGGGGAGGCCGGAAACAGGGGGGAGCGGTCCCGGGCCTCGATCCGGGCCGAAGGGCCCCGCTGGCAGCCGAGACCCGAACGCCGTTAGCCGACAGCCCAAGGAGCTTCTGACCATGAGCCAGACGTTCATGCCCCCGATCCGGGACGAGGAGGCGCTGAAGCGGATCCAGCTCGAGGGCCTGCGCTGGACCGTGCGGCACGCCTACGAGAACTCCGAGTTCTACCGGAAGCGGTTCGACGAGGCCGGGGTGGGGCCCGACGACATCCAGACCCTGGACGACATCCAGAGACTGCCGTTCACCACGGCCAACGACCTGCGCGAGGGCTACCCGTTCCCCCTGCGCTCGGTGCCGTTCGAACGGATCGTGCGGATCCACTCCTCCTCGGGCACCACGGGCAAGCGCAAGATCCTGTGCTACACGCGCAAGGACGTGGAGGACTGGACCGGCTTTTTCGCGCGTTGCTTCGAGATGGCCGGGGTGGGGCCGGGGGACCGGGTCCAGATCGCCGTGGGCTACGGGCTGTGGACCGCGGGCGTCAGCTTCCAGGCCGGATGCGAGGCCGTGGGCGCCATGGCCATCCCGGTGGGGCCGGGCAACGTGGACATGCAGTGCCAGTTCCTGGTGGACCTCAAGCCCAACGTGCTGTGCTCCACGGCCAGCATGGCGCTGCTCCTGGCCGAGGAGATCGAGCGCCGGAACCTGCGCGACCACGTGAACATCCGCACCGTGATCCAGGGCTCGGAGCGGTGCAGCGAGCGGATGCGCCGCCGGATCCAGGAGCTGTTCGGCGCCGAGCACGTGTTCGACATCACGGGCATGACCGAGCTGTACGGGCCGGGCGCGGGCATCGACTGCAAGGAGCACCGGGGCATCCACTACTGGGCGGACGTTTACATCCTGGAGATCCTGGACCCCCAGACCCTGAAGCCCGTGCCCGAGGGCGAGATCGGCGAGATGGTGGTCACCACCTTGAAGAAAGAGGGCGCCCCCCTCATCCGGTACCGCACCCGGGACCTCACCCGGCTCATTCCGGGCCGGTGTCCGTGCGGCTCGGTGTTCCCGCGGCACGACCGCATCCTGGGACGGGACGACGACATGTTCATCTACCGGGCGGTGAACATCTACCCCGGCCAGATCGACGAGATCCTGTCCGAGGTGCCCGGGGTCTCCAGCGAGTACAACATCGTGCTCGAACGCAAGTTCGGCCGGGACTACATGACCATCTACGTGGAGCGCGATCCGGCCGGCGACCCCCTGAAGGACGAACAGATCGAGGCGGAGATCGAGCACCGCATCAAGAGCCAGATCCTGGTGGCGGCCGAGGTGAAGGTGGTGGACTACGCCTCGCTGCCCCGGAGCGAGAAGAAGTCCAAGCGCGTGTTCGACAAGCGGTGAACGGCCGGGAGACGGCCCTGAATCCTGTTCGAGGAAGCAGCCATGGCCCGATTCGCGTACCACCGACCCACCACCCTGAGCGAGGCCCTGGGGATGCTGGCCGACCTGGGACCGGGCGCGGTGCCGGTGGCCGGCGCCACCGACGTGTGGGTCAACCTGCGCGCCGGAAAGATCGCGCCCCAGGCCCTGGTGTCGCTGCGGGGCGTGCGGGAGCTGGCAGGGCTTCACGCCTCCGGGCACGGGCTCCTGATCGGTGCGTGCACCCCCCACGCCGAGCTGGAGGACTCGGCCTGTGTGGCCGAGCGCCTGCCGGCCCTGCACCAGGCCTGTTCCCAGGTGGGCTCCCGCCAGATCCGCAACGTGGGCACCGTGGGAGGCAACCTCTGCAACGCCGCCCCGTCGGCGGACTCGGCCGTGGCCCTGCTGCTGTACGACGCCGAGTGCCGCATCCAGGGCCCGGAAGGCCACCGGTCGGTGCCCCTGGCCGATTTTTTTGCCGGGCCCGGGCGCACCGTGCTCGGCCCGGGGGAGCTCCTGGTGGAGATCCGGGTGCCCGTGCCCGAGGAGGGGCGCACGTTCTCCGGGTACCGGAAGCTCACCCGGCGGAAGGCCATGGAGTTGCCCATCCTGGGGGTGGGGGTGCGGGTCACCGTGGACGAGTCCGGCGTGGTCGCGGCGGCCCGGATCGCCCTGGGCGTGGCCGGGCCCACGCCGTGCCGGGCGCTCGAGGCCGAGCAGCGGCTCGAGGGCGAGCGGCTCACCCCCGAGGCGGTGCGGGCGGCCGCCGACGAGGCGGCCCGCCGGGCGCGGGTGCGCGACTCGTGGCGGGGCGAGGCGTGGTACCGGCGGGAGATGATCCGGGTGCTCGTTCCCCGGATCCTGGAGGAGGCGGGGGCGTGGTAGGGCGCCGCCCCTGAACCCCGGCCCCGGAACGGGGTGGGCGCCAAAGGGTCGGGAGGGGGGCTTCGCCGCGCGGACGCGCAAGCGCCTCGGCAGCCGCCGGGGCCGCGCTCGTGTCCGGGGGGTCTGCAGGAGGAACGGTCGGACCGGGGGTGATCCCGGACCAGGGGCCAGGCCCGCTCTGCCGGATGTCCGGTCCCTGGATCCCGGCACCCGATACCCAGCCCCGAAACGAGGGGCGGAGGCCGTGCGAGGAGAAGCCGCTCATGGAACGGGTCGAGATCCGGTTCAAGGTCAACGGCGACGAGGTGACGGTGGCGGTGGAGCCCCACTGGACGCTCCTGCGCGTGCTGCGCGAGGAGCTGGAACTCACCGGCGCCAAGGAAGGATGCGGCGCGGGCGAGTGCGGGGCGTGCACCGTGATCGTGGACGGCCGGGCCGTCAATGCGTGCCTGTACCCGGCCCTGGAGGCCGACGGCCGGGAGGTCGTCACCATCGAGGGCCTCTCCGGGCCGGACGGCGGACTCCATCCCCTTCAGAAGGCGTTCGTGGAGAAGGGCGCGGTCCAGTGCGGGTTCTGCACCCCCGGCATGGTGCTCTCGGCCAAGGCCCTGCTGGACCGGGTGCCCGAGCCCACCGAGGACGACATCCGCACGGCCTTGGCCGGCAACCTGTGCCGGTGCACCGGGTACGTGCAGATCATCGAGGCCGTGAAGGCGGCGGCAGAGGAGATGAAGGCATGAGCGGGTTCGCGGCGGTTGGAAAGCCCCTGCCCAAGGCGGACGCGGTCGAAAAGGTCTCGGGCCGCACGGTCTACATCCACGACCTCAAGCTCCCCGGGATGCTGTACGGCAAGATCAAGTACGCCGACCGGCCAAGCGCCCGCATCGTGTCCATCGACACGAGCGAGGCCGAGAAGGTGCCGGGCGTGCGCGCGGTGATCACGGCCTACAACACGCCGGAGATCCGGTTCGGGTTCCTCAAGGACAACACGGCGCTCAAAAGGGACCGGGTGCGCCAGTACCGGGACGAGATCGCGGCCGTGGCCGCCACCACGCCGGAGGCGGCCGAGGAGGCCGTGCGCCGGATCCGTGTGGAGTACGAGGACCTGCCGGCCGTGTTCGATCCCGAGGAGGCGCTGAAGCCGGATGCGCCCCTGGTTCACGAGACCGACGCCAAGGGCCGGCCCCTCAAGGACAATCGGCTGCGCCTGCCGTGGCGACTCGAAGCGGGCGACGTGGCCCAGGGCGAGGCCGAGGCCGTGTACATCGCCGAGGGCGAGTACGAGACGACCTGGGTGACCCACTGCTGCATGGGCACATCGGGGTGCATCGCCGTGTTCGACCCGCACGACAACCTCACCGTGTACTCCAACACCCAGATCCCGAGCCTGGCCAAGGCCGACTTCCAGGAGGCCCTGAAGGCCATGGGTCTGGCCGGAAAGCGCGTGCGCGTGGTCAACGCGGCCATCGGCGGGGGGTTCGGATCCAAGCTGGACACCTATGCCTACGAGTACATCGCCATCCTGCTGGCCCATCGCACCCGCCGGCCCGTGAAGATCGTGTTCGACCGAGAGGAGGAGTTCTTCGCCACCTCGCCCCGGCAGCCCACCCGCATCCGCATACGCCAGGGATGCGACGCCCAGGGGCGGCTCACCTTCCGCGAGATCTCCATGGTGCTGGACAACGGCGCGTACACCTCGTGGGGTGCCACCACGCCCACCGTCATGATGATGCCCGCGTCCAGCCTGTACCGGGTGCCCAACGTCCGGTTCGAGGCGGTGTGCGTCTATACGAACAACACCTACGCCCAGGCCATGCGGGGCTACGGCACCCCCCAGGTCACGTTCGCCATCGAGTGCAACCTGGACGAGCTGGCCGAGAAGGCGGGGATCGACCCCTACGAGCTGCGCCGCCGGAACGCCAACCAGCCGGGCGAGGTGACCCCCCAGGGCTTCCGGGTCACCACCTGCGGCCACACCGAGTGCCTGGACGAGGTGGCCCGGCGGTTGGACTGGTCGGGGAAGCGGGGCCGGGCCGGCGGGAACGGCCGCAAACGGCGGGGCGTGGGCATGGCGTGCCTGCTCCACGTGGGGGGCGGGGCCAAGATCTACCGCTCCGACGGGTGCGGGACCCTGATCAAGGTGGACGACTTCGGCAACGTGGACGTGTTCAGCGGGTCCATGGACATCGGCCAGGGTCTGGACACGGTGATACGCCAGATCGTGGCCGAGACGCTGGGACTCCCCCCGGAGAAGGTGAACGTGATCGTGGGCGACACCGACGTGTGCCCCTGGGACGTGGGGGTGCACGCCTCCCGGTCCACGTTCATCGCGGGCAACTCGGCCCTGGGGGCCGCCCGGATGATCCGGGAACAGATCCTGGAGTTCGCCGGCCACATGCTCGAGGCGCCCAGGGAGATCCTGGAACTGCGGGACGGCCAGGTGGTGTGCCAGGAGGACCCCTCCAAGACGGTGCCCCTGGACAAGGTGCTCCGTCGGGCCCACTTCGCCCCGTCGGGCAACACCATGTTCATGGCGGCCCACTTCTACGAGCCCGACACCAAGATGCTGGAGGGGGACTTCAAGGGCAACTACTCGTGCACCTACACCTGGGGATGCCACGGCGTGGAGGTGGAGGTGGACACCGAGACCGGCCACGTGGAGATCCTGCGGTACGTGGCCGCCCACGACGTGGGCCGGGCCATCAACCCCATGCTGCTCAAGGGCCAGATCTACGGGGCGGCCCTCATGGGCATCGGGTACGCCCTGACCGAGGAGATGATCTTCGAGGGGGGCAAGCTCCGGAACCCCAACTTCCGGGACTACAAGATCCTCACGGTGCGGGACGCGGTGCCGGTGGAGCCCGTGATCGTGGAGACCGAGGACCCGGCCGGGCCGTTCGGAGCCAAGGGCATCGGCGAGCCGGGCCTGGTCCCGTCGGCCCCGGCCATCGCCAACGCCGTCTACGACGCGGTGGGCGTGCGCCTGCGGCAGCTCCCCATGAAGCCCGAGCGGGTGCTCCGGGCGATCAAGGAACGGGCCGGCCGGGAATGAGCGTCCGCCCGTGATCGCCGGGATCCTCCTGGCCGCCGGCGCGTCCACCCGCATGGGCGGGGCGAACAAGCTGCTGCTGCCCTACCGGGGCGAACCCATGGTGTGCGGTCCGGCCCGGGCGCTCCTGGAGGCGGGGCTGCGGCCGGTGGTCGTGGTGGTGGGGCACGATGCCGACGCGGTGGAAAGGGCGCTGGAGCACCTGCCCGTGCACACCGTGGTCAACCCGGACTTTCGCGAGGGCATGGGCGCGTCCCTTCGGGCGGGCGTGGAGGCCCTTGCGCCGGACGCCGAGGCCGTGGCCGTGGCCCTGGGGGACCTCCCGGCCCTCTCCGGGCGGAGCGTGCGGGCCGTGGTGGAGGCGTTCCGGGCGAGCCCCCGGGGAATCGCGGTTCCGGTGTTCCGGGGCCGGAGGGGGCATCCCGTGGTGTTCGACCTGTGCCGATACCGGGCGGCCCTGGCGGCGGTGCACGGCGACCGGGGCGCCCGGGCCGTGGTGGCGGCCCACCCCGGGGACGTGCTGGAGGTGCCCGTGGACGACCCCGGCGTGGTCCAGGACGTGGACACGCCCGAGGCGTACGAGGGGTTGAGACTGGAGGGCCGGGACGGTGAGGTGCCGTAGGCACACCGAGGCCCTCCTGGCGTCCCAGCCCTCTCGGTACGAGCGGTGCGCCGGGCAGGAGGCCCGGTATCCGGCAACCGTGAACGGATCGTCGTTCAACCCTCCCAGGCGAGATGGCCCATGCGGCTCCATTCGAGTTTGACCGATCTGCGGGTGCTCGTGCGGGGGGCGGGCGAGATGGCCTCGGGCATCGCGCACCGCCTGTTCCGGAGCCACCTGCGGGTGGCCATGACCGAGATCCGAGAACCCCTTGCCGTGCGGCGCCGGGTGAGCTTCTGCGAGGCCGTGTGGGACGGCGAGTGCGAGGTCGAGGGGGTGAGGGCGAGGCGGGCCGATGCGCCAGATGCTTTGGATTCGATTCTGAACGAAGGTTTCATTCCTGTCATCGTGGATCCTGATTTACAAAGTTTGGAGACCTGGCACCCGCAGGTGCTGATCGACGCCACCCTGGCCAAGCGCAACCTGGGCACCCGGAGGGACATGGCCGAGCTGGTGATCGGGTTCGGCCCCGGGTTCACGGCCGGCCAGGACGTGGACGTGGTGGTGGAGACGAACCGGGGCCACGACCTCGGCCGCCTCATCTTCAAGGGGTCGGCCGAGCCCAACACCGGGGTCCCGGGCTCCACCCTGGGTTTCACGGTGGAACGGGTGCTCCGGGCGCCCAGGGAAGGGGTGTTCCGCCCCCGCGTGGAGATCGGCGACCCGGTGGAACCCGGACAGGTGGTGGCCGAGGTGGAGGGCGAGCCGGTACGCGCCCAGATCGCCGGGGTGGTGCGGGGGCTGTTGCGGCCGGGAATCAGGGTATGGAAGGGAATCAAGGCGGGCGACGTGGACCCCCGGGGCGAACGCCGGTACTGTTTCACCATCTCGGAAAAGGCCCGGGCCCTGGGCGGCAGCGCCCTGGAAGCGATCCTGATGTGGTTCAACACGTGAGGGGCCAGAGGGCCGGAATGCCGAGACGGTGGAATGGTCGGAGAGGGATCGAAGCGACGGCGTCGTCCGTTCGCCCCGGGCCAGGGGCTACCCGGAAAAAGCGCTCCAGCCTCTCGGCATCCTAGCGCGTTCGCGTCCATGGACACCGACATCGTCGTCGAGATCAACCGGCTCTGGGAGCCGGTGTATCCGTACATGGCCGAGCACCTCCTCGAGGTGTCCGGCGTGCGGTCGGGGCGTGTGCTCGATCTGGGGCCGTTCGCCGGCGGCATCGCGGTGGCCCTGCTGCAGCAGGGGCCGGGCCTGCGCGCCGTGGTGCGCGACCACCGGGAGCCGGTGCTCGACTGGGCGAGGGGGCTGGCCGACCGCGCCGGGGTTTCGGGCCGGCTGGCGACACGGCAGGCTCCGGTGGAGCCCCTGGACGAACCGGACCGGGCCTTTGACCTCGTGGTGGTCCGGGGGGCGTTCTTCTTTCTCACCCCGGCCCTGCTCGCCGAGGTGGGCCGGATGCTCCGTCCCGGAGGGTTCGGCTGGGTGGGCGGGGGATACGGTCCGCGCACCCCTCCGGAGGTGATCCGGCCCCTTGCGGACCGCTCGAGGGAGCTGAACGCGCGCATCGGCAAACGCCGGGTCCACGCGGACCGGGTGCGTTCGTTGGTGGACGAGGCCGGTCTGGGAGGCCGGGCCCGGGTGGTGGAACGGGGGGGGCTCTGGATCGAGGTGCGGGCGTGAGGTCCCTGGTGGGCGCGCTCGGGCTGGACCGGGATGGGTTGGTGAGCCTCGTGGGGGGAGGGGGCAAGACCACGCTGATGTACCGGCTGACCAAGGAGCTGCGCCGGCGCGGGGTGCGCGCGGCCGCCGGGACCACCACCAAGATCCAGCCCCCGGAGGAGGGCCGGCTGGTGACCGGCGACGAAAGGGCCCTGGAGGCCGCGCTGCGCGCCTGGCCCTGGAAGGAGCCGTCGTTCCCCGTGCTGGGCCGGCGCCTGCTGGACCACCAGAAGGTGGACGGCGTGGACCCCGGTTGGGCCGGGCGCACCGTGCGTCACGGCTGGGTGCACGCACTCGTGCTCGAGGCCGACGGCGCGGCTCGGCGGCCCCTGAAGGCGCCGGAGGCATGGGAACCCGTGGTGCCCGAGGCCACGACGCTGTTCGTGGCCGTGGTGGGGCTTTCGTGCCTGGGCCGCCCGCTGTCCGAGGAATGGGCGTTTCGGCTCCACCGGGTGTGCGAGGTGACCGGGGCCCGCCCCGGCGAGACGATCGACCCGGACCTGCTGGTGCGGCTCCTGTTGGCCCCGGACGGCCTGGCCAAGGGGCGCCCGGCCGGGGCGCGGGCCGTGGCGGTGCTCAACCAGGCCGACGATCCCGGCACGGAGCGGGCCGGCCGGGAGGTGGCCCGGGCCGTGATGCGGGCCGGGGGGGGATACGAGAGGGTGGTGCTCGTGCGGCTCAGGGATCCCCACAGGCCGGTGCGGGGGGTGTGGATGTGAACCTGTTCGAGCGCGTCCGGAAGGAGCTGGGAGACGGGCGGAGTGTGGCCGTGGCCACGATCGCCCGCCGCCTGGGTTCGGCCCCCCGGAGCGCCGGCACGCGGTGCGCGGTGCTGGCGGACGGTACGCTCGTGGGAACGATCGGCGGGGGGGTCCTGGAGGCCCGGGTGCGCACGGAGGCCGAGGCGGTCCTCTCCGACGGCCGGGTGCGGGTGGTCCCGTTCCGGATGGATGCGAAGCAGTTGGCCGACGAGGGCATGGTCTGCGGCGGCTCGGTGGACGTTGTGATCGCCCCGTGGCGGCCGCGCCACGAACCCGTGGCCGAGGCCGCGGCCCGCGGGCTCCGGGGGCGGGCGGAGGTGATCCTGGTCACGGCATGGGGGCCCGGCGGGGCCGATCCCCGGCTGGCGGCCCGCTCGGCCGGGCGGTGGACCGGCGACGACGTGGGCGAGGGGCTCCGGGCGGAGGAGCCGACCTTCCGGCACGGCCCCGAGGGGGGGGTCCTGGCCGAGGCCGTGGTACCGGAGCGTTCCCCCCTGGTGGTCCTGGGGGCGGGGCACGTGGGGCGGGCGATCGCCCAGGTGGCCTCGGCTGCCGGGTTCGAGGTCACGGTGGTGGACGACCGGCCGGAGTTCGCCTCGCCCGGGACGCTGCCCTGGGCCGACCGGGTGCTGTGCCGGCCGTTCCACGGGGTGTTCGACGAGGTGGAGGCCGGCCCGGACACGTTCGTGGTGGTGTGCACCCGGGGACACCTTTCGGACGCAGAGGCGGCAGAGGAGGCGCTGCGCACCCCGGCCCGGTACGTGGGCGTGATCGGAAGCCGGCGCAAGCGCAAGGCCACGCTGGAGCGGCTTCGGGAGGCCGGCATCCCGGACGAACGCCTCCGGGTCTTCCGGATGCCGGTGGGGCTGGACATCGAGGCCGAGACACCGGGCGAGATCGCGGTGGCGATCGTCGCCGAGATGATCGCGGAGCGCCGCAAGGGCGGGGGACGGCCCGGACAGGTCTGAGTCGTGCCGAAGGATGCGGGTGCCCGCCCCGCAGAGGAGGGGATCTTGTCCCGGAACGGAGATAAAACAGTGTGCCGATTCAGCGCGGTGTGAGGGGAGGTGGGGAGAGAAGAGGTTTCCGGTGGAGCCTCTAGTGACAAGAAATGTGGTTTGAAAGAAGAAGATGATCCGGGCGAACTCCGCGATACCCACACGAAAGGAGGGAGCGATGCGGAAAAGGGTGCTCGTGCTGGCGGCCGTCCTGGGCGCGGCAGGCCTCGTGGTGCCGAAGGGCCACGCGGCGATCAAGCTGACGTACGCCAACTTCCCGCCGGCCAAGACGTTCCCGTCGGTCCAGATGGAGCGGTGGGCCAAGGAAGTGGAAAAGCGCACCGGCGGCAAGGTCCGGGTCAAGACGTTTCCGGGGTCCACCCTCCTGGGTGCCAAGAACATGCTGGACGGGGTGATCGACGGCGTGGCGGACATCGGATGTTTCGTGTTCGCCTACCAGCCCGGCCGGTTCCCCCTGCTCGCCGGAATGGACCTGCCCGTGGGGTTCCCGAACGCCAAGGTGGCCAACGCGGTGCTGTGGGACCTGTACCAGAAGTACAAGCCGGCGTCGCTGAAGAAAGTGAAGGTTCTCGCGCTGTTCGTGGCCCCTCCCGCGGACATCATGTCCAAGGACCCCATCCGCACCCTGGACGACCTGAAGGGGTACGAGCTGCGGTGCACCGGAGCCGGCGTGCGGGTGCTCAAGCTCCTGGGTGCCACGCCCGTGGCCATGCCCATGTCCGAAACGCCCGAGGCGCTCCAGAAGGGCATCGTGAAGGGGGTGTTCTCCTCGATGGACATCCTGAAGGACTTCAAGTTCGTGGAGTTCTGCAAGTACGGCACGGTCACCCAGATGCAGACCGCCTCCTTCGCCGTGGTCATGAACATGGATCGGTGGAAGGCGCTTCCGGAGGACGTGAAGCAGGTCATGGAGGACATGGCCCGGGACCACTCCCTGTGGGTGGGCGAGTACATCGACAACCGCGTCAAGGAGTCCATCGAGTGGTCCAAGGAGAACTACGGGTTCGAGCTGATCCGGCTGTCGGACGCCGAGTACCGGAAATGGCACGAAAAGGTCCAGCCCATCATCGACGACTGGGTCCAGAGAACCGAGGCCAAGGGCCTGCCGGGCAAGTCGTTTCTCCAGGACCTGTACGAGCTCAAGAGGAAATACGAGGCCGAGTTCGGGGCGCGGTGAGCCCTTTGCCGGCCGGGTCCCGCACGGGGCCCGGCCGGCGTTCCACCGTTGAGGAGGAGGACCGTGCGGCGTTGGATCCAGGCCATGAACCGGGTGATGCTGTGGGCCGGTTCCACCGTGCTGCTGGGCACCATGGGGATCGCCGTGGCGAACATGGTCCTGCGGCCCCTGCGCATGCCCATCCAGGGCTCGTTCGAGCTCCTGGGGTTCGGCGGGGCGCTCATCGCCGCGTTCGCACTGGGTCCGGCCCAGGAACGGCGGAACCACATCGCGGTGGACATCCTGTTCGAGCGCTTTCCGGCCGGGCTCCAGCGGGCGTTCGAGGGGATCTCGCACCTGGCCTGCGCGGTGTTCTTCGGCCTGGTGGGATACCGGCTCGTGCTCCTCGGTTTCGAACTGCGCCGGGCCGGTGAGCTCTCCGAAACGCTCCAGATCGCGTTCTACCCCGTGGTGTGGCTCACCGCCCTGGGCACGGGGGTGCTCGTGCTCACGCTGTTGTGGGACGCCTGGCAGACGTGGCGGCCGTCCGGGGAGAGGAGGTGAACATGGAAGGAGCGATGGCCGGCCTGGTGGGCATCCTGGCGCTCATGGCCATCCTGTTCCTGCTCCGGATGCCCGTGGGATTCGCCATGGCCCTGGTGGGGTTCGCCGGGTTCGCCGGGGTGGTCTCACCCCGGGCCGCCCTGAACATGACCGGGCACACCCTGTGGCAGACGTTCTCGTCGTACGGCCTGACGGTGATCCCGTTCTTCATCCTGATGGGGAACATCTGTTTTGCAGCCGGCGTGAGCGAGCGGCTGTACCGGACGGCCCACACCTGGTTCGGCCACATCCGGGGCGGGGTGGCCATGGCCACGGTGCTGGCGTGCGCCGGGTTCGCGGCGATCTGCGGGTCCAACGCGGCCACGGCGGCCACCATGAGCGCGGTGGCCCTGCCCGAGATGGAAAAGTACGGGTATCGCCCCGTGCTGAGCACCGGCTCGGTGGCCGCGGGGGCCACCCTGGGCGTGGTGATCCCGCCGAGCGTCGTGCTGATCGTGATCGGCCTGGCCACGGGCGAGTCCATCGCCAAGCTCTTCTTCGCGGCCCTGGTGCCCGGGATCGTGCTCACCGTGTTCCTGCTCGTTACGGTGTTCACCGTGTGCCGGCTCCGGCCCGAGCTGGGCCCCCGTGGCGAGCGCAGTTCGTGGAGCCACCGGTTGCGGAGCCTGCCGGGCTCGGTGGAGATGGTCATCCTGTTCGGACTCGTCATGGCCGGGCTGTACCTCGGGTGGTTCACCCCCACCGAGGCGGGCGCCGCAGGCGCCGCGTTCGCGCTCCTGATCAGCCTGCTGGGACGGCACCTCTCCCGCGAGAAGTTCGCGCGGGCCGTGGCCGACACCATCCGGATGTCGTGCATGGTACTCATGATCGTGGCGGGCGCTGTGATCTTCGGCCGCTTCCTGGCCGTGACCCGGCTGCCCTACGAGGCCGCTTCGTGGGTCGCCCAGTTGCCCATCCCGAGGTTCGTGATCCTGCTCTTGATGATGGCGATCTACGTGGTGGGCGGCGCGGTCATGGACGCCCTGGGGCTCCTCATGATCACGATTCCCATCTTCTTTCCGGTGGCCGAGGCCCTGGGATACGACCGCCTGTGGTTCGCCGTGCTCATCACGGTGATCACCACCATGGGCGCGATCACCCCTCCGGTGGGCATCAACACGTACGTGGTGGCTGCCATGGCCCGGGGCGTGCCCATGGGCACGGTGTTCCGGGGGGTGAGCTACTTCCTGGCCGCGTTCGTGGTGTGCATCGGGGTGCTCATCGCCTGTCCCGGCCTGGCCACCTGGCTGCCCGCGCTGCTGCGGTGAGAGGAGCCCCCGTGCCCCGACGCTTCGATGCCAGCCGAATCGCGTTCCACAGCCTTTCCCGCCGGCTCGGGCGGCCCTGGACCGAGGTGTACCTGGAGCGGGCCCGTGAGCGGGCCCGGGCCGAGCAGGAGATGCGGTGGGCGCTGGTCCGGCTGGCCGGGGCCCGGGCACTCAACACGCTGGTGGGGCCGTACGGCGAGGGCCGGGAGAACCGAGGGCTGCTGTCGTGGACGGGCCGGGGGCCGAGGCCAGCCCGGCGCCTGGAGGGGACGCCGGCGGACCACCGGGAGTGGGTGCTGGAGCTGGCGCGGCGCCTGGGCGCCGCTGCGGCGGGCGTGGCCGTGCTGGACCGGGCGTGGGTGTACGCACGGGTGCAGCTCAACCCCTACGACCCCGGGGAGCCCGTGTGCAAGGTCGTTGAGTTCCGGAAGGTGGACGAGCCGGCCGAGACCGAAGACGCCCTGGTCGTCCCGGCATCGGTGGACCGGGCCGTGGTGGTGCTCGCGCCCATGGAGGCGGCCGAGCTGCGGTCGCGCCGGCCCCTGGCCGCGAGCATCGAGACGAACCTGGGGTACTCGCGCATGGCCGTGCTCGCCGTGTCGCTGGCCGAGGCGATCCGGGCAGCGGGGTACGTGGCCATCCCGTGCATGAACGACACGGCCCTGTCCGTTCCGCTGGCCGTGGCCGCGGGCCTGGGGCAAGCCGGCCGGCACGGCATGCTCATCGCGCACGAACTGGGTGCCGCGGTGCGCATCGCCAAGGTGCTCACGGACATGCCCCTGGAGCCGGACCCGCCCGGCCCGATGGAGCCGCACGAGTTCTGCACCACCTGCGGGGTGTGCGCCAAGGCGTGCCCCGCGGGCGCGATCCCGGAAGGGGAACCGGGAGGGGTTCCTCCCGGACCCTGCAACCGGAAAGAAGGCAACCCGTGGCCGGTGGACGCCGAGGCGTGCCTGCGGTTCTGGGTGGAGCGGGGCGAGAGCTGCGCCCTGTGCCAGGGCGTGTGTCCGCTGTAGCGTTCGGCAAGTGCGGACCTCCGGGCAGGGCGAACGGCACCATGCGACCGAGGGAGGTACCATGGCCGAGCGAAAGGTTCGACTGACCGTGGTGGCGCTGGAGGGCACGTGCAGCAAGGGCCACAGGGTGGGCGACGTGTTCGAGGTGGACTGCTACGACGCGGGGGGAGTCTGCGGATACCTCTACTACACGGTGTTTCCGTTCGTCTCGGTGCTCGTGCACGGGGGGTCGTACCCGTGGGCCCCGGACGGGCGGATGCGCCTTCCGTGCCCGGATGCGTACAACCGCCTGGTGGTGGAGACCGAGGTGGTGGAGGCCTGAGGCCCGGGGAGGGCTGACGTGGCGGAGAAGGACACGACGGCCGCCGGATTGGCCTTGGCGAAGGACCCGGAACGGGGCCGCCTGGCGGTGGGGAGTTCCCGGTATCTCCTGATCCGGCCCGAAACGCTGGTCCCCCTGGCCGGTTCCGGAGACCCCGGGGTGCAGGCGCTGCTGGAGGAGGGGGGGTTCCGGGGCGGGCGCCTGGCCGGCCGGGCCGGCCTGGCCCAGGGGCTCAAGGACCGCGCCGCGGTGGAACGGGTGCTCGCGTTCGGCGCGCTCATCGGATGGGGCCGGTTCCGGGTGGAGTGGGACGGCCCGGCGGTGGTCCTGGAGCATTCCCCTTTTGCCGAGGCGTGCGCGCCTTCGGAGCGTCCGGTGTGCCACCTGGTGCGTGGCGTGCTGCGGGGGATCTGGAGCGAGGTCATGGGGTCGAACGTCCCGTGGGAGGAACCGGCGTGCGCGGCCTGCGGCGCCCCGGCCTGCCGGTTCGTGCCCGCGAAAGGGACGGGAGGGGGTGGAGGATCGCTGCGGTGAGCCTTCCGCGGTCCACGCTGCGCACGGGCCCTTTGCCCGATCCGGGCCAGCCTTTGTGGAACCCCCAGGTGGAGGGCATGCCGGCCGACCGGCTGGCCGATCTCCAGTGGGAGCGCCTGCGCC
>CAZBGL010000162.1:0-6610 GCA_964491375.1 uncultured Thermodesulfobacteriota bacterium | reverse complement strand
TGCTGAGCGCCCTGGTCCCCGTCCTCGTGCCCCTTTTACTGGGTGGTTGAACCACCGCGGGTCCGGGAGGGAGCCCTCCCGGTGTGGGAAGGTCGGGACTCGCCCGGGCCCACGCCCCTCGGCTTCGCAAAGGAACGGCCCTGACGGTGGTCTCGGGGGTGGCGGTCGCAGGAGAACCGCCAGGGGCTTGTTTTCGCTTGGGGCCACGGCCTCGGCGGTGCCGGCGTTGGGGGTCTGGCCGGGCAGCGTATGGGTCGGGTGCTGCGCCCGTGCACTCGGTCCGGGTTTCGTGCCTTTGCTCCGCCTCGGGGACGGGTCCGGGCGGGAGACGGCGTGGTCGGCCCGGGGGGCTCGTCTCCGCTCGCGGCCACGGCCTCGATGCTGCCGCTCGGAGGTTTTCGTGCCGCTCGCGTGCGCGGTCGGTGGGCTCGGGAGGCCGTGGCGTTCGGCCTTCCGGCCGCCTTCGCGGATCCGAGCCCCCGGGCCGGCTGGGAACGACCCCTTCGATCCGCACGGGTCCGGGAGGGCTCCCTGGGAGGCGCGGGCGCGGCTCCGACGGTCGCCGCGGCCCCAGTGCTTGTGAGCGGCGTCGGCGCGCCCCGGGGGTGCTCGCCGGGCGCTTCCGAGCGGCGGGTTGCCGCGGCGAGGTCGCATACGGCGTGTTCGCGCCCGCCCGAGCCCGGGGGCCCTCCCGGGCGGGAGACGGAGTGGTGTCGCCCGGGGGCTCGTCTCCGCTCGCGGCCACGGCCTCGATGCTGCCGCTCGGAGGTTTTCGTGCCGCTCGCGTGCACGTGGGCTGGGCCCGGGAGACGACGGCGTCGGGGCTTCCGGCCGCTTTTGCGGCTCCGGGCGCCCCGGGCGGCGGTGCGGAAACTCCCGGTGCGATCGTTGCGCGATGCCAAAGACATGGCGCCGTTGCGTGAGGTCGGGCCTCACGCAACGTTCGCCGCTCCGTGGTCGGGGGACAACGTGAAGGTTGTGGAAAGGCAGCTCACCTCTGGAGCGGATCTGCCCGCAGCTTGCGCAGCAGCGCCTCGAGGTCCGGCGGCAGGGGCGCCTCGAACGACAGGTACTCGCCCGTCTCCGGGTGGAAGAACGCCAGCTTCCACGCGTGCAGTGCCTGGCGGCCCAGGCGGGTGCGGCCGGCCTCCTCCCAGGCGTAGTGCTGGTCCCCCACCAGGGGGAACCCGGCCGCCCGGAACTGCACGCGGATCTGGTTCTTGAGGCCCGTCTCGAGGCGCACCTCCAGGAGCGTGGCGTCGCGGAACCGTTCGAGCACCCGGTAGTGGGTCACGGCCTCGGTGCCGCCCCGGTCGACCACGCGCTGGCGGAACCCGTCCCGGGTGAGTTCCAGACGATGGCGCAGGGTACCCCGGTCCTGGGGAACGCGGCCCCGGGCCACGGCCAGGTACACCCGCTCCGGCGTGCGCGCCCGGAACTGGGCCACCAGCCCCTCCCAGGCACGCCGACCCTTGGCGTACACCACCAGGCCCGAGGTGTACCGGTCGATCCGGTGGACGGGCCGCGCCTCGCGCTTCTGGGGAATGAGGTAGCGGTCGAGCATCTCCTTGACGTTTTTCGAGCGCTTCCCCGGAAGCGGCACGGAGAGGAGCCCGGCCGGCTTGTCCACCACGATGAGGTGCGTGTCCTCGAACACGATCCGGAATCCCCGGCCAGATCGGCCGGTACGCGGTTTTCCCCGGGCCACGGTGACCTCCTGAAAGGGGGTGAAACGCCTGGGTACGACACCCCCGTCTCCGGGTCAAGGCCGGAGTTGGGCCCCGCGCCACGACGCCACGCGGGGCCGTAGAACCGTTGCGACCGTTGCGTTCGTTGCGAGAGACGGAAACGTGGCGCCGTTGCGTGAGGTTGGACCTCACGCCACGCTCGCCACGGACGCCACGCGAGTATCATAGAATCGTTGCGATCGTAGCGATCGTGGCGAGAGCCCGAAAGACAACCCGTAGCCTCGTTGCGCGAGACAAAAAACGTGGCGATCGTGGCGCGAGGAGCCGGCACGCCGCGTTGACACCCTGGACGTCCGTCGTCAGAATGGTGGAGGAACCCACCGACACGGGGGAGTTTTTCCATGCGCCTGCGACTCGGAGTTCTGTGGATCGCCCTGCTGTACCTGGGCGCGGCCTTTCGTCCCTGCCTGGCCGGGCAGGAGGTTCCGTTCACCCTGGAGGACCGGGACCGGCTCGTGCGCATCGAGACCGCGCTCAAAACGTTCCAGGAGAGCGTGGACGAACGCTTCGAGCAGGTGGAAAAGCGTTTCGAGCAGGTGGACAAGCGGTTCGACGAGGTGAACGCCCGCATCGGGCAGATGATGAACTTCATCTGGATCCTGGCCTCGGTGTTCGGGGGCCTGGTTGCGGTGACCATCGGCTTTGCCATCTGGGACCGGCGCACGGCCATGGGTCCGCCCCTGCGCAAGATCCAGGAGGTCGAGGAGCGGGAGGTCCGCGTGGAGCGGGCGTTGCGGCTTCTGGCCGAGAAGGACCCCAAGATCCGCGAGGCCTTCCGGGAGGCGGGGCTGTTGTAACGATTCCGGGCCCCTCGCCACGACGCCACGAGCGCAACGTGAGCCCCTGTAGAATCGTTGCGATCGTTGCGCGGGTCCGAAAAGAACGGCCCGTTGGCCGTTGCGAGAGACAAGTACGTTGCGTTCGTTGCGTCGTAGCCAGAGACGAAAACGTGGCGCCGTTGCGTGAGGTTGGACCTCACGCCACGTTCGCCACGGACGCCAGGCGGGATCCGCTCGTCCTCCGCCACGGGTTACTCGTCACCGCCCTCAACCCTCTCCCCCTCCCGGCCGATCTCGGGTAAAAAGGACCGGGGCGGAAAGCCGCTCCCATCCGTCACTCGTTACCCGTCATGGAACCTGTGGGAGCGAACTCCAGCTCGCAATTGGAGCTGAAAGCCATTAGCCGGTCGGCTCCAAGCCGACAGCCGTCAGCCGATGGCTGTTAGCCGTTCGCCGTCATCCGATCGCCGACACCGGGACGTTCCGATGACCCTGTTCAAGATCGCCTTCCGCAACGTGCTCAAGAACCGCCGCCGCAGCCTGATCACGATCATGGCCATCGCGTTCGGGTACATGGCCGTGGCGATGTTCAAGGGGTACACGCACAACGCGTACGAAAAGATCGCCCTGGGGGCGGTGTTCCTGGAGGCGCCCGGCCACTTGGTGATCTTCAAAAAAGGCTACCTGGACGAGGGAAGAATAGACCCCGAAAGATACTTGTTCTCGGCCGAAGACCTCGAAACGGTCCAATCGGTGCTCTCGGCCCGCCACGACGTAGCGTGGTCGGCTCCCAAGCTCACACTGGCCGGGCTGGTCACGAACGGCGACATCAGCACCGTGTTCCTGGCCGACGCCATGGACCCCGTGGAAGAGGCGCGGCTGTGGGACTTTTTTGCCTTCGACCGGTTCGAGTTCCAACCGACCCTGCTTCCCACCGACGATCCGGCGGCGGCCTTCCTGGCCCCCAAGCTGGCCAGCCTCTTGGACCTCGATCCCGGTGACACGGCCGTGCTCATGGCCACCACCCGGTACGGCCAGATGAACGCCGTGGACATCGACGTGGCCGGCACCGTGCCCACGATCTCCGACGCCATGGACGACAAGTTCATCAAGCTGCCCCTGGGCCTGGCGCGCCAGCTCTACGACTTCGACGGGGCCGACCGGGTGTGCGTGCTCCTGCGCGACCGCAACGACACCGGGCGGGTCCGGGCCGAACTGACAAGGGCGCTCGCCCAGGCCGGCGTGCCCGTGGACATCCGCACCTGGGCGGAGCTTTCGCTCTACTACCAGAAGGTGCGCAACTACCTGGACGTGGTGTTCCTGTTCCTGTTCTCCATCGTGATGATCATCGTGGTGATGGGCACGTTCAACACCATGTCCATGGCGGTGTTCGAGCGGTTCCGCGAGGTGGGCACCCTGCGGGCCATCGGCCTCAAGCCCCGGCGGGTCGTCCGGATGTTCGCCCTGGAAGGCGCCATCCTGGGCGCAGCCGGCAGTCTGGCCGGGATGCTCCTGGCCTTTTCCGGCTACGCGCTCCTGCGGGTGGCCCGGCTGTCGTACCAGCCGCCCGGCATCGCGGGCCGCGTGACCGTGGAGGTGGACCTCGTGCCGGACGTGCTCGCCCTGACCCTCCTTTTCTTCACCGCGCTCGCCGTGCTCGCCGCCGCGCTTCCGGCCCGCCGGGCCGCCCGCGCGTCCATCGTGGACGCGCTGGGGCACGTGTAGCAAGGGACCGGCAGCGCGAGCTCCTGCGGCGTCTGAGGGAGTCTGGGGAAGGTAAATGTCCTCCCACAAGTAGAAAACATTTTCCCAGTCGGTTTGCCTTGTTTTTCCCCAACCCGCGAGTTTCCTTGCAGGAACAGAGGGTCCGCTCTCCTCTGTCGTGGCACGATGGTTGCATCTTCTCCACACCGAATTCTGTCCACAAACGGTCCATATCTCACGAAAGGGGAGGAGGTGTAACGGAGAAGGGGCTGGACGTAACGAGAAATCGTGGTGAATTGCAAACGAACCCGTTAACCCACTGGAAGGGAGGAAAGCATGAGGACGCGTTGGCTAGCAACACTTACTACGACCGTGTGCCTGGGATTGGCAGGAACGGCCTTTGGCCTCACCACGCCGATCGTGTTCGATCCCACTGGCTCGGGCGGACCGGGCGAGGTGATCAAATCGTTCGACTGGGCAGAGGACAACGCTTTGGCGGTGGATGCGGTGCCCTTGCCGCTGTGGGACGCGCTAGGCGGCACAGCCGACGAGAACGATCCGAGCACGTGGAGGCCGTTCAATTTGTACTTCCAGGCCAAGCTCCGTGAGTACGTGCTGCCCGATGGAACCGGGAAGCCTCTGCCCTCCGGTGAGATCACCGTGATCGGAGGATTGAGTGAGCGGGGATATCGGGTCGATATTGGAACCGATAGCATAGCTCGGTTTGCCTTCGATCCGGCGGGGGGGGTGAATTTCTTGGAAATGTACTATGATCCCACGCCAGACGCAGACCAAGTGGCGGGCACGGGTTACGGGGACGGCACCCTGATCTTGGCCGCCGAACTCAAGGAAGCTCATCGGATGGGAAGCTTCACGTCCGATATGAGCGAATTGCCTGCCCCGTACGGAAATGGCGGAGGTGATTTCCCAGCGCTCGATAGCAGCGATCCGGATGTGGCCCCCGATGTGGCTACTTTGCCGGGATCGGGAAGCCTTGATGTGCGGTTTTCGGTGACGTATTATGACCCCGACTGGTTCATCACGCCGCCGACCCAGATGCTCGTGGGTATTCTGTTGGAGTCGACAGGGCTGGCCACCCCGTTCAACTCGGCCGAACCTTCTGCCTTGGTGGTGGGTAATGCCCCGCAGTACGGTATTAACCCGTTATACAACCCGTTGGACCCCGCTAGCCGTCCTTATCTGAACGGTTTCGTGGCCCCCTTTGGCGGCGGAGCGGACTTCCAGTTCCAGCACGACGCTACGTCCACGTTCCAGGTGGTGCCCGAGCCCGGGACGATGATCCTGCTGGGCTCTGGTCTGGTGGGCGTTGCGGGCGCAGCCCGGCGGCGGAAGAAAAGTGCGTAAGCTCGCAAGAGCCCTTTAATAGTGCTCGAAAGCCCCCGGTCCCGGCCGGGGGTTTTTTTATGCTGTGTCCCCGGGCCTTCGCACGCACCGTGCCGGGCTGCCCGCCCAGACCTCGCCTGGGCCGATGCGAGTGTTCTTGGCCACGACCGAGTTGCTGCCCACCAGGGCACCGTCGCCGATCTCCACGCCGGGCAGCACCACCACGTTGGTGCCTACCGTCACCCGGCTCCCCACCCGGGTCTTCTTCAGGACGAGTCGGTCGCCCTCGATGGCGTGGCCCGAGACGAACGCGTCCAGACCGATCAGGGTGTTGTCGCCCGCCTCCACCAGGAGCGGATCCATGATCACGCCCGAGCAGTAGGTGTTCTTGCCAAGCTTGGCCCCGAGCATGAGGTACACCACGCGCAGGATCGGTAGGGGAATCGAGCGGCAGAACGTGACCGGGTAGAAGACCAGGAGGTAAAAGAGAAAATAGATGTCGCACACGAACGCCTCGGGCGCGTCCGCCTCGATCGCCCCCTCGGGCAGGGGCCGAAGGGCGAAGAACACCCGGTACACCAGGACCGTGGCGCAGAAAAAGACGATGTAACCGGCCAGCAGCCCCGCCACCCCCGCGAACGGCCCCAGGGGAAGCCGGGTCGCCACCAGCCAGGCCCCGGCGCATCCCGCCACGACCGGTCCTGCGAGGAGCAGACTGAACAGGGCGATCGCTCCACCAGAGATCTTCCGCCACATGGCGCACCTCCTTTTCGGAACCGGTGTAGAGGCTCAGACGAGGGTTTCAAGACGTTCAGCAGCCCTGCGGGCGCCGGGGCCCTCCCACGTGGTGGTCCCGCACCGGGCCCGTGTCTCGCGCTTTGTACGTTCCAACACGTGCTGGAACCCCGTGAGCCCTGCCGAGCGGATGCCCAGACCCAGAGCCTCCGCCCGTCGTACGTTGTACCCCTGATCCGGTATCGTGGGCATTCCCACCACGAACACGCCGTGGCGCAGGGCCTGGTACAGGGTGCCGTT
>CAZBGL010000161.1:0-5263 GCA_964491375.1 uncultured Thermodesulfobacteriota bacterium | reverse complement strand
CCTGGATCCGGATCTCGAAACCCGTGGAGGTCACGTTGCGGATGCGCACGGTGGCCGGATCGGTTCCGTTGTAGCTCAGGGGTTTCGCCACCACCACCGGGTCGGCGAAGGGCTGGTCGAAGGTGACGGTCTGCCAGTTGTGCGTGAGCCCGGTGACGGTTCCGACCTCGAACGGGAGGTCGTTTACGGTCACGTCCACCTCGACACTGCATCCGGAGCCCGCATCGGTGACCGTGATCTTGGCGGTTCCGCTGTCCTCCGGGCTGGCCGTGACCGAGGTGCCCGACCCCGAGATCTCCACCACGTCCTCGTCCGACGAGCTCCAGGTGAGCGCTCCGGTGGCTCCCGACGCGGTAAGCGTGACGTCGGGGCCGTCCCGCCACAGGACCACGGGCGAGGGGGTGACGCTCAGGCTGCAACCGTTGTCGATGGTGATCTCGACCGTGTCCGTGGCCGTTTTCGCCCCGCACGGATACGCCGACGTGGTGTATGCCGTCACCTCGAGGGTGTAGGTGCCGTTGGCCCAGGAGCTCACGTCGGCCGTGTTGCACGGGCCATTTCCCCCGAAGCCGCAGTACCAGGATTGGTATTCGGTCTGGGTGTGTACCACGGCTCCGGAGGGGTCGTAGATCTTGAACACCAGGCGCTCGATGTGGTCCAGTGGGTCGGAGGATCCGTCGTTGTCGTCGGGCACGGCCCGCCACGAAAGCGTGGCGCCGTTGGTCGTGTTCGTCCCGTAATGGGATCCGTCCGCCGGGTCCGTGGTCGAGACGGTGGGGGATGGGCACGACGCCGTGCCGGTGTAGGTGGCCGTGCACCCGTAGGCGTCTTCCACCCGGATCTCCACCGCGCCCGCTGCATCGGGTTCGAACGTGGCCGCAGAACCCGACCCGGAAAACGTGCCCGAGCCCTGCACGAGCGTCCAGGTGTAGGGTGCAGTCCCCCCGCTCGCGGTGAACGTATAGGTGGTACCGAGTGCCAGCGGGTCGTCGCCGGGGGTATGGGTGAGCGTGATCGTCGGGCATGCCGCCGTGTACGAAACCGTTCCGGTGCATCCGTTCGCATCCGCCACTTCGATAGACAGGTTCCCCTCTGCCTCCGGCACGAGGGAAGCCGTGGTGGAGGACGTCTTGGTGAGGGCGGCGGAGCCTGACGAGAGGGTCCACCCGTACTCAGCCGTTCCTCCGGACGCGGTCAGGGTGTACGCGGATCCCACCGTCAGGGGTGTGTCGGCAGGGTCGTGCGCCACCGAAATCGTGGGACACCCGAGCACCGTGACCACCGTGGACGCCGTGCATCCGACCGCATCCTGGGCGTTCAAACTCACATTACCGGTTCCGGCCGGGGTGAACGTGGCGCTGGTGGGGCCGGTGGAGGCAAGAGAGCCGGAGCTGGCAGCAAACGTGACCGGGGCAGAGGTGGGGTTGACCACGGAGACGTCCAGGGTCTGGGTCTCGTAAATGCTGCCCGGATGGCTGTTGAATGTCATGTCGCACGTGGTGAGGATCTGGTTCCCTCGACAGCTTTCCGGGTCCTGGGCCGTTACCGTGAAGGTGTCCAGCGTGGTGCCAGCCCGATACAGAACAGACTCGCCCGAGAGCGTGTACGAGGGGGTCGGTGCGCTTTCCGTACCGGCCTCCCACGTGCTACCCCCATCGAAACTGAAGCGCCCATCCGGATCGCTCGTGAACCAGTGGAGGTCCCCGGAACCCCCGGTGGCCGAAAGGCACACCACCCCGTTGGGCTCCACCGTGCTGGTGGTCGCCCCCGTACAGGATGCGCCGTCGTACTCCTCGGCGTCCACCTTCACAAAGCACGCATCGACCGTGATCACGGCTTCGGCCGCGGTACAGCCTGCAGCATCCTCCACCCGGATGATGTCCACCCCTCCGGTAGGGCCGGCCGTGTACACCACAGAGTCCCCCGTGCTGGCGCTAAGGTTTCCCCCAGACTGGTTCTGGGTGACGGTCCATGTGAACGGCCCTCCGCTGGAACTCGACGCGGTGAGGCTCACGCTTTGCGTGACCGGAACGGTAAACGTCTCGGGAGATACGTTCACCGAGCACGCCCCGATCACCGTGATGGTTGCACTGGCGGGAGCGCACGCCCCACCGGTATCGGTGACGGTTACCGTGTCCGTACCCACGGAGGAGCCAGAGGAATAGGTAACCGACGCCCCGGTGACCGGGCTCACCGACCCTCCGGACGAACCGCTGACAGACCACTGGTACCCGGTGACCGTCCCTCCGGAGGCGGTAGCGGTCAGTCCGACCGTGGTTCCACCTTGGGTGACCGTGGCGGCCGACGGAGACACGCTGATCGTGCACGCGTACGGCGTGCCCCCGGTGTCGCAAGAACAGCTGAACCAATCCTGTGAAGAGGCCTTCACGCACTCGTTGTACACGAAGTCCATGTACAGACAGTTGTGGATGACATTGCCGATCTCTGCCCCCACCAGGAACGCTCGGCCCTCCGGGACCTTGTTGTGGTAGTGGATCTCGCCCTCAGAATATACGATGCCGAAGGTGGCCGTGTGAGATGTGCGGTCTTTGACCTCGACCTTGGCTTTTCCGACCAGGGCGGGCAGATTGTACGGGATGTCTTCCCATCCTCCCCCAGCCGCGGCCCAAGAGTCCGGGTCGGTGAACACACCGGAGGGAAGACCGGTTGCCCAGTTCTTCGGGCGACGTCCGCACCCGAATACGGCCACTTCGGAGATCGCCCCTGCGGACGAACCATCGTTGACCTTCAAATCCCCTCCCCCTCCCCCCGTGGGTTGGCCGGCCACGAGGGTGCCGTGCACGATCAACTGGGCTCCCCCCAGGTCCATGGACGAGAAGTCTATGCCCCCTTCCACGTAGAACACCGTGCCCTCGCAGGGGTCCCCGACGATGTACACTGAGGAAGTGGACGTGTAACTGGCACCGCAGGAACCGTTGAACGTCTTGCCGGCCGTGTTCTTGACAAACGTTTCAAACGCTCCCACGTTGTTGAAATAGGTGTCGGAATCCACTCCATCGGTGACCCCGTTGGTCAGTGCCCACTGATGATAGGGCGTGGTCATGTCCATGGCCCGGGTACGCGCCAGGTCGAAGTCGAACTGGGGAAGATCCTTGGCCACCAGCACCTCTCCGTAGGGTGGATCCTGCGCGTACGCGGGATCTGCGTTGGGATCGTACAGGGGAGTACCCGGGCTGGAGGTGTTGTAGTTGGAGCTGACCGTGCCCGTGATGGCCCCGGGGGGCACCGAGTACGTGACCACGGAGCTTCCCGGGGGCGGCTGCCCCACGTCCTGAGCCGCTAAGGATTGGTACGCGCCGTAGCTCGGCACTTTTTCCCACGGGTCGTCCCCGATCGTTTCCACAGCGTACGTCCCCGAAGAGGCGTCGTACCGGAAGCCGTCGCGCAGGTACACGTTGCCCTGGATCGTGCCGGAGTGGGTGCCGAACACCTGGGTGTTCTGCCCCTCTCCGTCTGGCCCGTATACGTCCACCGACGGGGCGTACACATCCCCGATCACCGTACCCGCGATGGACATGTGCCCCAGCGACACGACCGTGTAGTCGTCCCCGGTTCCATACACCCCGTCCGGTCCACGGGCGTCCACCGTCATGTCCGACGAGAGCTCGAATTCCCCGTTGGTCCACACGCTTCCCCCCACGGAGAGGTTGGCGGCGATTCCGTGCCGGTCCAGGTGGATATAGTTTTGGGCGAAGTAGGAATAATCGAACGCCGAACAAGAGAAGCCCTCGATCTCGGCCGTGATCCGGCAAGCGTTGTCCGCTGGGTCGTCGTCGTCGACGTACTCGATGGTGATGGGATATCCCTCTCGTACGAACAGGTAGCCGTTGTTCGAGGTGTCTCCCGCCCCGGGAATGCCGCAATAGATGAGCGGTAGGGGGTTGGAAGCGTTCCGAAAGATGCCGGTGTCCGGACCGGTTTCGGTGAGCACCACGGTTTCCACGTCCGGGGCCGGCGGGGAGTATCCCTGGGGACTCGTTACGGTGACGGTGATCGTGTCCTTCACGGTGCTGTTCACGTTCTCATCGCAATCGTACACCTCGATGTAAAGCTTGTCTCCGCTTCGGAACGAGGGTGGATCGGGATAGTTCTGGGTGAGGGTGGAGGTACTCGAAACCCCCAAGTCGGTGAACGATCGCCTCGATACGTGGATGCTGTCGCACTTCGAGTCGACTGCAATGAGGTCCGGCGCCTCGCACATGAAGACCGAGCCTGTTGGCCGCGACGCTGCCGTGTAGGTGGCTTTGTCGGGCACGTATACCCGGATGGTGAGCTTGTCGCCGGTCTTGGCATTCCCCTTGTAGAGGGTTTTGGTGAGCACCCCCCCTGAGAACGTCCCCATGGTGGTGGTCACGATGCTCCCCGAGAGGTCCCACGTAGCGTTTCCTCCCGTGCTGATCACCTCGAGTTCGGCAGTGGTCCCGTCCGGCACCGTGCAACTGCCCACGGTGATCGTTGTGGACTGGGTATTGGTGGAACACGTGCCGCTGTCGAGTGCGGTGGGCGTGGCGGTGATCTCGCAGTCCATGCACCCGCCCAGGGTGAGCGTCTGGGAAGCGGTGTCTGCCGTGCCCGAGGGCGTGTTCAGCACGAGTTGCACGCTGGGCTGGATCGACTGCGTCGAAGGGGGCCCCAGGGTGCAAGAGGGCGGCCGATACACGAGCGCGAACGAGCCCGAAGAGCCCCTGCGAACGGTTATGCTGGCTGCAGCCGATGTAGCCGGGACGTCGGGATTCGAATACAGAGTGCCCTGGTCCTCTGGGTTGTCGGTGGGGCCGGTTGGGTCCTGATCCACCGACGCCTGAACAGAGTAGCCGGACTCCCGGGTGAGGTCGTCAATCCAGTTCCCCCCGCAGTCCAGGACCTGAAACGTGCTCCCCACCTCGGCACTGGGACAGTCCGTGTGGGAGGCTGCGGCGATGTCCGTGGTCCAGTTGGCCAAACTCGAAGGGGGCCAAGGCGCCAGCGAAACGGGTGAGGCAAAGGGTATTCCGCTCGATGTGGTGAGCCAGCCGGGGAGCGGTGTATTGAACGCCACGTTGACGGGAAATGCGCTTCCCGACCGTGGCGCGGACACGGTTCCCCCCCCAAAGGCCACGGTGAACGTCTCCCCGGTTTCTTGAAACTCCGCTGTGCCGGACGCAGAGCCCGGGATCGTGAAAGAGGTAAAGGGGGAGCCGGTGCTGTCCACCGCCTGGAAGGACAACCCCGGCAGGGGATCCACTTCGTTCCCGCAGGAGTC
>CAZBGL010000160.1:0-3496 GCA_964491375.1 uncultured Thermodesulfobacteriota bacterium | reverse complement strand
GCCGACGGGCTGGAGGTGGATCTGGGATTCGACCCGCTCGACGCCGGGAACCCAGGGACCACGGACCCGGCCTCCGAGGCGGACATCACCGGCACGTGGTATGGTTATGATCCGTTTTCCGATGCGGTGGTCACCTTTGTCCTGAGCTGGGATGCGACGGCCGGAAGCGGCACGTACGAGCTGCAGGGCCCGGAGGGCACCGAGACCGGCACGTGGACCCTGGCCACGGACGCAGCCGGGAACGCCGTGATCGAGGCCTGGGCAACAGGCGACACGACATCGGAAGCCGGACGGGTGGTGCTGTTGCAGGATGGTCAGATGGTGTGGAATCTCAAGATGCTCTTTGGCCCGAATGCGCCCACATCGGGTCCCTGATCTCGTCCCGTGAGGCCCTTCGGAGGGGGAGGCCCTGTGCCTCCCCCTCGTTGTATTATTCCACTGATGGATGGGGACAACCCATGGGGATGTCGCGGATCTTCCGGTGGCCGGCTTACGTGGGAGCCTTGTCTGTTGCGCTGGGGATCGGCACCACCGGGGCTGCGGTTGCCGGCCGCTGTGCCACGGGGCTGCGAAGTGCCAAGCCGGGCCGTTTTCAAGCCGTGCCACCATTGCTCCGCCGTGCGGCTCCTAGGGAGGTGGCACCGGTTCCCACCAGGAACGCCACCGCATTTGTGACGGAGCACTTCCGGCTTCTCTGGGGTAGCGAGTACGACCGGACCGACCCAGACTGGGCCGACGCCGACGGCAACGGCCGGCCCGACTGGGTGGACGAGACGGCCTTAGCCCTGGAAACCGCGTACCGGCAGACGGCGAGCTTGGGGTTCCCTGCACCGTACGGGGCGGCGGATTACTACCTAGATGTGTACTTCGCGAACACGGGTGTGGAGGTGTACAGCACCGAGCAGGGGCAGTGGGTCGCGGTCACCGTGGACTCGTCGTACTACGCCTACACCGAGATCGACACCGACTACGGCGTGGCCTATTTCGTGTTCAACGACGACTTCTCCCAGCACACCGACGACGAGCGATCGGTCCTTCGGGCCACGGCGGCCCACGAGTTGTTCCACGCCGTCCAAAGGGCGCTGGGCTACCCGTGGGACGACGAACAGCAGGTGCCCGACAGCCGGTGGAGAAACGAACTGTGGTGGTTCGAGGCCACGGCCACATGGATGGAGGAGGTGGTCGCCCCCGATGTGGACGATTACGTGACGTACGTCCGATCGTTTCTGGCCTCGCCCGATGACCCCCTGGGGAGTCCGGACGGGCTGCGTGAATACGGTGCATCGATCTTCCCGGGGTACCTGTGGCTCCGGTACGGTGCTCAGGACCTGTGGATCGACGTGTTCTCCCATGCGTTCGAACAGGGGCTGGAACCCGCCCTCCGCGCTGCCCTAACAGGGCAGGGTGCCCCCTCACTCGAAGATGTGGTGGCCGCGTTCTGGTCCCTGGCCGCGCACCCGGAGGACCTGTGGCCCGACGGGGCGCTCTACCGGACCTCTTCGGCGCCGCGGTTGGCCCGTGCGTCTCCCGCCCTCCCCCTTGAGTTCACCAGCTCCTGGTCCACGGCGCCAGCGCGCTACGGGGCGAATCTTTTTCGTGTGGACACGGCCTCAGAGGCGGTCGATGTGTCTGTGGGTACCCCGAACCCGGTGCCGGTTCGGGTGGCGCTCTCGCGGGGGGGAAAGGACACGGTGGAAATCGTGGAGGGAACAACCGAACCCGCGGGGGTGAACCTCCCAGGAGAAGGGCCCCTCTACGTGGCTGTGGTGAACGTTTCGCCGACTCCGAGCGATATGGATTACTCGCTTCAAGTGGACACGGCGGATGCACGTTCGGCATCGTCCGGTTCCGGGGGGTGCTTCTTGGGAACCGTGTTCCTCCCATGAGCCCATCCGAGTGCGTTGCTGTGTCCCTTCCGATTGTCCCGATCTAGCACGACCGGGATCCCCTCTCGAGGTTCGGGAGCTGGAGAACGACGCGTCGATCTGCCGCGCGGCCGACCAATGAGTCTCTTACGGTGCGCCGGCGTGGTCCGCTCGAGGGGGCGTGGATTCGAGCCGGAACGACGCCTTGAGCAACACGGGGGTGAGCAGGAGGCTCAGGGCCATGTTCAGGATCGCCACGCCGGTCATGACGTCCGCCAGCGGGCCGGGAAAGGTCCCCTGCCGGGTCGCCACGGCGATCACCACGAGCGATACCTCCATCCTCGGGAGCATGCCCACGCCCACCTGAAGGGTGCGGACCCAGCCCATGCGGCCCGCCAAGGCGCCGAGGGCCGCCCCCAGGAACTTGCCACCGAAGCTCGCGGCCAGAAGCGCGGGGGCCACCCGGCCGAGCCCTCCTGCGCGGCCGAGGTCGAGCGCCGCTCCCAGGTGGGTGAAGAACAGGGGGACAAAAACCCCGTACGCCACGGCGTGCACCCGGTCGAGGAGTTTCTCCTCGCCCATGGTTTCGCGCACGGCAACCCCTGCCACAAAGGCGCCGGTGATTCCGGCGAGCCCCGCGGTTTCGGCTACTGCGGCCAACCCCAGGGCCACGATCACGACGAACGTGAGCGGGGCCTCGGGAAGGTGCACTTTCCGGAACAACCGGTACAGGACCGGGAGCACTCTCCACCCGAATGCCACGGCTCCTCCGAAGTAGAGAAGGGCGGTTCCCAGGGTTCCCTGGATGGTTCCGGTGCCCAGAACCACGGCCAGCAGGCACAGGGCCAGCACGTCGTCCAGGATGGCTGCGCCCACGAGCGTGGCGCCCACCTGGGTACGGATCCGGTGGGCCTCGAGCAGGGTGACGGCCGTGATCCCGATGCTCGTGGGTGTGAACAATGCCCCGGTGGCGAGCGCCTGGGAGGGGCCGAACCCGAGAGCCCGGGCCGCCGCCACGCCGGCCGCAAAGGGAAAGAGCACCCCGCCCACGGCCACCAGGGCCGATCGGATCCCGGCCCGCCGGATGTCGGCCAAGCGGGACTCGCTGCCCGTGACCAGAAGGAGGAAGATGAGCCCCAGATCGCTCAGGGCCGTGAAGCCCTCGGAGGCCAAGACCGCACCGAAGGGTCCGGGGAGCCGCGCCAGGAGCATGCCGGCCAGGATCTGGCCCAGGATGGGGGGCATCTTGAGGCGGTCGAACAGGTGGCCCAGAATTTTGGCCGCGGCCAGCGCCAAGGCCAGCGTGCCGAGAAACGCAGCCGGTGTCACGGTGCGATCCCTGTCTCCTGCTGGAGCCGGTGCAGGGCCTGGACGATCTGGAGGGACCCGATCTCCCCCACGATCTCGCCCCGGTCGAGCACGGGGAGATAGAGCACGGCCTCGGCCTCCATCAGGCGGAGCACTTCAGAGCACGGCGTATCCGGGTCCACGGCGTGGAGCACCCGCCCCTCGGTGAAGCAGCAGATGCAGTCGGCCGCTCCGTGGGACAGGCTGTGGAAGCGGAGTTTGAGGAAGCGCGTGTAGGAAGCGTGGGGCGGAGCAAGGGCCCGGAACACGTCCCGCCGGAGCAG
>CAZBGL010000159.1:0-3584 GCA_964491375.1 uncultured Thermodesulfobacteriota bacterium | reverse complement strand
CGGACCTCGGTGATGCCGCCCGGGGCCCGTGTCCGCTTGGGGCCACGGCCTCGGCGGGGGTGTTCGGAGGTTTTCGTGCCGCTCGCGTGGGCGTGGATGGGCTCGGGAGACGAAGGCGTTTGGCCTTCCGGCCCCTTCGCGACTCCAAGCCCCTGGCTGCTCGAGGATCCAAGCGCTCCCCTCCTGGCGCCCGAATCCTGAAACAGGAGTGAGAGGTCCGTGAACTGGCTGGACGTCCCTTTGTTCGGCAACCCCGTGCGAGCCTACTTGGTGTCGGCCCTCATCGTGTTGGCGGCCGTGGCCGTCGGGCGGGTGGGCCGGTACGTGCTGGAGCGTCACCTGGCGCGGTGGGCCGAGCGCAGCCGCACGGAACTGGACGACCTGCTGGTCCGCAGGGTCCTGGCGCCTGCGGTGCACCTGGTGCTGGTGTTCGGCCTGTGGATGGCCAAGTCCAACCTCTGGATGGACGAGGCCCTGTCGGGCTGGCTCGACCGCGCGCTCCTGGTGGCCGGCCTGGTCATCTTTTTCGCGATCGCCATCCGGTTCGTACAGGGCCTGGTGGAAATCGGAGCCCGGGCATACCTGGTGCGGCTCGAGGCCCAGGGGGTGGAGGACCTGGAGGAGCACCGCCGCAGCGTGGCCCGGGTAGAGAAACAGATCCGCGAAGTGGCCAACATGGTCCTGTGGATCCTGGGCCTGCTCACCATCCTCTCGGACCTGGGGGTGGACCTCAAGGCGATCTGGGCCAGCCTTGGGGTGGGAGGCATCGCCCTGGTGGTGGCGGTGAAGGAGCCCCTGGCCAACCTGGTGGGCCGGATCTACATCTACGGCACCGGGATCTTCGACGAAGGCCACTTCATCGCCTTCCAGAACTGGGCGGGCACCGTGAAAAAGATCGGCCTGTTCCGGACCTACCTGGAACTGTTCAGCGACATGACCACGGTGTCGATTCCCAACGCCGACTTCGTGAAGGGCGCGGTCAAGAACTACTACGGCCGCACCAAGTTCATGTACAAGTGGGACCTGGACGCCCCCTACGACACGTCGCCCGAAACCCTCCAGGAACTCGTCCGGCGCCTCCGCGAGCACCTGCTGGCCAAGGACGAGGTCAACCCCAACATGTGCTGGATCTATCTCGAACGCCTCGACCGCTATTCCAAGGTGATCAGGGTTTGGTTCCAGGCCCACCTGCCCGACTGGGCCGCATCCCTTCACTACGGAAACCAGGTCCTCCACGAGATCCAGGGGATCTTCCAGGAAATGGGCGTGGACTTCGCCTTCCCCACCCAGACCCTGCACCTGCGCTGGGACGACCCCGGGACGCCGGTGCCCGGATTCCCGGGCGTTTCGGGGTGACAGGCCTTCCTACGGCCCGAAGGTCTGGAAACGCGCCCCCGAGTCCGAAAACACGGCGACATCGAACGGCCCGGCCACCGCCGGGTCCTTCGCGGCCACCTGCCGCAGGCCCTCGACCACCATGCGGGCCACGTCGTCCGCATTCGCCCCCTGGGCGGCTGCCCGGGCCAGGCGGGCTTCGAGCCCGAGCCGTCGCGGCGCGGTGAGCGCGGAGAGGGTGCGCAACCGCCGGTACGGCTGACCGTGTTCCTCGGAGGCGTAGAACGAGAAGCGGAACCCCCCGTCCTCGGTGCGGCCACCCAGGAGCACGTACGACCTGCGATGGGCCTCGGGGTGGCGCGCGAACCACTGGGCCCCCTGTTGGACGAACGCGTCGTATTCCCTCTGGAACACCGAGAGCACGTAGGCTTCCAGATCGCCCAGCGCGGGCACGAGCCGGCGGCGCAGCGCCCGGGACACGGCCCGGCTGAGGCCGATGCCCACGGCCGCTCCGCTCGTGGCCAGGGCCGCCCGGCCTCCCAGGGGATAGAGTTTCCGCACCGAGTGCACCTGGCGGCCGTGTTCGCGCTCCAGGACCACCCGCCGGTCCGCGGCCAGCACCAACCCGTGTTCCCACGCGCACGCGATCAGTTGGGACACCGGTTCCTCGCTCCCTCGGAAGGGCGGAACGCCAGAACGGTGGAGGCAGACTCGAACGGTGTCGGGCCTTCAGCCCAAGTCACGTCCCGAAGGCGGTCTCCCGCCCTGCAGGTCGGGGGGGATCCGGCCTCGGCACCCGCAAGAACCCCCCCGGAGCGGCCCCGTCCGTACCCACATTACCGCGCCCGGCACGAACCTCAACCGCACGGGCCCGCTTGCGCGCCGCAGCCCTTGACCTGCATCATGGGGTTGCGCGCCGGTCCGGCACGATACTTCCGGCACCCCCGGGCGGGTTACAGATACACCCGGCCGCAGGCTGCCCTGCGGTGGACCTCGCGAACCCGCAAAGGAGCCGCCATGCCCATTCCCGGAAACTGCCGCACCACGGCCATGGGCATCCTGCCCCACACCGACGTGGACCGGGCGCTGGACCTGGCGTTCTCGCTCGACATCCCGTTCTGGCCCCAGTTGCCCCGCCTCTCCTACTACGAGGACATGTACGTCCAGGTCTCGGAGAACTTCCCCGGGGTACGCATCGACGAGCAGAACCGTAGGATCGACTTTTCCCTGGAACGCTTCTACGCGGAGCTCCCGGCGTTCATCGAGCGCATGGAGGACCCGGACCTGTACCGGCTCTCCCCCCGGTACTCGGCCGTGTACCACCGGTTCCTGGAGCGGGACCTGTCGGGCCATCCGGCGATCCGCGGACAGATGGAGGGGCCCGTGTCGTTCGGGTTCAACGTGAAGGACGAAAACGGAAAACCCATCCTCTACCTGGACGAGGTCCGGGATGTGCTCATCGACTTCATGGCCCAGAAGGTGAACGTGATGTACCGGGAGCTGGCGGAACGCAACCCCAACGCGTTCATGTTCGTGGACGAACCGGGCCTGGAGTTCATCTTCTCGGGCATGTCCGGCTACACGGATACCCGCGCCCGGGCCGACCTGGACCGCTTCTTCGGGCAGGTGGAGGGCCGGCGGGGCATCCACCTGTGCGGCAACCCGGACTGGGACTTCCTCCTGCGCACGCCCATGGACGTGCTCAGCTTCAACGCCTTCGGCAGCGGCGAGCGGTTCGTGCAGTACGTGCCCAGCCTGAAGGCGTTCCTCGAGGCCGGAGGGATTGTGGGGTGGGGCATCGTGCCCGCCAACTACGACGAGTTCCGGTCCACCGACCTGGACGACCTGGACGAGCACCTGGAGCGGCTGTGGGACACCTTGGAGCAGGCCGGCCTGCCCCGGGAATACCTGCTGCCCCGAAGCCTGCTGCTGCCGGCCACCTGCGCCCTGGTGAACCCGGACAAGGAGGCCACGGTGGAGGCGTGCTACGAGCTGCTGCGGGAACTGAGCCGGCGTGTGCGGGATCGGTACGGCCTGGTGGAGTGAGGACATGGCGGAACGCTTGCCCGTGTGGACCCTGGCGGCCGTTCTATGGGCGGCCGGAGCCGCGTGGCCGGCCGGGTGCCCGCCGGCCCTGGAGGCCGTGGCCGAGGCCTATCGCCACCGTCTGAACCGCGAACAGGCGGCGATCCGCGAGTCCACACCCTCGAACCCGCGGGGCGTGGAGGGCACCATGGTGTTCGACCGGG
>CAZBGL010000158.1:0-9162 GCA_964491375.1 uncultured Thermodesulfobacteriota bacterium | reverse complement strand
GGCCCGATCCAGGATGCGGCGCCGCAGCTCCTGGGCCGCCTCCAACACCGCCGCCCCGGAAATGTACGTCTGGCGGCTGGCCGATGTGGCGCCCGCGTTGGCGGTGCGTGCGGTGTCGGCCCGCACCAGGCGCACGCTCCCCGGGTCCACGCCCAGCGCCTGGGCGCACACCGCCAGGAGCACCCGGTCCGATCCCTGGCCCAGCTCGGCCGCCCCCGTGAACAGGGTGAACCCGCCGTCCTCGTCGAGCTGGACGTGGGCCGCGGACGGGTTAGGCACGCCGGTGTTGCCGATCCCGTAGTACATGGCACCCACCCCCAGCCCGCGGAGCCATCCGCCCGGAACCTTCCGCCCGATCCAGCGGTCCCGCACGCGGCCCACCTTCTCGAGGCACTCCACCAGCCCCACGCTGGGACCCAGCCGCTGGCCCGTGGCCGTTTCGTCGCCCGGGCGCAGGGCGTTGCGGAGCCGCACCTCGAGCGGGTCGAGCCCCAGGGCCTCGGCCACCAGGTCCATCTGGCTCTCGTAGGCGAACGCCACCTGGGGAGTGCCGAACCCCCGCATGGCCCCGGCGATGGGGTGGTTGGTGTACACCGCCCGGGAACACACCCGCACGGCGCCGACCCGGTACGGACCGGCTGCGTGCACGGCCGCCCGGATGGCCACGGCCATGCCGTACGAGGCGTAGGCGCCCGTGTCCATGAGCAGGTCGGCCTCTACCCCCAGGATGCGCCCCTGCCGGTCCGCCGCCGTCCGGTAGCGCATCCGGAACGGATGGCGCTTGGGCGAGGCCAGGAACGACTCCTCCCGGGAGTACACGAGCCGCGACGGCCTTCCGGTCAGCCAGGTGGCCAGGGCCACGAACGGCTGGGTGCCCAGGTCGAGCTTGCCGCCGAACGCCCCGCCCGTGGGCGCCTGGACCACCCGGACCCGTTCCTCGGGCAGGCCCAGCAGCCGGCACAGGTCGGCACGGTCGTAGTGTGGGTTCTGGGTGGCGCACACCACCACGAGCACTCCGTCCTCCAGGTACGCCACCGAGGCCTCGGGCTCGATGTAGGCGTGCTCGACGAACGAGGTGCAATAGCTGCGATCCACCACCACGTGGGCCCCGGCCAGGGCGCGCTCCCAGTCCCCACGCTCCACGCGCTGCTCGAAGCACAGGTTCCCTCGCTCGTGCACCAGGGGGGCGCCGTCCGCCAGGGCCTCCTCCGGGTCGAACACCGCCGGAAGCCGCTCGTACACCACCCGCACCCGGTGGGCCGCCTCGCGGGCGGCCTCGGGCGTCTCGGCCGCCACCAGGGCCACAGGATCCCCCACCATGCGGACCCGGTCGGGGGCGAGCAGGTGCTGGTCGGCTGTGGGGCGGATGATGCCGTATCGGTTCTCGCCGGGCACATCGGCCGCGGTGAACACCCGCACGACCCCGGGCACCTCCCGGGCCGGAGCATCGTCCACCCGAACCACCCGGGCGTGGGCCTCGGTGGACCGGACCACGGCCAGGTGGAGGCACCCGGGTATCCGGATGTCTCCGGCGAACCGCGTACGGCCCAGCACACGGTCGAGCAGGTCCGTGCGGGGCGTCCAGGATCCCACCGCGCCGCACACCGCCATCACCGTCCTCCGTCCAAAGCAGCCCGCGCGGCGCGGGCCACGAGTTCGCTCACCACCGGGAGCTTGTACGCCATGGAGGCCCTTCCTCCCGACACGGCCCGCACGGCCGCCTCGGCCGCCTCGCCGGCACGCTCGGCCGAGCGGACATCAAACCCCTGGGCCAGGACCCGTTCGGCCTCGGGCACGCGGCGGGGCGAGGGGAACACCGCGCCCAGGGCGATGCGAGCCCACCCCTCCCACGGGCATACGGCCACGGCCACGGACAACCGGCTGATGGCCACGGCCCATCGCCGGCCCACCTTTTCGAACGCCCAGCGATGGGGCCCCATCAGGGGGATCCGGAGCGCGACCAGGAGCTCGCCACGGCGGAGCTCGGTGCGGTTGGGGCTGGTGACGAACGCCTCCAGGGGTACCGTACGGGAGCCCTCGGGGCCCCGGATCTCCACGGCCGCGTCCAGGGCGGCCAGGGCCGGAAAGGTATCGGCCGCGGGCGAGGCGTTGGCCACGTTGCCCCCCACCGTGCCCAGGTTGCGGACCTGGACCGAACCCACCACCGCGCACGCCGCTGCCAGAAGGGGCGCGTGGAGCCGGACCAGAGGATCGTCCGAGGCCCGAGCGTGGGTGACGCATGCCCCCACGCGCAGGGTCCTTCCCCCCCGCTCCACCCGGATCTCGTGCAGTTCCGGGATGCCCGAGAGGTCCACCAGGCATTCCGGGGCGACCTCGCCCCGCCGCAGGGCCACCAGGAGGTCCGTGCCGCCGGCCACGGGCACGGCGCGCCGGCCCCCTGCCGACAGGAGGGCCACCGCCTCGTCCACCGTGTGCGGCCGCGCGTACGCGAACCCCTTCATCGCCGGACCATCTCCCTCGCCGCAGCCCGCACGGCCTCCACGATGGGACCGTAGCCCGTGCACCGGCAGAGGTTTCCGGCCAGGGCCTCGCGGATCTCGGCCCGGCTCGGCTTGGGGTTCTTCCGGAGCAAGGCCAGGGCCGAAAGGAGCATCCCCGGCGTGCAGTACCCGCACTGCACCGCGTGCTTGCGGATGAACCACTTCTGGAGAGGATGCAGCGACTCGGGCCCCCCCAGGCCCTCCACCGTGGTCACCTCCCGGCCGTGAACCTTCCCGATCAGCACCAGGCAGGCGTTCACCGGCCGGCCGTCCAGCAGCACGGTGCACGCCCCGCACTCCCCCACCCCGCACCCCTCCTTGGCACCGGTCAGGTCGAACCGCTCCCGGAGCACCCACAGGAGCGTGCGGTGAGCCTCTGCCTCGGTCTCCACGGGCCGTCCGTTCAGCACGAACCGCAGAGCGATCGTCTCGGAGCTCGGCCACCCGGCTCCGGGGCTGATGGAGGTCCGCATTCCGAACCGCTCCTCGTCCCGGCCTCCCCGCCCGGAGGGCGGGAAGGCTAGAAAGGTCGTTCTCCACTATTTCTTCGCAGGTGCCACCCCCCCGGCCACGGACGCTCCCAGGGCTCGTCCACCCGGCCCGGGGGCCGGGTCCGCGCAGACGGCCGGAAGGCCAGGCGACGGTCGCCTCCCGAGCCCACCGACCGCTCACGCGAGCGGCACACCGACTACCGAGCGGCGCCATCGAGGCCGTGACCGCAAGCGGAGACGAGCCCCCGGGCCAACCACGCCGTCTCCGGCCCGGCAGGGCCGTTCCTGGGCCTAGAGTGTGTTTCCCCCAGACACGAACGAGCCCCTTTCGGCCCACCGGAACCGGGAAGGATCTTTGACCCCGAGCATGGGGAATGGTACAAAGTCCGGCCCTTTTGGGAAAGCGCTCCGGGCGGCGCAGCCGCCCGCAGGAGGGGATCGTGAAGGGTTCCGGATTCCGCAACGTGGCCATCATCGCCCACGTGGACCATGGGAAGACCACCCTGGTGGACGCGCTGCTTCGCCAGAGCGGGATCTTTCGTGAAGGCCAAAGGGTAGAGGAACGGGTTCTCGACTCGAACGAACTGGAGCGGGAACGGGGGATCACGATCCTGGCCAAGCACACCGCCGTGCGCTACGGGAACGTCAAGATCAACATCGTGGACACGCCCGGGCACGCGGACTTCGGTGCCGAGGTGGAGCGCACCCTCCAGATGGTGGACGGTGCGATCCTGGTCGTGGACGCGGCCGAGGGCCCCTTGCCCCAGACGCGGTTCGTGCTGGGCAAGGCGTTGGACCTGGGGCTGCCCCTGGTGGTGGTGATCAACAAGATCGACCGGCCGGACGCCCGGCCCGCCGAGGTGCTGGACGCGCTCTACGACCTGTTCATCGATCTGGGGGCGGACGAGGAGCAGTTGGAGTTTCCCGTGCTCTACGCGGACGCCCGCCGTGGGCGGGCCTCGGCAGAGCCCGCCGGCCGGGAGGCGGACCTTCGTGCCCTGTTCGAGGCCGTGGTGGAGCACATTCCGCCTCCCGAAGGCGATCCCGGGGCCCCCCTCCAGCTTCTGGTGACCAGCCTGGCATACGACGACTACGTGGGGCTGCTCGCCGTGGGCCGGATCGTGAACGGCCGGATCCGGGTGGGTCAAGAGGTGGGGGTGGTCACCGAACGAGGCGTGGTGGCGGCCAAGGCCTCGGCGGTGTTCACCCACGAGGGGTTGGAGCGCCGGGCGGTGGACGAGGCGGTGGCCGGAGAGATCGTGGCCGTGGCCGGCCTGGGGCGGGTCACCATCGGCGACACCGTGGTGGACCGCGCCCATCCCCGACCGCTCCGGAGGATCCGGGTGGAGGACCCCACCCTCTCCATGGTGTTTTCGCCCAATACCAGCCCCCTGGCCGGGCGCGAAGGGCGGTTCCTCACCTCCCGGCAGATCCGCGAACGCCTGGAGCGGGAGGTGCTTCACAACGTGAGCCTTCGGCTGGAGCTCCTGGATGCGGACGCCTTCCAGGTGATGGCCCGTGGAGAGCTCCAGTTGGCCGTGCTCATCGAGACCCTGCGGCGGGAGGGGTACGAGTTGAGCGTTTCCCGACCCGAGATCCTGACCCGGGAGGAGGGGGGGCGGATCCTGGAGCCCATGGAGATCGCCTTGGTGGACGTGCCCGAGGCTTACGTGGGCGCGGTGACACGGGAGATGGCCGAACGCCGCGGCCGGATGCTCAACATGACCCCGCTTCCCGGCGGCCGGGCGCGCCTGGAGTTCCGGGTGCCCACCCGGGGACTCATCGGGTACCGGAGCCGGTTCCTCGCCACCACCCGGGGAGAAGGGGTTCTGAACCGGCTGGCCGACGGTTACGGGCCTTGGAGCGGCCCCATTCCGGGCCGGGCCAACGGCGCCCTGGTGGCGGACCGTCCGGGCCGGGCCACGGCGTACGCCCTCTACCACCTCCAACCCCGGGGGGTGCTGTTCGTGACTCCCGGCACGGAGGTGTACGGGGGCATGGTGGTGGGGGAGCACAACCGGGCCAACGACCTGGACGTGAACGTGGTGCGCGAGAAAAAACTCACGAACATCCGGGCGGCGTGCGCGGACGAGGCCCTGCGGCTTTCGCCTCCCCGCCCCATGACGCTGGACCGCGCCCTGGAGTGGGTGGACGGGGACGAGCTCGTGGAGGTGACCCCGTCCCGGGTGCGCCTGCGCAAACGGGTGCTGGCCGCCAACCGGCGGCCCCGTCCGGAGCGGGTGGCGGGGTGAAAAAGCGCTGAAACACAAACGAAACGCGGCGGCCCGGGGCCCCCGCCGGAAAACACCTTGACACCTTGGGGAATCGTTTCCTATGATCCGCGCTTCGGTTCTGCCCCGCGGCCCGTGCCGCGGCGTGATCCGGGGCCGCCTGTTTCAAACGGTTCCACACCTGTTTCATCCCCGCAACCGGACCGAGGAGGGAGTGGGAACATGAAGCGCCGATGGATTCTCATCGCCGCCCTTGTGTGTTTGTGCGCAAGACCCGGGATCCGGGCGGCCTCGGGAAGCGAGTTTGCGGTTCCTCCCCCGCCGTTGAGCGAAGACTATTATCCGTGCGCGGAAAACTGCCACAACGACATGGACACAGACCCCACTCCGCGGGAGCTCGAGGAGGAACACACGGACATCCGGCTGCACCACGCCGAGCAGTTCCGCTGGTGCCTGGACTGCCACGACGCGGACGACCGGGACAAGCTGCGGCTCCAGAGCGGCGAAAAGATCGACTTTGCGGATTCGTATCGCCTGTGCGGGCAGTGTCACGGGGCCAAGTTCCGGGACTGGAAACAGGGCATCCACGGGAAGCGCACCGGGTACTGGAACGGCAAGAAACAGTATCTGTTGTGTGCCCACTGCCATAACCCCCATAATCCCCGGTTCAAACCGCTCAAACCCGAACCGCCGCCGGTGGTTCCGGGTACGGGGACGCTCAAGTCCCAGGCGGCCAGTAAGCACGTGACGGCCGGGCCCTCCGAGGAAGAAGGCGAATCCAAGAAACACTAGGACGGCGGTACGGTCTGCACCGCGAGACGCGAGGAGAGGCGATCCATGTCGAAAAACAGCGTGCCCACGGTGGACCCCAAGCTGGCGAGCCGCCGGAAGTTCCTGAAAGGCCTGGCCGCGGGGGCGGCTGCCGCCACCCTGCCCGCCAAGGTGTTGGCCCAGGGCGACAGGGGGTTCCTGACCTATCATTCCTGGGCAGAGTATTTCCAGAAGAACTTCCAGGAAATGACCCCCGAGGAGGTCAAGGAGACCCTGCGTCGGCTCGAGGAGAAGTACACCCGCCAATACGGCCGGAAGATCACGGTGAAGGCCACCCCCCCGATGGAGAACGTGGTCTTCGGCTACGCGCTGGACCTGAGCCGATGCATCGGATGCCGGCGGTGCGTGTACGCCTGCGTCAAGGAGAACAACCAGTCCCGCCGGGAACCGCAGATCCACTACATCAAGGTGCTGCGGTTCGAAAACGGTGTGATGGAGTTCGAGCAGTCCGACCGCTACTACAACCCGGAGAAGGTGCCGGAAGAGGGCTACTACTACATGCCCGTGCAGTGCCAGCACTGCCGCAAGGCACCGTGCGTCAAGGCATGCCCGGTGAGGGCCACCTGGACCGAGGACGACGGAATCGTGGTGGTGGACTACAACTGGTGCATCGGCTGCCGGTACTGCATGGCCGCCTGCCCCTACGAGGGCCGCAGCTTCAACTGGCTCGATCCCGAGATTCCGCCCGAGGAGATCAACCCCGACACCCACTATCTGGGGAACCGGCCCAGGATGCGGGGCGTGGTGGAAAAGTGCACGTTCTGCATCCAGCGCACCCGCGAGGGGCGGTATCCGGCCTGCGTGGAGGCGTGCCCGGTGGGTGCCCGCAAGTTCGGCAACCTCCTCGATCCGAGTTCCGAGATCCGCTACATCTTGGAGAACCATCGGGTCTTCCGGATCAAGGAGGACCTCCTCACCGAGCCCAAGTTCTATTACTTCTTCGGCTAGAGGGGTGAGCGATGAACACGCTGATGGAGTTCCTGATCGGCACCTTCATCCTGGCGTTCCGGGGCGGCAAAAAGTACTACACGTGGATGGCGTTCCTCGTCGCGGTGGCCGTGGTGGGCCTGGGGGCGTGGGTCTACCAGCTCAAGGCTGGGCTCGGCATCACCGGCATGCGTGATCCGGTGAGTTGGGGGCTGTACATCGCCAACTTCACCTTCCTGGTGGGAGTGGCGGCCGCCGCGGTGCTCCTGGTGATCCCGGCGTACATCTACAAGTGGGGGCCCATCAAGGAGATCGTGCTCCTGGGTGAGCTGTTGGCGGTGGCGGCCATCAGCATGTGCCTGATGTTCGTCACGTTCGACCTGGGGCACCCGGAGCGTTTCTGGCACCTCATTCCGGGGATCGGAATCCTGAACTTCCCGATCTCCATGCTATCCTGGGACGTGGTGGTGTTGAACACCTACCTGGCCATCAACCTGATCGTGCCGGTCTACATTCTGTACAATGCCTACCAGGGCCGCGAGCCGAATCACAAGATCCTGTGGCCCTTGATCCTGTTCTCGATCCCGGCTGCCGTCTCGATCCACACCGTGACCGCCTTCCTGTACAACGGGTTTCCGGCCCGCCCGTTCTGGAACGCCTCGATCCTGGCCCCGCGCTTCCTGGCGTCGGCCTTCTGCTCCGGGCCCAGCTTCATCATCCTGGCGTTCCAGCTCATCCGGAAGCACACGCCCATCAAGATCCAAGACCGGGCGATCTTCAAGCTGGCCGAGATCGTGGCGTATGCCATGGGCATCAACCTGTTCCTCCTGATCGCCGAGGTGTACAAGGAATACTACAGCGCCACCGTGCACCTGGCCCCGATGAAGTACCTGTTCCAGGGGTTGCACGGGCACAACGATCTCGTCCCCTGGATCTGGACCGCCATTGCGTTCAACACCGTGGCGTTCCTCCTGTTCCTGATCCCCAAGACCCGTGAAAACTTCCTCACGCTAAACCTGGGCTGCGTGCTCATGTTCATTGGCGTGTGGATCGAGAAAGGCCCGGGCCTCATCATCCCCGGGTTCGTGCCCAGTCCCCTGGGTGAGATCTGGTCCTACAGCCCCACCCTGCCCGAGGTGCTCATCACCCTGGGCATCTGGGCGATCGGGCTCATCATCTACACGTTGCTCCTGAAGGTGGCGATTCCGATCGAGGTGGGCGAGTTCCGGCAGATCCGGGACCGCCTGCGGGGGATCGCCTCGGAGGGGACGTGAGCACACGCGGTACCGGTGGAGGCCGGGGTCCTTCGGGGCCCCTTTTTTCTTTGTGCGGGAGTGCCCGGGCCCGGGGAAAAGCTTTCTTGAAAACCCGCCGGAGGCTTGACTATGATCGGCCTCCGCCCGGGCGACGATGGGGGGACGGGCTGTGAGTCGGTCTGTTCGGCAGGAGGAGTGCCATGATACGGTGGGCGGTCCGCACGGCGCTGGGAACGGTGATTCTGGCTGCGTACATCGGATGCGCGGGCGCTCCCGCGAAGAAGGCCGGGCCGACCCAATCCCCTCCCGAACGTGTACAGGCCGCGCACAGGGCCACGGAACCCCCCCCTCCCCCCGCTCTGGACCCGAGGGAGAAACGCCGGCTGGTCACGGAGCTGCTCCGGGACGTGGACGAATACCACCGTCTTCTCAAAGAGAAGAACGTGGAACAGGCCGTGACGTTCTTCCCCCCGGAGGTACGGGGCCGCGTGATCGACGACCTCTGGATGTTTGTGGGGCGATACCATCTCGAGAGCGCGGACGTGGCCAGCTACCAGCTCTTTGTCCAACCCGACGGCGTCCTGGCCAAGGTGCGGGTGGTGCGGACCCTGTTCCCAAAGGACTCGGTGGTTCCGGAGCGTTCCGAGCTCTGGATGACCTGGCATCGGGTGGGGGACCGGTGGGTGCTCCAGCCCCAGAAGCGAAAATAGGACCGGGTTCCCAGGCCGGGACGCGGCGGGCCCTTTGACACATGACGGCATTTCTGGAGTGGTTCGGCCGGATCGTGGTGGCCCGGATCGAGGAGGTCGGCCGGACCTTTCTGTTCCTGGTCGAGGCGGTCCGCACGCTGTTCACGGCACGGCCCCGGGTGCGAGAGATCTTCCGCCAGATGGAGTTCTTGGGGGTCCGGTCCATCTCGGTGGTG
>CAZBGL010000157.1:0-19528 GCA_964491375.1 uncultured Thermodesulfobacteriota bacterium | reverse complement strand
CCGGTCCTTGAGAAGCCGCGAGTAGATGTCGTAGGCCCGCTCACCCCGGCCCGTGCGTTCCACTACGAAGGGGATCAGGTTACTCATCGCCAGCCTCCTCGGACGCACCGGCGGGTTCCACCTCCTCCACCGTGGACCGCTCCACCACCAGGTCGAGGACCCGTTTTTCCAGCAGCCACGAACGGAGTCCCCGCATCCGCTCCTCCGCGTCGAAGTACGCCCGGATGGCCTCGTAAGGCCGTCCGTCCGCCTCGGCGATCTCCCGGATCCGCTGTTCCACGTCCTCGTCGGAGATCTCGATCCCCTCCTTGCGCGCGATGGCCTGGGCCAGGAACGCCCAGCGCACGGCCCGTTCGGCGCCCCGCCGGTGGGCGTCCCGGAGCCGTTCGGCGTCGATGCCCAGGGCTTCCAGGCTGAGTCCCCGCCGCGCCAGGTCTTCGTGGAGCCGCCCCAGGGAGTGGGCCTCCTGGGACCGTACCAACGTGGGGGGGACTTCGAAGGGGTTGGCCTCCAACAGCGTGTCGATGACGTGCTCGCGGAAGCGCTCCTCGGCCCGGCGTTCCTTCTCCCGCCGGATTCCCTCCCGGATCCTGTCCCGGAGTTCGTCCATGGTCTGGACCTCGGCCACCTCCCGGGCGAACTCGTCGTCTAGCTCGGGCAGACGTCGTACCTTGACCTCTTTCACGGAGACCCGGAACTGGGCGGAGCGGCCCGCGACGTCCCGGTTGGGGTGATCCTCCGGAAAGGTCACCTCCACGGTGCGCTCCTCGCCGGCACGGGCCCCGACCAGCCCCTCCTCAAAACCGGGTACCAGGGTGCCGCTGCCGAGCAGGACCGTCCGGTCTTCCCCTGTCCCCCCCTCGAAGGGCTCGCCCTCCAGCGTCCCCTGGTAGTCGATCACCACCAGATCCCCTTCGGCCGCCTCGTGATCCTCGGGGGCGGGTTCGTATGTGGCCTTTTGGCGGCGGATGGCCTCGAGTTCGGCCTCCACCTCGGTCTCCTCCACCGCCACCCGTTCCTTTTTCAGTGTGAGTCCCGTGTACTCGCGGGGTTCCACCACGGGCCGGACCTCCACCACGGCGGTGTAGCTCAACGGACCCTCGGGGGGAACCGACTGGATCTCGATCTCCGCGTCCGATACCGGGACGATGTCCTCCCGGTCGAGGGTTTCCCGGTAACTCTCCTGGATCAGGCGGCTGATCACGTCGCCGCGCACCCGCTCGCCGTAGTACCGACGGATTACGGCGATGGGGGCCCTGCCCCGACGAAATCCGGGAATCGTCACCCGGCGCCGGAGGTCCTTGAGCGCGACCTCCTCCTCCCGGGCCACCTCCTCGGGGGGGATCTCCACGATGAGCTTCTTTTTCACGGGGCTGATGGACTCCACCTCGGCTTTCATGGATGCGTCTCCTCGCTGCACGGGTGTGCCCCGCCGATCCAGGCCCGCGGGTGACCGGAGAGTGGGGGCAGGTTGCGCAAGGTCGGGATCGGACAGTCGGGGGCGTGATGTCGCAAAGTGGTGCGAGAGGGGGGACTCGAACCCCCACGGGTTACCCGCTGGATCCTAAGTCCAGTGCGTCTACCAGTTCCGCCACTCTCGCCCGGGTTTCGCTGTGGGTCGGCCGGCCGTGGGAGCGGCACCGCCTCGTCCGGATCGCCTCCGCCCACGGCCCGTATTTCTTTTTTACGGCAGGAAACACGGGGTGGGCAAGGAAAGGGCGCCGCTCCTCGGAGCGGCGCCCGTCTGTCGTCTGGTGAGCCGTCAGGGACTCGAACCCCGAACCCGCTGATTAAGAGTCAGCTGCTCTACCAGTTGAGCTAACGGCCCACGATCGAGGACCCTCGACCCTACCGGATCGGGCATAGGTTGTCAAGGCCCTCCCTGAGGGGGGTAAAGTGGCCTTCCCTCCGGGCCGATACGGGGGGGCGGAAGTCCACAGTGAGGAGACACCATGGCGAAGCGACGACGCACGCGGGTGAGCACCGGGAAAGAAGCCACGGTTTCGTGGACGGGCGGCGAGTGCAGAGGGACCCTCCGGGACGTGAGCTTGAAGGGGGCGTACGTACGCCTGACGAACGGGCTTCCCCCCGACCGCGGTCGGGAGGTTACCCTCACGATCCATCTGGATCCAGGGGCCCCGGAGGCCGATGTCCGAGTGCGCGCCAGAACGGTGCGGACCGAATCCGCGGGTGTGGCCCTGGACTTCGTGGAGGTGCCCGCCGACACTTTTCCCCACCTGTTCCGCCTGGTCCAGTACAACGCGCCCCGGCCCGAAGAGATCGAGGGCGAGATCTCAGAGCCCGCGTTCGACCTGGGCGACTAGGAATAGGGGTCAGGACCTTTTCTTGAACAGCGCCTCCAGTTGCGCCCGGACCTGGGCCTTTACGTCGCCCTCGTCCCCCTTGCCAGGGGGGCGCCCCTCCGCCGGCCGGAACCACTCGCAAAAGTTGGAACGTTCCTTGTCCACCACCCGATCGGCCCTGGGTTCCCGGCAGTCGTTGTACCGGCCCGGCGAGTAGAATGCGCACTGGACACAGGCACGAAGATCTACCCCGCACCCGGCGCAGGTGTCCCTGCGCGAGGGGCTCGCGACCTCGAGACGCCGTCCGCACCGCGCGCAGATCATCGAGTCCCCGGGAAGCGGATCACCCGAGCGCGGTTCCGCACGGAGTGGACCCGGTAGCGTTCCGGGAAGTCCGGCCGGAACAGGTACGGGAGGAGATTCTGTTTCATCCGTTCCACGAACTCCGCCCGCACGGCTCGGCGCTCCGCCGGGGAGACGCCGATGCGCTCGAGCCGGTGTTCGAAGGGGCGGTCCGTCCCCGGGATCCGGGCCACCAGGCGGACCACCACCCTCAGCAGATTCGCGTAGCCGTAGGGGCCGGTCTCCTCCAGGAACTCCACCTCCACGGCGTTCGGGCCGCGGATCCGCTCCAAGGGCCTGGGGACGCTCATGTGTCGGGAATGATCTCCGTCCACCCGTAAGGGTCTTGGGATTCGCCCCACTGGATGGCCGTGAGCCGTTTGTACAGTTCCGTGGTGACCGGCCCGGCCTTTCCCCGCTCGCCGTAGACATACTCCCGACCCCGGTAGGTCACCGACTCCACCGGGGTGATCACGGCCGCTGTCCCCAGGCACCCGGCCTCCTCGAACGTGGGTAGCTCGTCCACCGACACGGGTCTCGCCTCCACGTTGAGGCCCATGTCCCGGGCGATCTGCTGCACGCTCATGTTCGTGATGCTGGGAAGGATCGACGGGCTCGCCGGAGTGATGTAGGTGCCGTTCCGGATCGCGTAGAAGTTCGAAGAGCCGGACTCGTCGATGTACCTCTTTTCCCGAGCGTCCAGGTAGAGGACCTCGGAGAACCCCTTTTCCTTCGCGGCCGTGGTGGCCCGAAGCCCGGCGGCGTAGTTGCCCCCGCACTTGATGTCCCCCACCCCGCCGGGTGCGGCCCGGTCGATCTCTTCCTCCACGATCAGGCGCACCGGTTCGAATCCCGCCTTGTAATACGGACCCACCGGGGTCACGAACACGATGAACAAGTACTCCCGGCTCGGCTTCACCCCGATCTCCGGGCCCACCCCCAGGAGCAGCGGCCGCACGTACAGGCTCGCCCCGGTGCCGTAGGGCGGAACGAATCGACGGTTGGCCCGCACCACCCTGTGGACCGCCTCACGGAAGAGGTCCACCGGCACCGGTTCCATGAGGAGCTTCCGGGCCGATCGCTGGAGCCGTTTGGCGTTCTCCTCGAGCCGGAAGGTCTGGAGCCGGCCGTCGGGCCTCTCGAACACCTTCAGGCCCTCGAACACCTCCTGGCCGTAGTGAAGGCAGGTGGCCGCCATGTGCAGGGTCAGGGTCTCGTCGGACGTCAACTCCCCCTCGGACCACGTTCCGTCCCGGAACCGGTACCGGATGTTGGCGTCGGTCCGGTGGTAGGCAAACGGTAGGTGGGCGAAGTCCAGGTCGGCGCGCTCCATGGGCTTCCCTCGTTTTGACGCGGCGAAACAGGGTTTACGAAGTGCCCGGATAATACCCTTCGCGCGGACCGGGCGCAAGGGCGGGCGGCGGGGACGAACCAGCCCTACCCAAAAAGGGAAACAAATGTAATCTTTTGAGTCCACATTGAGGATCGATTCGGGCATAAAAGTTGAAAGCTTCTATCGGGCATTGGGGCTTCTCGTGCGTGAAGGCGCGGACAACGCCGAAAAGAGACCGCGCACGGCGTCCGGGCGCGGCAAGGAGGGCCGTTGTGGGCAGGAGCGCATCAGACCTCCACGGAACGTATCGGAGATCGTGGATCGTCGCCGTACTGATCTGGGTCGTGTTGGGGTTGGCCTCGTGTGGGGGTGGGGGCGGGGGCGGCGGTAGCGGTGGAGGCGGAGGTGGGGACGGAGGAGACGCAGGCGGAGGATCCGGGACTCCCCTGGCCCTCACCGTGACACCGGCCCGGACGGCCGTGGACATAGGCGGGTCGGTGCTGTTCACGGCCACGGCCGACGCCGACTGGTCGGTGGTGGAGCCCGGGGGCGGGACAGTGACCCCCACGGGCCGGTACACCGCCCCGCTCGTGCCCGGCACCTACCACGTGCGGGCCACCGCCAAGGCCGACCCGTCCGTGTTCGACGAGGCCCAGATCACGGTGAGGGTGGGGGAGCAGTGGCTCGCCTACCTGAACCTCTTTCGGTCCGGCACCCGGGCCCCTGCCGCCCGCCGGGTTGCCCGCGTCGGCGCGTTCCTGCCCCCGGTGGCCGAGGACCCGGGCCTGAGCGCCGGGGCCCTGGCCCACGCCAAGTACCTGGTGGTCAACGACACCTCCCACCCCGACATCGATCCGGAGGGCAACGTCCACGACGAGGACCCCGGGAAGACCGGGTACTCCCCGGAGGGGCAGGCCGCGGCCCGAAAGGGCAACGTGGTCAAGTCCGAGGACCCGGCCATGGACAGCGCCCGTGCCTTCGACGCCTGGATGACCGGCCCGTTCCACGCCCTGGGCATCCTGGACCCCCGGCTCGAACGGGTGGGGTACGGGATCTGGAGCCGGGCGGACGGCCGGGGATGGCAGTCGGCGGCGGTGCTGGACGTTCTCTCCGGCCTGGCCGACCAGGCGCCGGCCGGGGTGGCGTTTCCGCTGTTTTTCCCCGGGCCGGATGCCGTGGTTCACCTGCTGGAATACCCGGGCCACGAGAGGCCGGACCCGCTGAGCCATGCCGGGTGCGAGGGCTTCACCGCTCCCACGGGGCTCCCGCTGGTGGTCCAGCTCGGCTCGGACCCGTTCGGGGCCAACGTCCCCGACGTCACGGCCGCGTCCCTCCAGACCGGCGACGGCAACTCCCTGGAGGTGTGCTGGTTCTCCGAGGCGACCTACACGAACCCGGACCGCGGGCTCCAGGAACGGGCGCGCAGGGTACTGGACGCCCGGGACGCCGTGGTGATCATACCGCGCGACCCGCTGGAGCCGGGGCGGACCTACACCGCTTCGGTCACGGCCGATGGCACGACCCATACCTGGAGCTTTCGCACCTGGCCGCCGGCCGCCGAGGCTTTTGCCGTCGTGCCCGACCCCGGCACCCTACTCCCCGGCCAAAACGTGTCGTTCCGGCTCGTGGACGCCGGGGGCTCGCCCGTGGCCGACGTCCGCTGGTACGTGAACGGGAAGGAGGTGGGCGTTCCGGAGAGCGGCACCATCGCCCCGGACGGCATGTATGCGGCGCCCGCTACCCTCGCCGCGCCGAAAGTGGTCACGGTCCGGGGCGAGAGCGCCTCCGATCCGTCGGCTGCGGCCGAGATCACCTTCACCGTGGCGTCGGTGCAGGTCACCCTGGTACCGGAGAACCCGGTCCTCGATCCCGGAGGATCCCAGGCCTTCACGGCCACGGTCGTCGTCGAGCCGGAAGGGGCGCTCCCGGACACTACGGTGGAGTTCCTGGTGGAGGGGATCGTGGGGGGCAACGCCACCCTGGGCACGGTCTCCCCTTCCGGGGAGTACCTGGCGCCGGCCGCGCCGCCCCCGGCAGGCCAGGTGACCGTGACGGCCCGGGTCAAGCACCTTCCCCAGATCACGGCGTCCACCCAGCTCACCTTCCGCCAGGGCGGTCAGGAGCCCCCGGGCGGATCCGGCGGGGGAGGGAGCCCGCAGGGGCTCTCCCTCGCCCCTGCCGTCTCGCAGGTAGGCGTGGGCACCCAGGTGGGGTTCACCCTGTACTCGGGCGACCAGCCGGTCACCGAACCCGTCCGGTGGCTCGTGAACGGGGTGGAGGGCGGTGACACCACGTACGGTGGGATCGCAGGCGACGGCACGTACGCCGCACCGGCCCAGGCCCCGCCCGACGCGGTGACCGTGCGGGCGGAGCTCGCCTCGGACCCGGCCCGGTTTGCCGAGATCACCTTCTCCGTGTCCGCCCCTGGATCGGTTTCCATCGAACCCGCCGAGGCGACCGTTCCCGTGGACGGCCGCGAGACCTTCACCGTGACCACGGAGCCGGCCGACCGGGCCGTGGTGCTCCTGGTGAACGGGGTCGAGGGCGGGGACACCCAGGTGGGCACCATCGAGGAGAACGGGGATGCTCCGGGCACGTACACCTACCACGCGCCCTTTTCCATCCCCCCCACTGGCAACGCGATCACCCTGGAGGCCCGGCTGGCGGACGACCCCTCGGTGTCGGCCTCCGCCGCGATCACCCTGGTGGACCAGCCCGCGGACATCTCGGTGGTCGTCGCGCCGCGGCCGGATCGGGTTGGGCTGGGGGCCACGGTGACGTTCGCCGCCGCCGTCACCGGAGCGGCGAACACGAACGTGAAATGGTTCGTGAACGGCGTGGAGGGCGGCGACCCGTCCACCGGCACGATCACCGAGGCCGGGGAGTACAGGGCGCCCCCGCTCATGCCCGCGAAGCCCCTCACGATCACGATCCGGGCCCAGAGCGTGGTGGACCCCACCCGGTTCGACGAGGTGTCGTTCCCCCTCATGGAGCTCGTGGCCGATCCGAGGATCATCCGGTCCACCCAGGCGAACTCCCAGCACACCGTGGACCTCACGGCGGAGCTCTCCGACGGCACCGCGCTGGACCTGACCGGGAACCCGGCCATTCGGGCCAAGACGGACAACCCGAACGTGGCCACGGTCGCGGTGGGACCGCCGACCGTCACGGTGGGGGAGAGGCTCGGCCGCACGACCGTGCGGTTCACCGATACCGGCACGCCCGGCACGCCCCAGGCCGGGGTGATCGTGGTCTCCGACACGGACTACGTGCTCGAGGTCACCCCCACCCGGATCCTCGGCGCCGTGGAGGGGCAGCAGCAGCCCGTGCAGGTGCTTCTCAAACCCCAACGGGGCCCCCAAGCAAAGGGGGCGGCCGACCTGGCGCCCACTAGCAAGGTCACCTACGAGGCCCTGGACTCGAACGGCTGGGTCCAGCCCCTGGAGAATCCGGTGGATCCCCTCCCCGATCCCAGCACCTACGTGGCCTATGTGGACGCGGCCTCGGGCCGGGTGGTGTTCGGCCGGAAGGTGGGCGTGGCCGAGTTCCGGGTCACCGAGAACCTGACGGGCAAGAGCGCCACGTTCACGGCCGAGTTCCTGGGCCTCGAGGTGAAGCCCCGGATCATCAAGGCGGACGGCCTGGACTACGAGAGCACGAACGCCGGCTCAGTGACCGTGACCCCCGAGGACACCCAGGGGTTCAACGAGACCGTGTTCCTGGTGCTGGAGCTGCGGGCCACGGACAGTCAGGGGCAGGACATGGCTGCGGACGCGCTCGCCGAGCTGTTGGGGGACGTGGGCGCGGTCTTTCGCGTGGCGGAAGGCCAGGGCGAATTCATCCCGCCGGGCCTGGAGGCCCTGTGGTGGAACGGTCCTGGCTCGGGCCTCACCGTGGCGGATCCGCCCGTGGTGTACGTGGACGGCACCGGCCGGGTGGCCGAGGCGCAGGTGGCCTCGAGCACGGTGACGGTCTCGGGCCTGGTGCCGTCGCCCCAGGTCGGCGGGATCGTGGACATCCAGGGCACGGCCCACGCGCTGGCCGACTTCGTGCCGCGGACCTTGGGGAAGATCACGGTGTCGCTCGACCTGCCCGGCACGGTGCTCCTGTACCAGGGGCAACCCATCGCCACGCCGGTGAAGTTCACCGTGACCGGGCAAGTGCCCCACCCCTCCACGCTCTACGTGGGCCCCACGAACATCGGGCCCACCGGCTCCCCGTTTTTCCTCAACGTGGAGTACCTCCCCTCCATCGTCGGGCTCACCCCGGTGGTGGAATACCGGATCCGGGGCAGCGGGTCGGAGTGGCAGCGGGCTCCTGTGGTCACCGGGGCGGTCTCCCAGCAGGTCACCGGTATCGGCGGGGGGGCGGGGCTCACCGCCCGGGGCACCGACGGGTTCGTGGCCGCGTTCGGCTCCGGCCAGAGCGGAACCTACGAGTTCCGGATCCGCTACGCCGAATTTCCCGACGATCCAGGGTACGCGGTCCAGAAGACCCTGGAGGTCGGCGGCACGGTGACGGTCCAGGCCCTGAACACCGTGCAGGACTTCTCGGCCGGCACCCTCAAGCCGCTACGGGTCTGCGCGAGCGGCACGGACGTGAGGATCACGTTCGACCCGAGCCAGTTCAGCCTCTATCCGCCGGCCGGCACGCCCACCGGCAACGCGATGTCCTTCACGGTTCTGAGCGGCGGGACGAATACCACCGCCAACTCCACCGAGCTCGCCGCCGGTGCCTGCGCCGAGCTGCAACCGCAGATCGCGGTGCCGGTCGATCCCGGGGACCGGATCGCGGGAAACATCCAGTACTCGAAACTCTCCGGCCTGGGCGGCGGGGTGGTCGATATCCTTTTCGCCGGTTCGTCGCTGGTGGCCACCCCAGCGGTTCAGCTCGCCCCCACAGGCCACTCCGGCGCGTTCCAGGCCACCTGGAGGCTGAAGGGCGGCAGGAGCTTCGAAGACCTGCTGGCCGGCGGAACGCCGATGCTCTACCGGGTGGAGCTGCTGCGGGACGGAAAAGCGGCGCTGGAGCCTTCGGTGGACCTGGTTTCCAAGGTCGACGCCAACACCCTGGACGTCACCCTGACCGTGCCGGAGACCTACTTCACCACGGGCCGGGGCAGCTTCGAGCTGCACTTCTTCTTCGGCTCCCAGGGTGAGGCCCACTACAAGGCCGGCCCCCTGGACATCGCCGAGGTGACCCCGACGAAACCGGTGCCCACGGTGCTGCCCTTGAACGCCAAGTGGCCGGGCATGGCCGAGCGGGGCCGGGTGCCGGTGGAGGTCCAGGTCACGGGCACGGCGCTCCCGGTACGGGTGGCGGCCAAGGTGACGACCACCGGCCAGCCCAACCCCCTGGCCGGGTTCGCCCGGAGAAAGACGTGGGAGCGGGGGATCTACACCCCTTCGCACGAGCTGCGTCCTACCCGGGAACTCTGGCTGGTGGGCGGGCAGTCGGGCCGGTTCGACCTGTTCGGCGATCCAACGGACCGTACCTCCACCGTGGACGGCAGGGCCCAGGACCTGCCCGACGGGCTTCCGGACCGGGTGAGCGCCTCGGAGGGGGACACCCGGCTCACCATCGAGGTGACCCAGCAGGGCCTCGTGCGGACGCTCCTGGACCAGTCCCTGACGGTGTTCAACTTCGTGGCCCGGCACGAGCCCCTGCGGGCGGCCAGCCTGGCCGTGGGCGAGGACCGGCTGACCCGGGACCAAGCCTACGGCGCCCTGGCGTTCGAGCCGGACGCCACCACCGGAGAGCCCAGCCCGCCCGACCCGAACGTCGACCGGGAGGTGTGGATCGGGGTGGACCACGATCCGGACAAGGGCCTGGGGGTGCTGGACATGGCGTTCTTCCCCGGAACCCCGGACGACGGGCGCTGGGGCGACTTCGTGGGCGAGCCCACGTATCTGCTGCCCAACGAGGCTAGGCGGGCCACCGGCACCGGGCTCACCCCCTTTGGCCTGACCCTGGCCGGGGTGTGTTTCGACCCCTGGACCTACGGGCGGGCCAAGCCCAACAGCGCCGACCTCCTGGCGTTCACCCGAGGGCACCCGGAGGCCCCCGTGTCGCCGATGTTCAACGATCTGCTCTATCAGCAGGGCGGGGCATCCGGGGGCCAGTTCGGGGACACCCGGTACCAGCTCGTCGCCCGCACCCCCGGGGTGGACCTGCCGGGCCTCGACTGCGGGTACCTGCGCACCGGCCGGGTGTGGCAGCTCGGAGACGCCATCGGGCCGGAAGCGGTGCGCTCCTCCTCCGCGGCCGAGGGCCGCGTGGTCACGTTCTCGAAGGACTTCGACGGTCGCGACGTGGTCCGCACCGCGTTCCACCTGGGCGGGCCCCGTACGGGGTTTGGGTTCACTACCGATCCCACGGCAGCCGACGGCCAGCCCCTGGTGGAGGCCACCGTCCAGGCCCCGCTGGTGCTCAGCCGCTACCCCCAGAGGGTGCGCGACGGCGACCTGGTGCTCACCACCCGGGTGGACGCCGCGGCGGCCCTCAAGGCGGCCACGGCCAAGACCGTGGTGTCCGTGGGGGCTGCGGCGGTGGCGGCCATGCTGACCATGTCCGGCCCGGCCGGCGTCCTGGCCTCGGCCGGCGTGGCCGCGGCTTTCCAGCTCTGGGACAGCCAGGCCATGAACCCTTCGACGGGCCAGAGCCTCGCGGACCACGCCATGGCGTCCCTGGTCGCCACCGGCCAGGGCGCGGCACCGAACGTCCTGCTTCAGGAGGGGTTGGAGGAGGTGTTTCCGCGGGTGTGGGAACGCATTACCTGGAACCTGGTGCTGGACGCGGACAGCGGGCGATTCTTCCCCTATCGGCCCGGCGCGTTCGAGCTGAGGCCGGTGCACAAGCCCTTTGCGGTGTTCACCCAGGCGCCCGAGGGCATGCGGTTCCAGGTGAGTGGGGCCCAGCTCGGCGCCGGATTCCTGGCCGGGGTGGTGGCCAACGTGATCAACGACCAGATCGAGCCCGAGAACTACTCGGCCAACCACTCCGCCCACGCCTACGGGCTCGACCAGGTGGCCCTGGCCATCCCGGAGAACGCCGTGGTTGGCGATCCGCAGGCCGGGTTGCGGGCCGTGTGGCTGGCGCGGGTGGTGCGGCTGGACCTGGACCTGGCCACGGCCCGGGTGCTCCTGCGGACGCACTCCCGGAACCTGGTGCGGGTGGCCGGGGAGGGCCGGAGCGCGCCGTTCTACCTGCGGTTTCGGCCCGCCTTCGGGCCGCTGGTGGTCGTGGCCGTGCCGGGGGGGCAGGCCGAGGCCGCGCCCGTGGACCTGAGCGTCAAGTACCAGGAGGTCGATGTGACCCGGCGCAACATGGTGGACTTCCGGGTGCGGGTGGGCGGGTCGGACCCCACGCTGTTCCCGTTCGTCACGACCACCGTGGTGGAGGCGGGCCGATCGAGCCCCCAGGCCACGGCCCGGGTGTTCGTGGACCAGAGCGAGAGCGAGCTGGCCCTGCGCATGCTCGACCCGGTGATCGAGTCCATCTCGGACGGTGCGAACACCTGGTCGGCGCCGTGACCGGCCCCTGCGTGCTGCGGGGGGGCCAGGACCGGTACCGCCCTCAGAAAGAAACGGGGCCCCTCGGGGCCCCGTTTCCTCCCTCGCCGGAACAGCCGGCTAGCAGTCGAAGTACAGGGCGAACTCCCAGGGCGTGGGCCGCATGCGCATGGGGTCCACCTCGTTCTCGCGCTTGTAGTTGATCCACATCTCGATCACGTCCTCGGTGAACACGTCGCCCTTGAGCAGGAACTCGTGGTCCTCCTCCAGCGCCTTCAGGGCCTCTTCCAGGGACCCCGGGGTGGAGGGGACCTCGGCCAGCTCCTCGGGGCTCAGGCCGTAGATGTCCTTGTCCAGGGGTTCGCCCGGGTCGATCTTGTTCTCGATGCCGTCGAGGCCCGCCATGAGCATGGCCGCGAACGCCAGGTACCCGTTGCAGGAGGGATCCGGCGTGCGGAACTCGATCCGCTTGGCCGCCGGGTTGGTCGAGTACATGGGGATCCGCACCGCGGCGGAACGGTTCCGGCTGGAGTAGGCCAGGTTCACCGGCGCCTCGAACCCGGGCACCAGCCGCCGGTACGAGTTCGTGGTGGGGTTGCAGATGGCGCACAGGGCGGGCGCGTGCTTGAGCAGCCCGCCGATATACCACAGGGCGAGCTGGCTCAGGCCCCCGTACAGGTCCCCGGCGAACAGGTTGTTGCCGTCCTTCCAGATGGACTGGTGGGTGTGCATGCCCGTGCCGTTGTCCTCGAACAAGGGCTTGGGCATGAAGGTCACCGTCTTGCCGGCGCGGCGGGCCACGTTCTTCAGCACGTACTTGTACCACTGGAGGTTGTCGGCCTGCTCGACCAGGGGCGCGTACTTGAGGTCGATCTCGCCCTGGCCGCCCGTGGCCACCTCATGGTGCTGCACCTCCACCTGGATCCCCAGCCGCAGGAGCTCCAGCACCATCTCGTTGCGCAGGTCGTTCAGGCTGTCCGTGGGGGGCACCGGGAAGTACCCCTCCTTGTACCGAGGCTTGTACCCCAGGTTGGGGTTCTCGTCCCGGCCGGTGTTCCACTGGCCCTCCTCGGAGTCCACGATGTAGAAGGCGCTGTTGCGGGTCTGGTCGTAGCGCACGTCGTCGAAGATGAAGAACTCGGCCTCGGGGCCGAAGTAGGCCGTGTCGCCGATGCCGCTGCTCTTGAGGTACGCCTCGGCCTTCTTGGCGATGTAGCGGGGATCGCGGGTGTAGGGTTCCTTGGTGACCGGGTCGAAGATGTTCCCGATGAGCGACAGGGTCCGCTCCCTGGGGAACGGGTCCACCTTGGCGGTGGCCGGGTCCGGGATCACCAGCATGTCCGACGCGTTGATGGGCTGCCAGCCCCGGATGCTGGAGCCGTCGAAGCCCAGCCCCTCCTCGAACACCTTCTCGTCGAACTCCTGGATGGGCAGGGTGAAGTGCTGCCAGATGCCCACGAAGTCCAGGAACTTGATGTCCACGAACCTGCACTCGTTCTCACGGGCGAACTCGAGTACGGCCTTCGGATCCATGCTCCTTCACCTCCTGGTAGGGTTTGGGTTGCGAAAACATCCCGGCCGGATCGGAACGGATCGGGGGTCTTCATGCACGGACCGTGCCGCCGCAACAGGGACGCGGGGACCCCCAGGAGAACGCAACGCGATACGGGATTGTCATATGTGATTTTGTGAACTACAATCTTGTTGTCCTTTCTGCGAAGGAGAACGGTCGTGACCACGGAACGCGCCCTCCAGCGCAAGCTCCAGGAAGTCGAGACACTATACGACGTGAGCGCAGCGCTCGCCAGCGAGGAACCGCTCCGGGAACGGCTGTACCGGATCCTGGCGATCCTGGCCCAACGCCTGGGCATGACCCGGGGGACCGTGTCCGTGGTCTCTCCCTATGCCGACGAGGTGCGGGTGGAAGTGTCCTACGGCCTCACCCCCGAGGAGGCCCGGCGCGGCCGCTACCGCATCGGAGAGGGGGTGACCGGGCGGGTGGTGGCCACGGGCGAGCCGATCGTGGTGCCGAACGTGGGCCGGGAGCCCCTCTTCCTAAACCGAACCATGAGCCGGGATCTCACGCGCGAGGACATCTCGTTCCTGTGCGTGCCGCTTCGATCGGGGGACGAGGTACTGGGCGCCATCGGGGTGGACCGGGTGTACCGGGAGGACATGGGCTTCGACGAGGACGTGCGGCTCCTCAGCATCATCGCCACCATGGTGGCCCAGGCCGTGAAGCTCCACCGGTTGGCCGAGGACGAGCGGCAACGGCTCGAGGCCGAGAAGGAGCGCCTCCAGGCCGACCTCGTGCGCAAGTACAACATCACGAACATCATCGGGAACTCCAAGGCCATGCACGAGGTGTACGCCAACATCGCCCGGGTGGCCAAGTCCAATGCCACGGTGCTCATCCGGGGCGAGAGCGGCACGGGAAAGGAACTGGTGGCCCACGCCATCCACTACAACAGCCCCCGGGCCAAGAAGCCGTTCGTCAAGGTGAACTGCGCGGCCATCCCCGACAACCTGATCGAATCGGAACTGTTCGGCCACGAAAAGGGCGCCTTCACCGGTGCGGTGGCCCGCAAGCCCGGCAAGTTCGCGCTGGCCCAGGGGGGCACCATCTTCTTGGACGAGATCGGGGACCTGAGCCCCCAGCTCCAGGTGAAGCTCCTGCGGGTGCTCCAGGAAAAGGAGTTCGAGCGGGTGGGGGGATGGGAGACCGTGAAGGTCAACGTGCGGGTGATCGCGGCCACCAACCGGGATCTGGAGACCCTCATGGCCGAGGGACGGTTCCGGGAAGACCTCTACTATCGGCTCAACGTGTTTCCCATCTACCTTCCGCCCCTGCGGGAGCGGAGGACCGACATCCTGCTCCTGGCCGAGCACTTCCTGGAGAAGTACGCCCGGGAGAACGGAAAGGACATCCGCCGCATCACCACCCCGGCCATCGACATGCTGATGCGCTACCACTGGCCGGGCAACGTGCGCGAACTGGAGAACTGCATCGAGCGGGCCGTGCTCCTGTGCGAGGAGCCGGCGATCCACTCTTACCACCTGCCCCCCACGCTCCAGACCGCGGACGAGTCCCGGAGCGCGGTGGACCTTCCCTTCGCCGAAGCGGTGCGGCACTTTGAGACCGACCTGATCGTGGACGCCCTCAAGGCCACCCGGGGCAACATCCGCAAGGCGGCCGAGAGGCTCCAGACCACGCCCCGCATCGTGGGGTACAAGATTCGCAAGTACGGCATCGACCCTCGGCGCTACCGGTAGCCAACGGTTGGTTCGGGAGCGGCGAGGTGGGGTGGGCGGGCCCCGGGATGGTCACTCGGTCTCCCGCCCGGGAGGGCCCCTGGCTCGGGCGGCCCGAACAGGCCGTTTGTCACCCAGCCCGGGGGGCCGGAGCCGCGCAGGCGGCCGGAAGGCCAAACGCCGTCGCCTCCCGAGCCCACCCATCGTGCACGCGAGCGGCACGAACGCCTCCCAGCACCCCCGCCGAGGCCGTGGCCCCGAAGCGGAAACGGGCCCCCGGGCTGGGTCACCGAGGTCCGGGAGGGCCACCCCGGCTCCTGCCGGGGGAGGCGGGGACCGCCCCTCTCCCCCTAGGGGGGAAAAACCCGGACGGTGATACAGTATAGCCGTCCTCCTCCGTCCTCCAACCCCTGCGCTTCCCTTCGGATGCCGCCCGCGCTACCTTACGGGACCTTCCCGGACCGCGGACAGGAGGAGTCCCATGCCCGACCTGGCGCGCATCCACGAGGCCCGCAGGGTCCTGGCCGGCCGCTTTCCACCCACACCGCTCATCCGCTCGGAGCAACTGACACGGCAAAGCGGGGCGGAGGTGTTCCTGAAGCTGGAGAACCTCCAGCGTACCGGCTCGTTCAAGGTCAGGGGAGCCATGTACAAGCTGTGGCGGTGCCGCGACCGGGTCGGCCCCGAGGGCGTGGTGGCCGCGTCGGCGGGCAACCACGCCCAGGGCGTGGCCCTGGCCGCCACCGCCCTGGGATTCCGGGCCACCGTGGTCATGCCCGAGGGCGCGTCCATCTCCAAGCAACTGGCCACCCGGCAGTACGGCGCCCGGGTCGTCCTCCACGGGCGGACCGTGGCCGAGGCCCTTGCCCGCGCCCGGGAGCTCGAGCAGCGGGGTCACACGTTCCTGCATCCCTTCGACGACGAGGACGTCATCGCAGGGCAGGCCACCGTGGGCCTGGAGCTGCTCGAGCAGCTCGACGCCTTTGACGAGGTGTGGGTGCCCGTCGGGGGCGGTGGGCTTGCCTCGGGAGTCGCGCTCGCCGTGAAGGAACGGCGGCCGGGGGTGCGCATCGTGGGCGTCCAGACGGAGGCGTGCCCCTCGGCCCGCGAGGCGCTGCTGTGCCGGCGGCCCGTGGAGGTGGAACCGCGCCGCTCGCTGGCCGACGGCATCCTCGTGCCCCGGATCGGCGACATCCCCTTCGCCGTCCTCTCGGAGCACCTGGACGAGGTGCTCCTGGCCGAGGAGAGCCGCATCGCCATGGCGGTGGTCACGCTGCTGGAGACGAAGAAGCTCCTGGCCGAGGGCGCGGGCGCCGTACCCGTGGCCGCCCTGCTGGCCGCCCCGTCGGAGCGGGTGAAGGGCCGCCGCATCGTCCTGGTGGTCAGCGGGGGCAACCTCGATCTCAACGTGCTCGACCGCATACTGGAGCAGGGCCTGATCCGCACGGGCCGCATCCTCCGGTTCTCGGTGGTGCTGGACGACGTGCCCGGCGCGCTGGAGTCGCTGCTCTCGGTGCTCGCCGGGGAGAAGGCCAACATCCTCCACATCTTCCACGACCGGCTCAGCATCGACCTGCCGGTGGGGCGCACGCGGGTGGAGGTGGAGGTGGAGACCCGGGGCTTCGACCACATCGGCCGGGTGTCGGCCGCGCTCGTGCAGGCCGGCTTCCGGATCCAGATGGCCCCGGGCGGCTTGCCTTGACATCCTCCCGCGCCGGGGCAGAGTGAACCATCCCCCGACGCCCCCGGGAGGAGGAACCATGAAAAGTACCGCGCTCGTCCTGGCAGCAGGGATTGCGCTTGTCGCGGCCGCGGCCTGCTCGTCCGTGGCAGTCCGCACATCGCCCGGCAACGTGTCGGGCGAGGCCCTCTGGAACGCCCTCCAGAGCCAGAAATACGCACAGACCTGGAACCTGTGGCCGGGCAAGCCCAAGCTGTACAAGGGCCGCGAGCCCCACGGGGCGCTCCTGACCACGTACGTGAACGGCCCCGCCTACGAGGCCATTCTCTCGCGCCAGGGCCGGATGCCGGCCGGCGCCATCGTGGTGAAGGAGAACTACAAGCCCGACCGGACCCTGGCGGCCATCACGGTGATGTGGAAGGTGCCGGGCTACAACTCCGAGGCGGGCGACTGGTTCTGGGCCAAGTACGCTCCGGACGGCACGGCGTTGAAGCAGGGCAAGGTGCCTGGGTGCATCGACTGCCACCGGGCCGCCGCGGACAACGACTACTTGTACACCGGCCCGCTCAAACCCTGAAAGGGCGCGGCGGCCGAGGGGCGGCCTGCGGCCCCTGGCTCTCCGCGGGGGCAGCCCGCCTCTCTGATCAGTCCCCGGGCGGTTCCCAGTCCAGGAGCCGCCGTTCGCCCTCCAGGCGCCGGATCTCCGTCACGTCCTGGCTGACCTCCAGGGTGCCCCGGTACCGTCCCGACCGGTCGCGCACCGCAAAGTACCGGATGTGGATGAACTTCCCTCCCAGCTCCAGCCAGAACTCGGCCGTGTCCCGCTCGCCGGCCTTGAACGCGTCCAGGATCATGTTGACCCGGTGGACGCTCTTGGGCGGGTGGCAGTTCCGGACCTCCCGGCCGATGATGGCGGGGCTGCGGGGAAAGATCCGTTCTGGCCCCTCTGAGTAGTAGGCCACCCGGTCGTTCTCGTCCACGAAGGTCACGTCCACGGGCAGGTGGGTGAGCAGGAGATCGACCTGCTCCGGGGTGAGCCGGCCGGTCCGGAGCTCCAGGGTCCCCTCTGCCCCGGATACGCGGGGGGGAGGCCCCTCTTCCCCGGGAACCACCCCGGGGGCCGCGTCCTCGTCCGGCCAGCCCGGGTCGGGCTCCACCCAGGCGAACCCGATGTCCGCCTCACCCCGGGCCACCTGCACCCATTCCTGATGGGAGAGCATGTCCAGGGCGGCCGGAAACAGGATGTGTTCCTCCTTGTAAATCATGTCGCGGGCCGCCTGGATCGCCCTGAGCAGGTTCGTCCGAAACGCCCCCGGTTCGGCCCGTTCCAGGGCTTCCCGGGCGGCCTTGATCCATCCCCGGATGTCGTCGTGGACCGACCACATGACCTGGCTCGGCCCGGTGAAGTGATGGGCCTCGAGGAGCGGGAAGAGCTGGTTTTCCTTGCGCTTGTAGTGAACGTCAACGCGGGCCAGCCGCTCCAGGAGGGCGCCGAGCTCCTCCTTGCGCGCGCGCAGGGCGTCGGCCGCCCCGGGCTCGCCCGGCCGAGGCAACCCGCCCAACGCCAGGCTGATCTCGGAGAGAACGCCTTCCAGGGCCCGGTTTTCCTTCATGTAGGTGTGCACCGGGTGCCCCGGCGGCACCTCCGGCCGGTCCCGGGCCTCCAGGGCCTCCTTGAAGATCTCCACGTGCACGTCGCACAGGTTCTTGATCTCCTCCGCAGGCAGCCCCTCGTCGATCAGCGCCTGCTCCACCGCGGCGATCTCGGAGGCGTCCACACCCTTCAGCACCTCTTTGAACCGGGCCTTGAGCTCCTCCACGGGCACCCCTTCGTGGAGGTCCCTCAGGATCTCCTTGATCGCCTCCTTGCGGTCCTTTCCTGGCGCACCGCCCCCCTCGGAGACCGCCTGCCGGAGGGTCTCCACCAGGGAATCCACGGGCAGGCCGGCCACCCCGGCGGCCATCTCGAGCGTGGCCACCTTGCCCATGGTCTTGCGCAGAAAGGGGTTCCGCAGGTTCCTGAACACCGGCGACTGGGCGATCAGCACGTCCATGAGAAAGGGGTGCTCGCGGAGCAGGTCGTCGATCTTGGTCTGGGGCGTGATCTCCAGGGCCATGGGAATCCTCCTGACGGCGAGGGACGAAACTCACAGGGGCCAGTGTAACCCACGGCCAAGAGGGCTCAAGGGAGGCTGGGCACCCGGGAAGGGCCGGGATGCAAAGGAGTGCCTCCGCAGAGGGCTGGGGCGGAAGCGGCTCCCCGCGGGCACGCCCCCCGCGCAGGGTGAGGCCCCCCGCTCAGACTACACGTAACACTCGTCCCGGTCGCACGGAACCAGCACCACGGGCACCGGCGAGAGCTCGGCCACCCGGTGGGAGGCGCTGCCCAGCCAGATCTCGCGCAGGCCGTGCTTGCCCTTGGTGCCCATGACCACCACCGTGGCCTGCTGGTCCCGGGCCGCCTTCAGGATCTCGGCCGCGGTGTGGCCGGCCAGGAGGTGGGACTCGGCCTCCACCCCCCGCCTCTCCAGTTCGGCGCACAGCCCGGCCATGCGCTGCCGCACCTCGTCCTCGATCCGCCGGATCTCCTCGGGCGAGTGCTTCTTGAAGTCCCGCTCGGTGATCACGTGCACCACGTCCACCCGGTGAACCGTGCGCCCCAGGGCGCACACGAACCTGAAAGCCCGCTCGCTTTCCCGCGAGAAGTCCGTGGCGTACAGGACCCGGTCGAAAACCCCCTGGTCTGGCCCGATGCTGCACACGTTTCCGTTGCCGTGCTTGCACACGAACACCGGGATCGCGGACCGCCGGAGCACCCCCATGGTGGTGCCGCCCACGTAGACCGCGTCCGTGGCCCGGTGGTGCTGCCGTCCGGCCACGATCAGGTCCACCTCCTCCCGGCACGCGACCTCGAGGATCTTTCCCTCGGGCCGGCCCACCTCGATCACGTGGCGGGCGCGGACGCCCTTGTCCGACAGGCGCTTCTCCCAGTCCTCGAACCGGAGGCGCGCCTCCTCGGTCAACTGGCTGACCAGCTTCTTGTCGAAACCGGAAAACAGGTTGAACGCGACCTCGTCCCGGTCGACGACGAACAGGAGGACCACCT
>CAZBGL010000156.1:0-5354 GCA_964491375.1 uncultured Thermodesulfobacteriota bacterium | reverse complement strand
CAGGACATGCGCAAGATGGGGGGGCTGCGGCGGTACATGCCCCACACGTACTGGACGTTCCTGATCGCCACCATCGCGATCGCGGGCATCCCGCCGCTTGCCGGGTTCTTCTCCAAGGACGAGATCCTGTGGAAGGCCTGGTCCAACGGGTTCCGGTTCCAGTGGTTCCTGGGGTTCGCCGCGGCCGGGATCACGGCGTTCTACATGTTCCGGCTGGTGTTCATGACGTTCTTCGGCAAGGAGCGGTTCGACCCCCACGAGGTGCACGTGCACGAGTCGCCGGCCAGCATGACCGTGCCCCTGTGGATCCTGGCCGGGCTGTCGATCGTGGGCGGTTGGATGGGCATCCCCCAGGCGCTGGGCGGGTCGAACCTGTTCCACCACTGGCTGGCGCCGGTGTTCGGCGGGGCGTCCGAGGCCGCTCCGGGAGCCGGCGCGCACGCCGCGGCAGGGCTGGGCCTGGTCAAGGCGGCGTGGGCCGGCGAGGCTGCGGGCCACGGCGCGTCGGCGGCCGCCCACCACGACCCCACGGAGTACGTGCTCATGTTCCTGAGCGTGGCGTACGCCCTGCTGGGGATCCTGGTGGCCTACGTCGCCTACATCCTGAAACCCGACCTGCCCAAGCAGGTGGCGGCCAAGGTCAGGGGCCTGTACGAGCTCCTGTACAACAAGTACTTCGTGGACGAGATCTACCAGGCCGTGTTCGTGGAGGGGGCCCTGGCGCTGGCCACGTTCTGCTACGCCTTCTGGGACGTGGTGGTGATCGACGGCCTGGTGAACGGCACGGGCTTCGTGGTGCGCTCGGTGGGCTCGGGGCTGCGCCGGCTCCAGACCGGCCAGGTCCAGGCCTACGCCCTGACCCTACTCATCGGCGCGGTGATCCTGGTGGCCTACTGCGCGGTGGTGGCCGCGTTCTGACGGGACCGAGGGGAGCTGAGTGATGAGCCACTTTCCGTACCTGAGCACGATCACGTTCCTCCCCGTGGCCGGGGCCCTGGTGCTCCTGGCGGTGGACCGGAAGAGCGAGGGGCTGATCCGCGGCTGGACGCTCGCGGTCACGGCCGTGACGTTCGTGATCAGCCTCGCCCTGTGGGCCCGGTTCGACCCGGCCAACCCCGGGATGCAGTTCGTGGAGCGGAAGGCCTGGATCGAGTCCCTGGGTATCCAGTACTTCCTGGGGATCGACGGGATCAGCCTGTGGCTGGTGCTCCTGACCACGTTCCTCACGGTGATCTGCGTGCTGGCCAGCTGGAACATCGAAAAGCACGTCAAGGAGTACATGCTCTTCTTCCTCGTGCTCGAGACCGGCATGCTGGGTGCCCTGGTGGCCCTGGACCTGGTGCTGTTCTACGTGTTCTGGGAGGCCATGCTGATCCCCATGTACTTCCTGATCGGGGTGTGGGGCGGCACCGACCGGATCTACGCGGCCATCAAGTTCTTCATCTACACGATGGTGGGCTCGCTCCTCATGCTGGTGGCCATCCTGGCCCTGTACTTCCTGAACATCGGCGCCGGCAACGCCCCGACCTTCGACCTGCTCCAGCTCTACGACCTCAACCTGGCGCCCAACGTCCAGTTCTGGCTGTTCGCCGCGTTCTGCCTGGCGTTCGCCATCAAGGTGCCCATGTGGCCCCTGCACACGTGGCTCCCCGACGCCCACACCCAGGCGCCCACGGCCGGCTCCGTGATCCTGGCCGGCGTGCTCCTGAAGATGGGCACCTACGGGTTCCTGCGGTTCGCCATGCCCCTGTTTCCCAACGCGGTGGTGGCCTGGGCGCCGTTCATGATGGGGATCGCCGTGGTGGGCATCATCTACGGGGCGCTCGTGGCCATGGTGCAGGACGACGTGAAAAAGCTCGTGGCGTACTCCTCGGTCTCCCACCTGGGGTTCGTGATGCTCGGGCTGTTCGCCCTGAACATGCAGGGCCTCGAGGGCGGGCTCTACCAGAGCCTGAACCACGGCATCTCCACGGGCGCCCTGTTCCTTCTGGTGGGCGTGATCTACGAGCGGCGCCACACCCGCGAGATCGCGGAGTTCGGCGGGCTCGCCAAGCAGATGCCCAACTACGCCGTGATCTTCCTGATCATCACCATGAGCTCCATCGGGCTGCCGGGCCTGAACGGGTTCGTGGGCGAGTTCCTGATCATGCTGGGCACCTTCCTCGCGTCCAAGCCCGCGGCCGTGCTGGCGGCCTCGGGGGTCATCCTGGCGGCGGCGTACATGCTGTGGATGGTGAAGCGCGTGTTCTTCGGGCCGCTCTCGAACGAGAAGAACCAGGGCCTCGCCGACCTCACCGGGCTCGAGTGGGGCTACCTGCTCCCCATGGTGGTGATGGCGTTCTGGATGGGGATCTACCCGGGGACCTTCCTCCGGAAGATGGACGCCACCTTCGAGCTCTGGCTGGAGCGGTTCGAGGCCAAGCGGGTGGCGTGCGAAGAGATCCAGGGGCCCGACGCGGTGGCCCTGCTGGGGGACGGCCTGCGCTGGCTGCGGGGTGAGGGGGACTAGGCGGCCGGCCGCGTGGAGCAACGAACGGAACGAACGGTCCAGCCGACTCCGAGGTGAACCGATGCAGTTCCAGATGGCAGATCTGAGACTTCTGGCGCCCCACATGGTGATCACGGCCGTGGCGCTGCTGGTGCTCCTGATCGAGGCGTTCAGCCCGGGCCGGCGGAAAGGGTACCTGTCGTACCTGGGCATCGCCGGGATCGTGGTGGCCGCGTTCCTCACGCCCGGCCTGTACGGCCCCGGAAGGCTCGGGTTTTCGGGGATGCTGGCGGGCGACGGGTTCGCCGCGTTCGTGTACTTCATCCTGTACGCCGTGGGGGTGCTCACGCTCCTCGTGAGCGAGACCTACCTCCAGGACGAGCGCCGGCCGTACGGCGAGTACTACGCCCTGGTGCTGCTCGCCCTGGTGGGCATGATGCTCATGGCCGGGGCGACCCACCTGCTCACGCTGTTCCTGGCGATCGAGACCATGAGCATCGCCATCTACGCCCTGGTGGGGTTCTTCCGGACCGAGCGCTCCACCGAGGCGAGCTTCAAGTACTTCATCCTGGGCGCGTTTGCGAGCGGCTTCCTGCTGTACGGCATCGCGCTCCTGTACGGGGTGTGCGGCACGACCCAGATCCACCAGGTGGTGGAGTACTTCGCCGAAAAGGGCGCGCTCACGTCCTCGCCCATGGCCCTGGCGGGGCTGGCGCTCGTGATCGTGGGGTTCGGGTTCAAGGTGGCGGCCGTTCCGTTCCACATGTGGACCCCGGATGCGTACCAGGGGGCCCCCACCTCGATCACGGCCTTCATGGCCACGGGCGTGAAGGCGGCCGCGTTCGCCGCGTTCGTGCGGGTGTTCTTCGTGGCGTTCGAGCCGCTGCACGTGTCCTGGAGCGCGGTGCTGTGGGTGCTGGCGTTCCTCACCATGACCCTGGGGAACCTGGCGGCGATCGCCCAGACCGACGTGAAGCGCATGCTGGCCTACTCGTCCATCGCCCACGCGGGGTACATCCTGGTGGGCGTGGTGGCCGGAACGCCGGAGGCCGGCTCGGCCATCCTGTACTACCTGCTGGCCTACGCCCTCATGAACATCGGGGCGTTCGCGTGCGTGATCATGGTGGGCCGGTACGGACACGAGAACACCGAGCTGGACGCCTACGCGGGCCTGGGCTTCAAGTTCCCGGCCCTGGGGCTGGCCATGAGCCTGTTCCTGTTCTCCATGGCCGGGATCCCGCCCACGGCCGGTTTCATCGGCAAGTTCCTGATCTTCAAGGCGGCCGTGCACCAGGGCTACTACTGGCTCACGATCTTCGGCGTGCTCAACTCGGCCGCCAGCGTGTACTACTACCTCCGGGTCATCGTGACCATGTACTTCAAGCCCGAGCCCGAAACACCCGTGGTGGAGGGGCTGCGGGCCGGGCCGGCGCTCGCGCTGGCCACGGTGCTCGCCGGCGTCGGCGTGCTCTACTTCGGGATCATCCCCGGTGGCCTGGTCCGGCTGGCCGAGGAGGCCATGAAGTTCATGGTGTGAGGGCCGCGCCCGCCCGGCCACAGCCGACGACCGAGGGCCCCGAAGGGGCCCTTTTCGTTTCCATGCCGTTCTGGCCGCGACCCGGGCTGGGTCCTTCCGCCGCCCGGGCCCGTTTCCGCTTCGGGGCCACGGCCTCGGTGGTAGTGCTCGGGGGCTTTCGTGCCGCTCGCGTGCACGAACGGTGGGCTCGGGAGGCCGTGGCGTTTGGCCTCCCGACCGCTTGCGCGGATCCGAGCCTCCGGCGGGTGGCCGCGTACCCCCTCTCCCCCCCTTCTGGGGGGAAGAGGGTTGGGGGTGAGGGGGGAAACGATGTGGGAGCGGCCTTCCGGCCGCGACCTGGCCCGAAGGGCCACCAGCCGACAGCCGTTAGCTGTTAGCTGTCAGCCTTCTCTATCGCTGCAACAAGAAACGTCGGGGCCTTCTAGCATTCCAGCGTTCCAGCCTCCAAAGGACATCCACCATGACACCGTTGGACCGCGTGGTCACCGTGATCGGAGGGGGGCTGGCCGGCTCCGAGGCCGCCTGGCAGTTGGCCCGCCGCGGGGTGCGGGTGCGGCTGTACGAGATGAAGCCGGCCCGGTTCAGCCCGGCCCACCGCAGCCCCCACCTGGCCGAGCTCGTGTGCTCCAACTCCCTCAAGGCCATGGGCCTCGCGCAGGCGTCCGGGCTGCTCCAGGAGGAACTGCGCCGCCTGGGCTCCCTCGTGCTGGAGGCGGCGCTGAGGCACCGGGTGCCCGCCGGCCAGGCCCTGGCGGTGGACCGGGAGCGCTTCGCCCGTGAGGTGACCCAGCGCCTGGAGGCAGAGGCCCTCGTGGAGATCGTGCGGGAGGAGGTGGAGCGGGTCCCGCGGGACGCGCTCGTGATCGTGGCGACCGGGCCCCTGACCTCGGATGCCCTGGCCGAGGACCTGAAGACCCTGACCGGGTCCGAGGCCCTGTACTTCTACGACGCCATGGCGCCCATCGTGGAGGGGGACTCCATCGACCGGAGCGTGGCGTTCCCGGCCTCGCGGTACGGGAAGGGCGGCGACGACTACCTGAACTGCCCCATGACCGAGGAAGAGTTCGAGCGGTTCTACCAGGCCCTGGTCACCGCCCGCACGGTCCCCACCCGGGACTTCGAGGAGGAGCGGGTGTTCCAGGCCTGCCAGCCCATCGAGACCCTGGCCGCGCGGGGCCCCAAGACGCTGCTCTTCGGCCCCATGAAGCCCGTGGGCCTGGTGGACCCGCGCACCGGGAAGCGGCCGTACGCCGTGGTCCAGCTCCGGCGGGAGGATGCGGCCGACGAGCGGTGGAACCTGGTGGGGTTCCAGACCAAGCTCGCGTACCC
>CAZBGL010000155.1:0-18661 GCA_964491375.1 uncultured Thermodesulfobacteriota bacterium | reverse complement strand
GCGGCGAAGCGCCTCGAGGATGAGGGCCCGCTCCGCCTCTTCCAGGGCGATGCCCTCGGGGGGGAACGTGAACGAAAAACCGCTGTGTTCGTTCCCCCCGGGGGGAGTGCGGATCTTGTCGGGTAGATCCTCCACCCGGATCGTGTCCGAATCCGACAGGACCAGGAGACGTTCGATGGTGTTTTCGAGTTCCCGGACGTTGCCCTTCCAGGTGTGGCGCTTGAGCGCGTCCATGGCCTCGGGGGTGACGGTAACCGATCGGCCCGGGGCCAGGGTCTTGAGGAAATGGGCCACCAGGAGCGGTATGTCGTCGGGGCGCTCCCGGAGGCTCGGCATGTGGATCGGCACGACGGCAAGGCGGTAGTACAGGTCCTCGCGGAAGCGGCCGTCTTCGATCGCGGCTTCCAGATCCCGGTTGGTGGCCGCCACCACACGTGCGTCCACCCGGATCACTTCGTTGGAGCCCACGGGGGTGATTTCTTTCTCCTGGAGGGCCCGCAGGATCTTGGGCTGGAGCTCCAAGGGCATTTCGCCGATCTCGTCCAGGAAGATGGTGCCCCCCCCGGCCTCCTCGAACTTTCCCTTCTTGTCGCGAATCGCGCCGGTGAACGCCCCCTTCTTGTGGCCAAAGAGCTCGCTTTCGAGCAGTTCCCTGGGAATGGCCGCGCAGTTCACCGCCACGAAGGGCCGTTCTGCCCGGAAGCTGCGGTAATGGATGGCTCGGGCCACGAGTTCCTTGCCGGTGCCGCTTTCGCCGGTGATCAGGACCGAGGCGTCGGTGTCCGCTACCTTTTCGATGAGCCGGAAGACCTCCTGCATCTGGGGTGAATCCCCCACGATGTTCTCGAACCCGAACCGTCGTTTCACCTCCCGCCGAAGCCGCACGTTTTCGGTTTCGAGATCCCTCACCCGGAGGGCCTTGCGGACCGTGAGCTTGAGTTCGTCGCGGTTGAACGGTTTGGTGATGTATTCGAACGCGCCGGCCTTCATGGCCTCCACGGCCATCTCGATGGTCCCGAAGGCCGTGATCACGATGACCTGGGTTTCGGGGGACCCGGCCTTGATCCGGCGGAGCAGCTGCATGCCGTCCATGCCGGGCATCTTGATGTCCGTCACCACCAGGTCGAACGTGGCCCGGTCGAGGGCCCTCAGGGCCTCCTCGGCCGAGGCGGCCGTGGCCACGGCATAGCCCTCCTCTGCCAGGTTGTACTCCAGGATCCGACGGAGACTCGCGTCGTCGTCCACCACCAGGACCCTAGCCATGGTCCACCTCCCCCGGTGATTTCACACCTTGCCCGGCGATCGGGAGCCGCAGCACGAACCGCGCCCCGCCTTCCGGACGGTTTGCCGCGTCGATCCAGCCGCCGTGGGCCTCGGCGATCTTCCGGCTGATGGCCAGCCCCAGGCCGGTCCCTTCCTCCTTGGTCGTGTAGAACGGCTCGAAGACCTTTTCGAGGCCTTCTTCCGGGAGACCGGGGCCCTCGTCCTCCACGCTTACCCGGGCCAGCTCTCCCGGTCTTTCCTGGAACTCGGCCGTGCGCACCGTTCCGCGACAGGTGTCCACCCGAACCCACACCCGCCCGCCCGGGGGGCTGGCCTGGATTGCGTTCAGGATGAGGTTCACCAGTACCTGTTTGATCTGCGCGGGACGTGCCCGGACCCGCAGGTCCTCGACGGTCTCCGGGGAAACCGTCACCCCGGCCTTTCGGGCCGGGGCTGCCAGGAACGCCGCCGTCTCCCGGACGAGGACCCCCAGGTCCGTTGTCTCCGTGCCTTCCTCGGGTTCGCGCGGCCGGGCGTAGGCGAGGAACTCCTCCACGACGCCGTTGAGCCGCTCCGTCTCCTTGAGCAGGATCTCCAGGAACTCCGCTTTGGGGTGGCCGGGCGGGAATTCGTCCCTCAGGATCTCGGCGGTTCCCTGAATCGCGCCGAGGGGATTTCGGATCTCGTGGGTCATGGAGGCAGCCAGTTGTCCGATCGCGGCCAGACGGTCGGCACGCCGGAGTTGCTCTTCCACCTGTAGCAACGTGTCGGCTTGGCGGCGGAGCTCGTCGTAGGAGCGCTCCAGCCGGTCGTGGGCCTGCTGAAGGTGCCTGCGGTACCTGCGGTCTCGGTCGGCGAAGTAGCCGGTCACACCGGCGAACACGAAATAGAGGGTCACCTCCATGACCCGGTTCCACAGCTCCCGGCCCATGTCGTTCCAGAAAAGAATAATGTGAGGGGTGTAGAGGAGGGCGATCACGCCGGATACGGTCAGCCCGCCCCGCAGGCCGAACCATACCGCCGAGAGTCCGACGGGAATGTAGTAGAGGCGGCGGTAGACGTCGTGCAGCAACGGGCGGCTCGTGGTGGTCCCGTAGTGGAGCAGGGAAACCGCGAACACCATGAGCCCCACGGCCCCCACCTTTATATAGAGTTCCTTCTTCATGGTGGGTCGAGCCGGCATCGGCTTCCTCCTCGGTCGTCTCCGCCGGCAAGCAAAGGCCGTACCGTTCCCGGGTTGACGGCCGTTTTCCGGGACTTCTCGTCGTCTTCCCCGGGCGCCAGCCTACCAAGGGGGCACCGGACTGTCGACCTTTCTGCAGGATCCCCAATATTCACCATGTATGAACCCTTCCGCGACGGTGCCCGCTTGGCGGTTCTGGGGGAAAAATATAATAATATAAGCTAGTTGAGCTCAAATTGTACCTGTTGGCACGCTCTGTGCTCTCCACACGTGGCAAACGAAACCCACTTCACAGGAGGTGCATCATGAAACGCTTCACCGTTCTCGCACTGTTGGCTGCCGTGCTGGGCTTCGGCGCCGTGGCGCTGGCCGCGCCCACCATGCCGGACAACTGCGTGTGCACCCAGACGACCGGCACCAGCCTGGAACCCGTGGATCTTCTGCGATGACCCGGGTGCCAGAAGCCAAGGAGTATGAGCCATGAGACGTTTGATCACCCTGCTCGTAGCTCTGTCCATCCTGGGGACGGGAACTGCCGCGGTGGCCGCGGACAAGCCCGTCAAACCCCACGCCCAGGACTGCGCCTGTGAGTACGGATGCATCATCAAGGGACCTAGTCTCGAAGGCGTGGAGCTGACCCCGTAGCTGCGCTTCCCTGCCCACCCCCACCGCCCCAAGGGCCCCCCGGACCGCCGGTCCGGGGGGGCCTTGACGTTTGGGCACGGGAGCTTTGACCGGGCCTCCCCCTCCCGACTGCACGGAAGGCACGGAGAAGGCGATGTGAGGCGTTCTGGGCAAGGAAAGGGGGGAGGGATGGACCAGACAACCCTGTCGCGGGTTGAGGAGTGGACACGTGGTCCGGAGGAGGGCCTTCCCCGCAAGACCGAGGGGAACCCACGAACGAAACGGACGAGTCACTCCAAGTCGTGGGCCCGGTGGCCAGGACCGAGGCCGAGCGAAGCGGGCACGCGCCCCCGCCGACATCCGGCGGGGCCGCCCCGGGGTGCTGAAGGGCGGCCGAGCGCACGCACGCCGTGCTGGAACCGTTGCGGGGCAAGGTCACGGTGGTGGCCGTGATCGCCTGTGGGGATCGCTACGCACTGGCGTGCGAGGTGATGAAGAGCCGGGAGGCTGTGATGGTGCTCTCGCCGGTGGTCCGCTCCCTGGTGGAAGAGCTCGCCGAGCCGGGGAACGTGCCCTGGGGGCTGGAGCTGCGCACGGATCATGGAAGCCAGTACACGGGCAAAGACTGCGAGGATCTGTGCAGGCACTGGGGGTTGGGGCACATGCTGGCGCCGGTGGGACGGCCCCCGGGCAACGCGGTGGTGGAGCGGTTCATCCAGACGCTGAAGGTGGAGCTGATCTGGACACGCGACTGGGAGTCGATCACGGAGCTTCGGGCGGCCATCGAGGCGTGGCGGATCGAGTACAACCACGGTCGACCTCACCAGGCGCTCGGATGGGAGACGCCGGCAGAGCGCCTGGCGAAGAACCTCGAACTGCGAGCTCTTGCAGCCTGATCACTCACGACGGGATTTCCTCCGGCAAAAAGTGTCTTGCTTTATCCGGGACACCACATCCCGCTGCGACTGAGAGGGCCGGCCAGCGGCGGAGATCCTGCGCCGGGATCCTGAAGGTCTGGGTGTGGATCCCCTCCGGGCGGCCCGTGGGCCGGAACATGCCGGGCGCGCCATGCACAAATCGCCCACGGAAGCGTGTTCCCGCCCGTCCGCGGGCGCCTCGCCCGACCATCCACGCCCCGGGGAAGGGGGCGGCGCCCGTGCCTACCGGAGCACGAGGTAGGCTGTGCAGCCCACGGCAAAGGCCAGGTAGCCGCCCGCATGGAGCTTGACCAGGAAGGCCGAGGGGGAAGGGGTGTGACCGCGGTACAAACGATAGGCGATGAGGTTCGCAAGCGAGGCGATGATGCTGCCGAAGCCTCCCACGCTCACGCCCCAGAGCAGGGGCTTCCACAGGCGGGTGAAGTCGGCCACGAGCACCGCGGCGGGCACGTTGCTCATGACCTGGCTGCCCAGCGCCGCGTACCAGAAGGTCTCGTTCGCCCCCGAGATGGTGGTGGGCGCCAGGGCCATCACGTTGTCGGTGAGCCCGAAGATGCAGGCGAAAATGAGGAGCAGGGCGTAGTCGACCCGGAGGGACCGCCGGTCTGCCGCGGCAGCGTACAGGAGGGGGGCCGCACCCACCCACAGGGGAGCGACCCGAAGAACGGCCAGCACGAACAGGGCGAGAAACGCAAGGTATGCTCGGCCGCCCGGCGTGATCGGAGGAGGGTGCTCCCTGGGGCGGCCCGAGGGGCGGTGGCGTACCGCCAGGGAGGCCAGGGAGATCGCGCCCAGGCACACGGCGGTGAACGGGGCGATCGTCCGCACGAACTCCAGGGGATGGAGCCGGTAGAACCAGTAGATGAACAGGTTCTGGGGGTTTCCGAAGGGGCTCAGGGCGGAGCCCGCGTTGGCGGCCAGGGCCTCCAGGACGACCAGCAAGTCCCGGCCGTCGGTGTCGAGGGCGATGGTCACCGGCACGGCCACGAACAGGGCCACGTCGTTGGTGACCACCATGGAGAGGACGGCCGTTGCCGCCACGAGCTGCAGCGGCAGCAGCCTGCCCGGCCGCAGGAGGGCCGCCACCCTGGAGAAGACGTTGGCGCGCTCCAGCCCCTTCACGGTCACCAGGAGCACGAACAGGATGTAGAGCACCTCGAGGTCGGTGAGGCTGTAAGAGGGAAGCTCCCCCCGATACAGGGTGGTCGCCACCAGCCCGGCCGCCGAGGCGCACAGCACCCACTCCCGGACCAGCGCCTCCCCGGCCTTCCCCGCCCACTGCCTGGCTGTCATTCGGCCACTCTTGGTGCATGAACGAGCACGATTTGTTAATCCCGCCCGATCGTACGCCCCGGGTCTCCCCCGGTCAAACCACTCCCCGCGGGACGCCCATGTTTAATGGGTTAACGCGCCGGGACGCATGCGAAAGAGGTGCCAAGTCATCAAATCATGTCCCCATGTTGTGCAACTATGCCGTCGACCCGGGAGACCTTCTCGACCCCCCGGGCGTCCGTGCTCGCGTGCGCCAGCGGGACACCCATGGGGCGCTGGTGCTGGTCCCAGTCCCCCCACCATGGCCCCGTAGTCCGGGTCCAGCGTCGAGGTGGATAGGGCGGCCGGAGCTGTGTCAGCCTCTCACGCGTCCCCGTGCTCGTCGAGCTCGCGTTGAAGGGCCGAAAAGCGCCGGTACCTGGCGCGAAGCCCCGCCACCCATGCGGGGGCCGGGTCAATGGCCTCGCATGTCGCGACCCGGCGTGCGGCATGGGCGTAGTGCCGGTGCCGCCTGCTGTCGGTGACACCGGCCACGCGCTTCTCCGCGGCCTCGGGCATGGCTTCGAGCACCGCCTTGCGGACCCTGGCATCCGTAATGCGCTGGACGCCGGCCACCTGGAGGATCTCGGCCGGTTCGTCATAGGCCGCAAGGGCGGCCTTCCAGTCCTTCGACTCCACGGGCGCATCGCACCAGGCCCGCGGGTCGTGGGCTCGCCCGGTGGAACGGGCGAGCCTGCCAAGCCCCTCGACCCCGTCCATGCGCTGGACCACCTCGCAGAGGCAAAGATCCTCGTCGGATTCCCACTCGCTCCGGTGAGCGGCCGTAGCATTCGCCTCGAGGAGCGCCGCCATCGCGGCAGGAACTCCTCGATCTCGGGGAAGGGCTCCACGGCCACGCGCTCCATCTCGCGGAGCGGTTCCCAGAAGTGCCCCACGCCATACACCTCGTCCATGGCGGCCGGATCGGCGTAGCCAATGCGCCTGGCCGCCTCGGCAAAGGAGGCGGCCGCTACGACCGTTTCCGGGGCCAGCCTGTCGGATGTCCAGCCGCGGGCCCCCCGGGAGGCCCGGTCGATGATCTCGTCGACCAAGCGGGCGTGGAGCTGTCCGTGGAGCGAGGAGAGGAAACCGCGCACCAGCTCGCGCAGCTCGTCGGCGCTTGTCGCGTCGAGCGCTGCGTCGATGGCGGACGGGTCCGGCCGCGGTCTGGTTCTTCGTGCCATCACGAAGGCCCGATGTGCCGGTCGAGGGCCGCGGCGGCGAAGTCCCTACCCGGGGCGTCCCCGGCCAGGAGGCCGCGCACGCGGTCCCCGGTCTCGGGGACCCTCATCGTGTAGGTGTCGGCGTCCAGGACGTCGAGGCCGGTGACCTCGTAGCCGTAGCCCTCCACGATCCAGCGCAGCGCGGCCAGGCCGGCCTCGAGGGCGAACGCCGGGTTGCCACGGACGAAGTCCCTCGCCGCCCGGGTGAGGGCCTGGGGCGAGCACGGCGCCCGGTTGGCCAGGGCAACGGCCTCGTCGAAGAGCTTGGCGCTCTTGGCCGCGGCGAACCACTTGCCCTCCTTGCCGGGCGTCAGTTCGACCAGGTCCTCGAGGACCTCGGCTGGCTTCTTGTGGGGGTACTTCCTGGCCACGGCCCGAAACCACGCGAGGTGGGTCCCGGCCCGGCTCGCCACGAGCCCGTAGCGCCGGTAGGCTTCGTCGACGAGGCCAGACGACAAGGGGATCTCCTCGCAGGCGCGGGCGATGGCCACCGGGCTGTCGTTCAGCCCACGGCTTTCCTCCTCGTAGCCGATCGCCTCGGCCTTCCTGCCCATGGCCGCGAGGGCCATGACCCCGTACTGGCGGTAGCACCCCATGTCGTACGGCGCCATGTCGAGCAGCTCGACGATCTCCTCGTAGCGCCCGGCGGCGAGCAGGGCGCTCAGGCAGTTGGTGATGCCCTTGAAGAACCCGCGCAGGCTCGGGTCCTTGCTCCACGCCATCCTGGAGGTCCCGATCAGCTCGTCGGCCCACCGCGACGCGAGTTCCTTCGATGCGCACAGCTCCCCCCACCGGTCCCCGAGCAGCTCGATGTAGGGGATCCCTTTCTCTTTGGTACGCCGCCCACAGCCGCTCCAGCCACCCGGCGCGGGTTTGCTCGTCGGCGGGATCCCCGGAGATGATGGGCACGAGGGCGTCCATGGCGTTGTCGACCGCGGTGCCGATGGCCCCGGAGGAACTGTCCACCCGCTCCAGGGCCGGGGAGACCTTTTCGAGGAACAACACGGCCCGTTCGGCCGCGGGCAGTTCGTCCTTGCGGGCCACTTTTGATCTCGGAAACCGCCTCCTTGACGCGCTGGATGGCCGGCTGGGACCGCCATCCGAATGGACTGCCAACTGTGGGCCGCTGTTCCGGCCATCGCTGTCCCTCCTGTCGAGGTGGTGTACGGTATCCCGACGATACATCTCGGCTGAGGTGCCAGCACCCGCCGACACCCCGCTCGTACACGCCCCTCCCGGGGCGCCGCCCCTGGTCCTTGGACTTGCCCCGGTTTGGTGGACACCTGAAGATCGTGCCGGGGACGAGACCCGCATATCCCCGTGAGTACCGAGCCCGGATCGTGGAGTGGGTCCGGGCGGGCCGGACTCCCGAGGAACTGGCTCGGGAGCTCGAGCCCTCGGCCGGCACGATCCGCAACGGGGTGCGGCAGGCAGACCTGGATGAGGGGTTCCGCCAGGACGGCCTGACCACGGCGGAGCGAGAGAAGCTCCGGCGACTGCGCCGGGAGAACCGGCGACTTCGCATGGAGCGGGAGACCTTGGCAAAAGCCGCGGCCTGGTTTGCTCGGCAGACCGAGTCGATCCCGTCCGGGGGTTCGAATTCGTAGGGGCGAACCAGGCCGCGTATCCGGTGGCCACGATGTGCCGGGGGCTGGGGGTCTCCACCAGCGGGTATGAAGCGTGGCGGGAGCGGCCGGTTTCGAAGCGTGCACGAGAAGATGAGGCGTTGCTGGAGAAGATTCGAGAGATCCACCGGAAGAGTCGGGGCCCTACGGGGCGCCGAGGATCCATGCGGAACTCCAAGCGCAAGGGGTCCGGGTGGGTCGGAAACGGGTGGCGCCGGACTGGGTGGCGCGGCGATTCGAGGCCACGGGGCCCAACGAGCTATGGGTGGCGGACATCACGTACGTGCCGACGCTTTCGGGGTTCTTGTACGTTGCGGTGGTGTTGGATGTTTTCGGCTGGCGGGTGGTGGGGTGGGCGATGGAGACGCATCTGCGGGCGGAGTGGGTGATCGAGGCGTTGCACACGGCGGTAGAGCGCGCCGGGGAGGGAAGGGGGTGATCCACCAACCACTCGGACCGGGGGATTCCGTACACGTCGGTGGCGTTTGGGAAGCGGTGTGGAGAGCTGGGGATCCGTCTTTCGATGGGGTCGGTGGGGGACTGTTATGACAACGCGCTGTGCGAGGGCTTTTTTGCGACGTTGGAGTGCGAGTTGCCGGGGCGGGTGACGTTCGCCGACCCCCGAGAGGCTCGGATGGGGGTGTTCGAGTACATCGAGGGTTGGTACAACCCGCACCGGCGGCACTCGGCGCTGGGGTGCCTGTCGCCGTCAGAGTACGAGAAGCGGGCCCTGAAGGCCGCTTGAAAGTGCAAGCCCTAACCTGTCCACGAAACCGGGGCAACTCCACGTGCGGAGACCCAGCCCGGCCCTTTTCGCTCAGCGGCGGCACGTGCCGGCGGGCTCGTCCACAAGGGGCCGGCGGTGTTGCGGATCCCGGCAAGCGGGGCAGCGGGGGTCCCTGTGGATCCGAAGCTCCCGGAAGGAAAGCCCCAACCCGTCGAACAGAAGAAGCCGCCCCACCAACGGTTCACCGATCCCCAGGAGAAGCTTCAGCACCTCCAGGGCCTGGAGGCTCCCCATCACGCCGGCGACCGGCCCGAGGATTCCCGCCTGGGCGCAGGTGGGAACCGACCCGGGCGGAGGCGGTTCCCGGAAAAAGCACCGATAGCACGGGCCGCCCCCGGGAACCACCGTGAGGATCTGGCCCTCGAAGCCCAGGATCCCGGAGAACACGTAGGGCACGCCCGCGGCCACACAGGCGTCGTTCACCAGGAACTTGGAGGGAAAGGTGTCGGTGCCGTCCACCACCACGTCGTAGTGGGCGAGCACCTTCAGTGCATTGGCTGCCGTAAGGCGTTCGGGGTGGCGGCGCACCGAGACTTCCGGGTTGAGCCGGCGAAGCGCATCCGCGGCGGAGTCCACCTTGGGCCGTCCCACATCCGGGGTGCCGTGGACCACCTGTCGCTGGAGGTTCGTGGGATCCACCGCGTCACCGTCGCACACGCCCAAAGTGCCCACCCCTGCGGCCGCCAGGTACAGGAGGGCGGGCGAGCCGAGCCCCCCGGCCCCCACCACGAGCACCCGGGCCGCCTTCAGGCGTTCCTGGCCGGTGCCGCCCACCTGGGGCAGGATGATCTGGCGCGAGTACCGGAGGATCTCGGCTTCGGACAGGCTCACGCCTTCTTCCGCACCCTCACCGAAAAGACGTCCCCCTGCTTCTCAATCCCGAGAACCTCGTGGCCCTCGTCCCGGAGCGTGCGGGGAATGCCGGCCACGGGCTCACCCGAGGCCATGAGAATGCGCAGAAACCCCCCCGGGGGCATCTTGTCCATGGCCATCCGGACCCGCACGAGGGTCATGGGGCACACATCGCCTGTGATGTCGAGCACGGTCTCGTTTTCCGGCATGGCTTTTCCTTCCAGGATCCTGGTCTTCCAACGGGCCTGCTGCTGCGAACCCGACTCGCCCCGGGGCCGTGGGCAACTCCGCACATCGTACGGCCGGGAGGGCCCCCTGCGAGGTGCGGGCGCGGCCCCTACGATCGCCGCGGCCCTGAAGCTTCCAAGCGGCGAGGGCGTAGCCCGAGGATGCTCACCGGGCGTTTCCGAGCGGCGGGTTGCCGCGGCGAGGTTGCATACCGCGTGTTCGCGCCCGCCCGAGCCAGGGGGCCCTCCCGGCTACGGCCACCGACTCCTACCCGAGCCAAGGCCGCTCCTCGTCCCACAAACTCAGTGTACTGCAAGCAGGCCGCCTCCCCCGGCCCACCGGAGCTTCCAACCCCCGCCCCGGCTGGCGCTCCTACCGCATCGCCTGAAAGCGGGCCTCCGCCTCGGGGGTCATCTCCACCCATTTCTCACGGGGGATCCCCTCCAAGACCTCCGCCTGGAACCTCCGCACCCCCACCCGGAGGATGCTCTGGCCCAGTCGTTCCTTGGGGCGGCCGTTGTCCCGGTACCACGCCTTGATGCGGCCCACCGTGTCCAGGGCCTCGGTCTCGGTCAGGAACCGGGCGATCTGGGCGCCGATCTGCCGCTCCCGGCCCCACCGCCCCCCCGCGAACACGTGGATCCCCCTCCGGAGGGTCTTCATGGCGTCGAGCGGGCAGGCCTTGATGCAGTCGCCACACGTGACGCATCGTCTCCGGTCGACGACCGCCTTGCCGTCCCGGAGTTCGATGGCGCCGAGATGACATGCCTCCACGCACACCCCGCAGCCGGTGCACGCCTCCCGGTCGCATTCGGGTTCGGCCGCGCCCATGAGACCCACGTCGTTGAGCTGGGGCTTGGAGCAGGTGGAGGCGCATCCCGCCACCCCGACCTTGAACTTGTGGGGTAGGACCTCGGCGTCGTTGAACCGCCTGTCGATTTCCCAGGTGATGCGGAACGTGTCCAGATTCCCGTGGGGGCACACAGTGCCCTTGCACGACGCGGTGGACCGCATCCGGGGCCCGCAGCCGGCCAGGGCGATGCCGGCGCGGGCCAGGGCCTCGCGCACGGCGGGGAACCGTTCCCCCGTGATACCGGGAACCTCCATGCCCAGACGTTGGGTCAGATAGATCTCGCCCCGGCCGTACTCCCTGGAGATGCGGGCCAGGTGTTCCAGCACCTCGGCGGTGAGGATGCCCGCGGGGATCTTCAGGCGAGCCGAGAACTCGTTTTCGCCCACCGTCTTGATCATCCCCGTGAGTTGTGCATCCAGGACCTTGGGCGTGTAGAACTCCGAAGGCTTGATCGGCATATCACGCCTTCCAAGGAGATAAAATGCCATATATATGTCAATTTTTAGAGACGATCTCACAAATATTATTGAGCGTCAAGATAAAAAATAATGGGGGCAGGAGGGAGATCGTCCAGGGGTGGATCAGGGATCGGGAGCGGCCGGCGGCGCGGGGGCCATCGCCCGGAAGGCCTCCCAATCCGGCGGGTCGTGACGTTCCCGGCGCCACCGCAGGCCCGCCTCTTCGATGGTTCCGGGGCGATCCGCACGGAAGAGCAGCCGGAACGCCCGGTACAGCACGGCAAAGTGCTGGTTGGGGTTGCCGGCCTCCCCCAGGGCGTGCCCAAAGGGGAAGCGCAGGTACAGGGCCCGGGGAGGCGGGGTCTTCTCTGTGATCTCCCGCACGATGGAGAGGGACACCGTGGGGATCCCCACCCGTTCGATCTCCCGTGCCACCAGTCCCACGGACCGGTTGCACAACCCTCAGGCGGGCACCAAGAGCGCGTAGTGGACTCCTCCGGCCCGGAGCCTGCGGGCCACCTCCGGCGCGTGGCGCCGGACCAGGGCCTCCACGTGGCGACCGGCGATGTGCCCCATGAACCCGTAGAGCGGGGAGTGGAGGCATCCCAGAGCGGCGTGGTCCACCAGTTCCCGCAGCCGGTCCACCGGGAGCACCAGGTTCACGTCCCGGTCGGCGTCGGCGTGGTCGTAGTAGTCGTGGGTGATCGTGAGTTCTTCGTGGGAAACCCCAGCCGGTATTTCCCGGAAGGTGGGATCGCCGTCGGGGTCGCTCATATCGAACGGCGGCTGCGACCGCAGGTGGACCCCGCCCGTGGTCACCAGGGCCACGCGGGCCTCCCGCAGGGGGACCCGGGGCACGGCCCAGGGGATCGAGGCGCGGTTCGCTTCCATCGTCCAGGCCCACCGGGCGGCCAGAGACGGGAAGCGGGTGAAGATCTTCGCCATCAGACGATTCCAGGTCCGTCCCACGGTGTTCTCTCTTCGCTCTGGCTGAGCCCCCCTCCGGGGGTGGGGAGTATTCGTCACGACCTGTTGACCATTCTACAGCCTTCGCTTCCTTGAGCCCCGATGGAACGAGGACTTCCTCGTTCTTGCCCGGACCCGAACCCACGGAGGCCCGGTAAAGGCCGTTCCCTCGTGTTCCGGCAAGGGGATTGCATTTTTTTGGGGTGCCGACAACAGGGGCCTTCGGTTGACTGCGGGAGGAAGAAGTTCCATGCCCGACGAAACCCACCTTCACCATCACGAAAAGGCCGTTCCCGGTTCCGAGGAGGAACACGAAGAACACCGCGATCCGGTGTGCGGCATGGCCGTGCCCGGCGACCCGGAACTCCGGGCCGAGCACAACGGACGCACCTACCTCTTCTGCAGCGCGCACTGCCTCGCGGAATTCCGGGCCGACCCGGAGGCTTTCTCGAAATCCTCGGGGAAGCCCGGCGAAACCCCTCCCCGGGGCCGATACACCTGCCCCATGCATCCGGAAGTGATCGCCGAGGCGCCGGGCGCCTGCCCCAAGTGCGGAATGGCGTTGGAGCCGCCGATGTCCCAGGTGTCCGGCGTGGGGCCCACGGAATATGTGTGCCCCATGCATCCCGAGGTGGTGCGGACCGAGCCCGGTTCGTGCCCCATCTGCGGGATGGCCCTGGAGCCGCGCACGCCGTCGGCCGAGGCGGAGGAGAACGCGGAACTCGTGGACATGCGGCGGCGTTTCTGGGTGAGCCTGGTGCTCACGGTGCCCGTCGTGTCGATCGCCATGGTGGATCTGTTGCCCGGTCGGCCGCTGGAGGCGTTCGCGTCGCCCCGGTTTCTCACCTGGATGGAACTCCTTCTGGCCACCCCGGTGGTGCTGTGGGGCGGATGGCCCTTTTTCGTTCGGGGGTGGCAATCGGTGGTCAACCGAAGCCTCAACATGTTCACCCTCATCGGCCTGGGGGTGGGGGTGGCGTATGCGTACAGCGTGATCGCGGCGCTGTTCCCGGACATCTTCCCGGCCTCGTTCCGTGACGAGGCTGGCCAGGTTGCCGTGTACTTCGAGGCGGCCACCGTGATCGTGACCCTGGTGCTCCTGGGACAGGTGTTGGAACTCAAGGCCCGGAGCCAGACCGGGGCGGCCATCCGGGCCCTCCTGGGGCTGGCCCCCAAGACGGCCCGTGTGGTGCTGCCGGACGGTGCCGAGAAGGACGTGCCCTTGGAACACGTCGAGCCCGGTGACCGGCTACGTGTTCGGCCCGGTGAGAAGGTTCCGGTGGACGGTGTGGTGGTGGAAGGTCACTCCAGCGTGGACGAGTCCATGATCACCGGAGAACCCATTCCGGTGGAGAAGGGGCCGGGTGACCGGGTGACCGGTGCCACGGTGAACGGCACCGGCTCGTTCGTGATGGAGGCCCAGCGCGTGGGCTCGGAGACCCTGCTGGCCCAGATCGTCCGCATGGTGGCCGAGGCCCAGCGCAGCCGTGCCCCGATCCAGAAACTGGCCGACCAGGTGGCCGGATATTTCGTGCCTGCCGTGATTTTCTCGGCCGCGATCACGTTTGCCGTGTGGGCATGGATCGGGCCGGAGCCCCGTCTGGCCCACGCCCTGATCAACGCCGTGGCCGTGCTCATCATCGCGTGCCCCTGCGCTCTGGGACTGGCCACGCCCATGTCCATCATGGTGGCCACCGGCAAGGGTGCCACCGTGGGGGTCCTGTTCAAGAACGCCGAGGCCATCGAGCACATGCGCAAGGTGGACACCCTGGTGGTGGACAAGACCGGGACCCTCACGGAGGGCAAGCCCAGGCTCGTCACTGTGGAACCGACCGATGACATGGATCCAGAGAGACTGGTGCGGCTGGCGGCGAGCCTTGAGAGGGCGAGTGAGCACCCCCTGGCCGCGGCCATCGTGAGCGGGGCGCAGGAACGGGGGGTGGGGCTCGCCCCCGTGGAGTTGTTCGAGTCGGTCACGGGCAAGGGCGTCAAAGGCCGGGTGGAGGGCGTGGAGGTCGCCCTGGGCACGGTGAGCCTTTTGCGGGAACTGGGCGTGGATCCCGGCCCGTTGGCGCAGCGGGCCGAGGAACTGCGGGCCGAGGGGCAGACCGTCATGTTCCTGGCCGTGGAGGGTCGGGCGGCCGGTCTCGTGGGTGTCACCGACCCCATCAAGGAGACCACGCCCGAGGCGATTCGCGAACTCCACGCCGACGGGATCCGGGTCGTCATGCTCACCGGCGACAGCCGCACCACCGCCGAAGCCGTGGCGCGCAAACTGGGCATCGACGAGGTGGTGGCGGAGGTCCTGCCCCAGGACAAGGCCAGCGTGGTCAAGCGATTCCAGGACGAGGGACGGTTTGTGGCCATGGCGGGGGACGGCATCAACGACGCCCCTGCGCTCGCCCAGGCCCACATCGGGATCGCCATGGGTACCGGCACCGATGTGGCCATGGAGAGCGCCGGGGTCACCCTGGTCAAGGGCGACCTCCGGGGGATCGTCCGGGCCCGCAGGCTCAGCCGGGCCACCATGAGGAACATCGGACAGAACCTGTTCTGGGCGTTCGCGTACAACACGGTGGGGGTGCCCGTGGCGGCAGGGGCGCTCTATCCGGCCTTCGGACTGCTTTTGAGCCCTATGATTGCGGCGGCGGCCATGAGCTTCAGCTCGGTCTCGGTGGTGGGTAACGCTCTGAGGCTTCGCAGGCTCCGGCTTCTTTGACCCCTGGCCTCGGAACTTCCACGGCATGAACCGGAGAGAGGAGGGTCACACCATGGCCGACGCGGAGGGGCCCCGGAAGGGCGATGGGGCGCTGGACAAACCACACGGCCTCCCAAGGCGGGCGTTTCTGAAAACCGGCCTGGCTGTGGCAGCGGGCGCGGCCGCAGCGGATCTGGCAGCCAAGGCCCAGGCGGCCGTGCCCAAGATCCCACCCGAGGGGAGAGTGGCCCTTGTGGCTCCTCCGGAACTGCCTCATTCCCACGAGCTGGGGAGATCGACTTCGTGCGAGAGGAGCTCAACGCCATGCTCCGGCGCATGAAGGAACGCATGCTCCTCGTGCGGCTCGGCAAGCTGGATGCGGAGACCAAGGGGGGCCGCTCCGCCAGGTGGGAGTGGGATGGGATGCCCAGAAGGTCAACGCCGGCAGCGACACATGGAAATATGCATTTGTGGCCGGCGGGGTGTGGCGGGCGGCACTCACGGCGGGTTACAAGGACTACCGCGATGCGGACGCCGGGGAGTGGAGTCTGGCGCCCACGGTACGCTACCGCCTGGGCGACGGCGTGGAGTTCCTGCCCCAGTACCGGTATACCGATCGGTCCGGTGACCTGGCCCGGGCGGTGGGTTACGGCGAGGAACACCGGATCGAGGCGGGTCTGAGCTTCGACTTTGAAAGCGTGTTCAACGACTACATCGGAGAGCGCGACTCCATTCTCAACCTGGAGCACGGCTATGTCCGCTGAAGGGAGGTTGCCCGATGCTGTACGTGAAAGAGACGGACAAGACCGTGGAACGAGCCGAACGGGACCTGGCCGAGGCGGTGAAACGTCACGGATTCGGTGTGCTCCATACCTACGACCTCCAGGCCAAGATGCGGGAGAAAGGGGTGGATTTCCCCCACGCGTGTCGCATCCTGGAGGTTTGCAACCCCCATCGAGCGTCCCAGGTGCTTACGGCCAACATGTCGGTGAGTACGGCGCTTCCCTGCCGGATCTCGGTGTACGAGGAGGAGGGGAAGACCCGGATCGGTACGCTCCTGCCCACGGCGCTCTTGCGCACGTTCCCCGGGTCCGAGGCCCTGCAGCCCGTAGCCGAGGAAGTGGAGCGGGCCGTCAAGTCCATGATCGACGAGGCGGTCTGACCGGGCTCCCGGGCCCCACAGGGGCCGTGGTCATCGTGTCAGGGCCAGGCCGATGAGGCGGGCGATTTCCGGCGCGTTGCCCCCTGCCCGGTTGTTCACCACCACGTCGGCGTGCACCCCCCGGGCCGCCGCCTCGCGCACGATCCCCACGACGTCCCCGATCATGTCCGGCGACATCAGGCCCTCCACCAACCGGTCGAACGGGTATGCCCTGAGGTAGGCATCCTCGTACCGGACCTCACGCGGCGTCATGAGCCGGATCAGGCATCGACCACCCCGGTTCGTGAACCTTCGGCCGGTGCGCCGGAACTGTTCCCTCAGGGGCGGGAGCCAGGTCCAGTGGGAGAACACGAGCCCCACGCCGCGGGCCTCCAGCGCGTCCAACACCGGGCGGGCCAGGTACGACGGGGTGCGGAGCTCCGCATGATAGATCACGTCCCCGGGGATCGCCCGAAAGAATCGATCCAGCTCGTCTGCGAGTTCGGCAGGCGGGGTGCGGGCGGCTGCACGTTGGTATTCCTGCTCGAACACGATGCCCCCGAGCCGGTCGCCGAGCACGCCCCGGGCGGGCTCGTAGAAACGCCGACCGAACCCCTCGGCGTCCAGGTACGAGGGATTCAACTCCATCCGGTCGTCCCGCCGAACCCTCCGCGCGAAGAACTCCCGGGGAGCCTTGAGGATCAGCCGGTCGCCTGGCCCCATGCGGCGGGCATACTCCCGCAGGGCCCGCAGCGAAGAGGTGGGTCGGCCCTCCGGGTCCAGGAGGGGACGGTAGAACGTGAAGTCGATCTCCAGCACCTCGAAGTGCTCGAAGTACTCCAGAACGCTTTCCACGGGGAGCACCGCCTCCACGAATCGGCGCCCGCCCAGCCGGCGGATGCGGCGGGTGATCCGCCCCCGGTAGCGCTCGGGCGTGTAGATCTGGCCGAGCCATCCGGCGTACCGGTCGCTGGCCGTGCCCAGGTGGACTCTGGGATGGAGGGCGCGGAAACGGTACGCCTCGGGATCGGGTAGGGTGGACCAGCCAGGCTCCGTATCCGCCATCCCGCTTCCTCCCCAACGACGGTGCGGGCACATGGTGCGCGATCCCGCCGGCTGCTGCAAGCGGGACCGGAGCAAGCGGGTTGCCGCAGCGGGATCGCATGCGGCGTGACCGCACCCCCTGGTGAGGGGGGTCCCGGGGGCGGGAGTCGGTGGATACGTTGCGGTTCACCCGAGGCGTGCGGATGCGTAAGATGGCCGGGCGCCCCGATCCTTGCATGGAAAAAACGGAGGATCCGGATGGACCGGGCTGTCGATCCCGTGTGTTCCATGGCGGTGGACCCCTCTTCGCCTCCGGGAGGCACGGCTGAACACGAGGGACGCACGTATTGTTTCTGCCATCCCAAGTGCCGGGAGCGCTTCCGGGCCGACCCGGAAGGGGTGCTCCGGGCGTTCCGGGAGGGCCCGGCACACCCGGAAGGCGGACGCGCCTCCGGGGTGTCCGGGCACCCAAGGGAAGGCGTCCGCGAGGTCCTGGAGATCACCGGCATGAGCTGCGCCTCGTGTGCGGCCGCTGTGGAACGGGCTCTGCGGTCGGTGCCCGGGGTGGCCGCGGCCAACGTCAACTTCGCGGCCTCCAAGGCGTACGTGGCCTACGACCCGGGCCGGGTGGATCCGGAAGCGCTCCGGCGGGTCGTCCGGGACGCTGGGTACGACGTGCGCGAGGAAGGGGCCGAGCGCACGGTGGAGTTCCGGGTCACGGGCATGGCCTCGGGGGCGTGCGCGGCCCGGGTGGAGGAGGCCCTGCGCTCGGTTGAAGGGGTCCTGTCCGTGACCGTGGATCTGGCCCAGGGCCGGGCCCGGATCGCCTACGACCCCGCCCGGAGCCGCGTGTCCCGCATGGTGGACGCGGTCCGGGCCGCGGGCTACGGCGCCGAGCTCGTCCGGACGCGCAATGTCCCCTCCCGGGACGCGGGGGAAGCGTCGCAGGGCTTGCGGATCCGGCTCGCCGTGTCCTGGACGTTCGCCCTGCCGCTCCTGTACCTGGCCATGGGCGAAATGGTGGGCCTCCCGGTGCCCCCCTGGCCCGCGGCCACCATGGCCTGGGTCCAGTTCGCCCTGTGCACGCCCGTCGTCCTCGCTTGCTGGAGCTTCTACGCCAACGGCGCCCGGGCCCTGTGGCGCCTCTCCCCCAACATGGACAGCCTGGTGGCCGTGGGTACGGGCACGGCCTACCTCTACAGCCTGTACCAGACCGTTCGGGGCGAAGGCCCGCTGTACTACGAGACCGCGGGGCTCCTTCTCGCGTTCATCCTGCTCGGCCGCACCCTGGAGGCGGCGGCCAAGGGCCGGACCGGCGAGGCCATCCGCAAGCTCATGAACCTGCGGCCCAAAACCGCCCGGGTGCTGCGGGACAGCACCGAGGTGGAGGTGCCCGTGGACGAGGTGGAGGTGGGCGATCAGATCCGGGTGCGGCCGGGCGAGCGGATTCCCGTGGACGGCCGGGTC
>CAZBGL010000154.1:0-3226 GCA_964491375.1 uncultured Thermodesulfobacteriota bacterium | reverse complement strand
GAGGTCGTCGCGGCTCATGCCGGGCTTGCGGGGAAGCCCGGCCGTGACGATCACGATGTCCGAACCCGCGGTCTCCCCGTACCCGTTGGTGCCGGTGACCCGGACGTTGAACCCCTCCACCGGGCCGGCCTGCATCAGGTCCAGACCCTTGCCCTGGGGTACGCCCTCCACGATGTCCACCAGCACGATGTCGCCCAGCTCCTTGGCGGCCGCCCAGTGCGCCGCCGTGGCTCCCACGAACCCCGCGCCCACGATCGTGATCTTGTTCCGTGCCATGATGTCCCTCCTCCCCGCGGATGTACACGCCGTTTCCCGGGCCGGCGGAATCCTAGCACCCGGCCCTTTTTTCAGCAAGAATGAAAAATTTGAGCCATACTAAAATCACGGGACCTCCCCGGCCTCGGGAAACAGCCGGAGGGCCAACGCCTCCAACCGGCGCATCTCGTCCCGGTACTCCGCCGCCCTCTCGAACTCCAGGTCGGCGGCCGCCTCGAGCATCTTCCGCCGCAGCTCCCCGATGCGCCGCTCGATCTCTTCGGGACTCCCGTAGGGGGCCTCCTCCTCGGCCGCCAGGGGGACGGTGACGTAGTCCATTTCGTACACCGAGGACAGTACGTCGTCGATCCGCTTCACCACGCTCTCGGGCGTGATCCCGTGGGCCCGGTTGTAGGCGAGCTGGATCTCGCGGCGGCGGCGGCACTCGTCCAGGGCGCGCCGCATGGAGCCCGTGACCCGGTCGGCGTACAGGATCACCCGGCCGTGCACGTTCCGGGCGGCCCGGCCGGCGGTCTGGATGAGGCTGGTCTCGCTCCGGAGGAATCCCTCCTTGTCCGCGTCGAGCACGGCCACCAGGCTCACCTCGGGGATGTCCAGGCCCTCGCGCAGCAGGTTCACGCCGACGAGCACGTCGTGCCTGCCCTGCCGCAGGTCCCGGATGATGCGCACCCGCTCGAGGGTGTCGATGTCGGAGTGCAGGTACACCGTCTTCACCCCCAGGTCGGCGTAGTACCGGGTGAGATCCTCGGCCATGCGCTTGGTGAGCGTGGTCACCAGCACCCGTTCGCCCCGCTCCACGGTGCGCCGGATCTCCTCCAGCAGGTCGTCCACCTGGGTGCGGGCGGGCCGCACCTCCATCTCGGGGTCCACCAGGCCCGTGGGCCGGATGATCTGCTCCACCACCCGACCCCGGGCCTTTTCCAGCTCGTACGGACCGGGCGTGGCCGACACGTAGATGGCCTGGTTCACCCGGGCCTCGAACTCGTCGAACCGCAGCGGCCGGTTGTCCAGGGCCGACGGCAGCCGGAACCCGTATTCCACCAGGGTCTCCTTCCGGGACCGGTCGCCCCGGTACATGCCGGCCAACTGGGGGATGGTCACGTGGCTCTCGTCCACCACCAGGAGGAAGTCGTCCGGAAAGTAGTCGAGGAGCGTGGGCGGCGGCTCGCCCGGCGCGCGGCCCGTGAGGTGGCGCGAGTAGTTCTCGATGCCGGTGCAGTAGCCCATCTCCTGGAGCATCTCGATGTCGAACAGGGTACGCTCCTCCAGGCGCTGGGCCTCCAGGAGCCTTCCCTGGGCGCGCAACTCGGCCAGGCGCTCCCGCAGCTCCTCCTGGATCGAGCGGATGGCCCGCTCGAGCACGTCGCGGGGGGTCACGTAGTGGCTGGCCGGGGGCACCAGGATGCTCCGGAGCCGCCCCACCCGCCGGCCCCGCAGGGGGTCCACCAGGTACAGGGCCTCGATCTCGTCGCCGAAGAACTCCACCCGCACCGCGTGCTCGTCCTCGTACGCCGGGAAGATCTCCACCACGTCGCCCCGCACCCGGAAGGTGCCCCGGTGGAAGTCCACGTCGTTGCGCTGGTACTGGAGGTCCACGAGCTTGCGGAGCACCCGGTCCCGGTCCACCTCCACCCCTTGCTCCAGGTAGAGCACCATCTCCTGGTAGGACTCGGGGTCTCCCAGGCCGTAGATGCACGACACGCTCGCCACGATCAGCACGTCGCGGCGGGTCAGCAGCGCGTGGGTGGCCGCGTGGCGCAGCCGGTCGATGCGGTCGTTGATGGAGGAGTCCTTCTCGATGTAGAGGTCCTGTTCCGGGATGTACGCCTCGGGCTGGTAGTAGTCGTAGTAGCTGACGAAGTACTCGACCGCGTTGTCCGGGAACAGGGCCTTGAACTCGGCGTAGAGCTGGGCGGCCAGGGTCTTGTTGGGGGCGATCACCAGCGTGGGCCGGTTGACCCGGGCCACCACGTTGGCGATGGTGAAGGTCTTTCCCGAGCCCGTGACCCCCAGGAGCACCTGGTGCCGGAGGCCCTGCTCGAGCCCCCGGACCAGCTCCTCGATGGCCCGGGGCTGGTCGCCCCGGGGCTCGAACTCGGTGACGAGGCGGAACGAGGACATGTTGGACGCCGGGAGGCTGGAGGGCGGGAACGCCGGAAGCCCCCTACTTGACCTTCCACCGGGTTCCGTCCGGGCCGTCCTCCAGCACGATCCCCCGCTCGGCCAGCTCGTCGCGGATGCGGTCGGCCGTGGCCCAGTCCTTGGCCCTGCGGGCCGCGGCCCGCTCCGCGATCTTGGCCTCCACCCAGGTCACGTCCACGCCCAGGCTCGCCGCGCCGGTGCGGCGCCGGGCCTCCATGTAGTCCGCCGGCCGCTCCTGGAGGAGCCCCAGCACCGCCCCCACCTTCCGGAGGCTCTCGGCCGCGTAGCGCACCACGGCCAGGTTCTTGGGCACGGGGTCGAAGCCCTCGTGGAGGAACGCCCCCACCTCGCGGGCGCACCGGTGGACGTGGCCCAGGGCCTCGGCCGTGTTGAAGTCGTCGTTCATGGCGCTCTCGAACTGGTAGAACAGACCCAGCACGGCCTCGTGCACCGCCCGGGCCCCGTCGCCCAGCTCGGCCACGGGCACCTGGCCGGGGACCTCTCGGCCCTCGAGCACCCGTTCGATCCGGTCCAGGAGCCCGTACAGCCGGTCCAGGCCCGCGGCCGCGTCGTGCAGGGCCCGGTCGCTGTAGTCCACCGGGCTCCGGTAGTGGTGGCCCAGCAGGAACGCCCGGAGCACCTCGGGATGCACGGTCTTCAGGACGTCGCGGATGGTGAAGTAGTTGCCCAGGCTCTTGGACATCTTCTCCTGGTCGATGTTCACGAACCCGTTGTGCATCCAGTAGCGCACGAACGGCCTGCCCGTGAGCGCCTCGGCCTGGGCGATCTCGTTCTCGTGGTGGGGGAA
>CAZBGL010000153.1:0-3950 GCA_964491375.1 uncultured Thermodesulfobacteriota bacterium | reverse complement strand
CAGGCATTCCCTATGTGGTGATCGAGATGAACCCGGATACCGTGCGCACGGAGCGGGCCCGAGGCGAACCCATCTGCTACGGTGACGCCACTCAACAGACGGTATTGGAACACGCCGACGTGTCGCAGGCCCGGGTGGTGGTCGTAGCGATCAACGACCCTACGGCCACCCGCCGGATCACCGAGGCGGTCCGGCGCCTGAATCCCAAGACGCATTTGATCGTCCGGACCCACTACGTGCAGGAAATGCAGGATCTCCACGGTCTGGGAGCCGACGAGGTAATCCCCGAGGAATTCGAGACTTCGGTGGAGATATTCACCCGCGTCCTGACGAAATACCTCGTGCCGAGGGACGAGATCGAGCGCCTCGTGGCGGCCGTTCGGGCCGACGGCTACGAAATGCTTCGCACGCTTTCTGGCCCTCGGGTCTCGGTGGACGATATGAAGCTCCAGCTACCCCATATTGAGATCGTGACCTTCAAAGTAGCCGAGGGCTCCGCTCTGGCCGGACGTTCTTTGGCGCAGGCCGAACTCCGGAGGCGCCATGGGGTGACCGTACTCGCCGTGCGCCGTGGCTCGGAAATCGAGGTAAACCCCGCGGCGGACATGGAGCTGCGTGCCGGCGACGTGCTTTTCGTTCTCGGGCCACCGGACCGGGTGGCCGGGATGGTGGAACTGTGCCGCCTCCCCCCGACGAAGGCTCGCGAAAGGTAAGCTTCCGAGCGGCCCGCTCTGGTGGGGAAACCGGGGCCCCCGTTCCCCGTGGTGGGGGGCGTCGGGCGAAGTCGGGTTCCAGGAAAACGACCCGGAGGACTCCACCGCACTGGCCCACCGCTCCGACAGCGGGCCCGGCAGACGCCACAGCGCGATATGACGCGGCCCGGAGTGCGCCAAAACGCACGTTCCGTGTGGTTTTGAACCCGGGGAGCCCCGTCTTCCGGGCGTTACCGGGCTGGCACACCCGTTGCTACAGATCCAGGGCAACGAACGGCCCCACAGACCCCACACGGACCGTTCGCCGAGCCTCCTATCGCGAGGCCTCTTCCCCCAAGCCCCCGTTCCCCCGGGGGCTCTTTTTTTGCCCTACACCCGCCGGCTCAGGGCCACGCCCACGAGCACCAGGGCCGCGCCGGCCAGCTTCCAGGGGCCGAAGGACTCGCCCAGCAGCACCCACGAGAGCACCCCGCTCGCCACGGGCACCAGGTACTGGTAGATCACGGTGCGGGCCACGCCCCGCTGCCGGATCGCCCAGTTCCACAGGCTCACGGCCACCACGATGGGGAACACCACGGAGTAGCCCACGGCGGCCCAGCCGGCCCAGCCCACCCCGGTCCAGTCCTGGCGGAGCACCGCAGGAAGGGCGAACGGCAGGAACCCGGCCGCGCCGATCTGGAACGTGCGGGTGGTCAGGAAGAACGCGCTGTACCGGCCCAGGAGCGGCCGGTTGAGAATGCCGTACACCGTCCAGGAGACCGCGGCCCCCAGCCCCAGGAGGTCGCCCAGGCCGGCCGGCGCCCCGGTGACGAGCCGGGGGCCCAGGTACACGCCCAGGCCCGCGAGCGCCAGCACCACGCCGGCCCACTGGCGGGCCGTGATCGGCTCGATGCGGGCGGCCGTGAGGATCACGGCGGCCCACAGCGGGCCCGTGTTGATCATGAGGGCCGTGGAAAACGCCGAGGTCTGGCTCAGCCCCACGACGAACAGGCCCTGGTACAGGGTGTAGCCGGCCAGGGCCGAGAGCGCGAAGGCCCGCCGGTCGGCCGGGGCGATCCGCTCCCCGCCCCCCCGCAGCCGGAGCAACGCCTCGAACAGCGCGGCGATGCTCGCGAACCGCACCGCGGCCAGGGCCACGGGTTCGAACCGGGGCATGACGGCCTTGAGGATCACGAAGTTGAGGGACCACAGGAGCACCACCGCGGCCAGGGCGAGGTCCACCCGCCAGGGGGGCACCGGGCGGGTGGTCTTCACGCCCCCTCCTCCACCCGGAGCGGCTCCAGGGCGGGCACCCCCGGCAAGAGCCCCAGGGCCGCGGCCTCGGCCGCGAACCGGCGCAACCCCTCCAGGTGCCACGCGGTGAGGTCGTACGAGATGGTCTGCCAGTAGTCCAGGAGGTCCGCCTCGCCCATCCACGCCGCCTCGGGCGCCCGGCGGGCCAGGCGCGGAAACGCCCGGTAGGCCCGGTGCCGGGCCTCCACGAGCGCCCGGTAGAACGCCCGGACCACGCCGGGCCTGGCCTCGAACACCTCGCGCCGGCAGATCCACAGGGCGAACACGAACGGCGTGCCGGTGTGGCGGTACCAGAGATCCCCCAGGTCGTACACGTGGGGCCAGCCGCCGGTGCGGGCCTCCTTCAGCGCCCGGTCGCCGATCCACAGCACCGCGTCCTCGCCGTGCCCGGGCGGGCCGTAGGCGGGCCGCACGCCCAGGCGGGCTTCCAGCAGCACCCGGAGGAGCAGCACCGAGGTGGCCGACGCCGGCGAAAGGCCCACCCGGCGCCCGCCGAGCCGTTCGAGGGGAAGCCGGCTGAACAGGAGCACCGAGGCCACGGGCCCGATGGACGAGATGGACAGGTCCGGCAGGAACCCGTAAAGGTCCGGTCGTTCGAGGTACTCCACCGACGAGGAGGGGGCCAGGTCGATCCCGCCCTCCCGGAGCAGCCGGTTGAGCTCGGTGGGCACGCCGTGCACGAACGCCACCCCGGGGGCGCCCCCCTCCTCCAGGGCGAGGTACAGGGGCGTGCAGTTGGCGAACCCGATCCGGCCCACCCGCAGGGGGCGGCTCACGGCGGAGCCTCCACGCCCGCGGCCCGCAGGAGCCCCACCACGGTCTTGGCGTCGCGCAGATCCCCCCGCAGGGCCCGCTCCCGGGCCTCATCGAGGTCCACCCAGTGGACCTCGATGAGTTCGTGGGTGCCGTGGTCCGTGCCGCAGGGCTCCAGGTCCCGGGCCAGGAACAGGAACACCTCCTCGTCGCAGAACCCCGGGGTGGGCAGGATCGAGCCCAGGGCGAGCCATGTGCGGGCGCGCACGCCGGCCTCTTCGGCCAGCTCACGGCGGGCCGTCTCCAGCGGATCCTCGCCCGGGGCCCGCTTTCCGGCGGGGATCTCCCAGATCCACCCGCCGGCCGCGTGGCGGTACTGGCGGATCAGGCACACCCGACCCCGGCGGTCCACGGCCACCACGGCGGCCCCGCCGGGGTGGCGCACCACTTCCAGGTCCAGGCGGCCCCCGCCGGGGAGATCCACCCGCTCGATCCCCAGGTCCACCACCTCGCCTCGGTACACGGGTCGACGGGTGGACACCCGGCTCGGCGCTCTGTTAGAGTCTATTCTTTTCATGGCTCCTTTCCGTTCCGGGCGGCGGTAGCCTACCGGCCGCGCCGGTTGCCGGTCAAGCAGCCCCCATGCGAGCCCACCGATCCCTGCGGGAGTTCATCCAGGTCTTGGAACGCGCCGGAGAACTGGTGCGGGTGCGCGACCCCCTGTCGCCCCACCTGGAGATCCCGGCCGCCGCGGACATCGTGATGAAGCAGTCCGGCGGGGGGAAGGCCCTCTTGTTCGAGCGCCCCGCCGGATTCGACATCCCGGTGCTGGCGAACGCCTTTGGCAGCCGGCGCCGCATGGCCCTGGCCCTGGGTGTGGACGACGTGGAGCACGTGGCCGACCGGATCCGGGCGTGGCTGCGCACGGCGCCCCCGCGGGGCGCCCTGGAGGGACTGCGGATGCTGCCGAGGCTCGCCGAACTCCGGGGGCTCGCGCCCCGGCGGTACCGGGGCCGGCCGCCGTGCCAGGAGGTGGTGCTGCGGGGCGACGCGGTGGACCTGACCCGCCTTCCCGTGCTCACCTGCTGGCCGGGCGATGCCGGGCCGTTCGTGACGCTCCCGTGCGTGATCACCCGCGACCCGGACACGGGCCGGTACAACGTGGGGATGTACCGGATGCAGGTGTTCGAC
>CAZBGL010000152.1:0-25389 GCA_964491375.1 uncultured Thermodesulfobacteriota bacterium | reverse complement strand
CGCCCCAGCAGCCACCGCACCGCCCACCCCGCCCCCACGATGAGGGCGAGCACCAGGAACAGGCCCGAGGCGAACCGAAGCCAGCCGCCCTCAGCCGGTGCGGCAGGCGGTTCCTCGGCGTCCAGGTATTCGGAAAGATATCCCGTGCCGGTCCGGCCCCTTTGGTCCGGCGGGCCCGGGGGCTGGGGGACGGAACGCCCGCGGTCTCCACCGGCCGGCGGAGGCGGGGCCGCCCGTTTCGGAAGGGACGGCGCGCCGCCCCCGGACGCGGCAGGGCCCTCCGGCGCGCCCTCCTCCACGCGGGAGGCAGGCCCTGCTTCCGCGCGCCCTGCCGCAGGAGAGGCTGTGACCGGCTCAGGAAACGGCGGAGCCGGCTTCAGGCTCCGGGCCGTGACCCATCCCTCGAGCTCCCCCCTCCGGATCCTCACCCACCCCCGGCGCTCCGCCAGGGTCTCCACCTCGGCCCCGCGGCTGATCCGGCCCACCCGCTCGGCGGCGGTGGAGGGGCCCTTCCGCACATTCACGTAGCCGTACTCCCAGTCCACCACCGCCCGGCCCGCCAAGGCCGGCGAGGCCATCACCGCCAGGAGAACCCACGCCAGGAACCGTCTCACCGCTCCCCACCCACGATCTTGGTCAGGCGCGCCCACAGCCGGTCCTTGATGATGATGATCTCGGCCCGGGCGAAGATCTCCCCGTTCAGGCTGATGTCCATGGGCTCGCCCGAAAGCTTGTTGGTGACCACCAGGGAACCCTGCTCCAGCGCCAGGAGATCCCGCACCCGCATGCGGGTGCGGCCGATCTCCACCGTGAGGCGGAACGGCACGTCGTTGAGCATCCCCCAGTCCCTTAGGGGCGGGGGATCGACCGGCTGGGGGGACCTGCCGGAGCGGGAGTCAGCCATGGGCCTCCTACTGGACCACAAACTCGGTGAAGTACACTTCCTTCACCTGGCCCGTGGAGAGAAACGAGTTGAGCCGGTGGATGATCTCGTTGCGCAACCGCTCCTTGTCCGCGATGCTCACGAGGTCCGCAGAGGTCTTGCTCGACAGGAGCGTAAGCAGCGCGTCCCGCACCTTGGGCCGGAGGGTGTCCAGTTCCGCGCTCACCTCCTCGCCGCTCAGCTCCAGCTGGATCACCACCTTGAGGAACCGCGGCCGTCCCGGATCCGCCAGGTTCACCAGGAACGGATCCAGGGGGTAGACCGGGCCCATGGTGACCTTGGGCGCGGGCGGTTCCTCGGGCTGCTGCTCCTCCTCAGGGGGGGGGGCGGGCGCAAGGAACGTCTTGTAGGCGAAAAAACCCCCGCCGCCCAGCGCGGCCAGCAGAACCACCCCCCCGCCGATGAGAAGCAGTTTCTTCTTGCCCATGGCGTTCTTCCTTTACCACGGCATCCGGATGCAAACAAGGCAAGAGGGGACGCGCGGGGCGTCCCCTCTTCTCATCGCCTCGCCGCCGGCGAACTTTACCGTTTGAGGGCCAGCAGGTCCTGGAGCATCTCGTCGCTCGTGGTGATGATGCGGGAGTTGGCCTGGAACCCCCGCTGGACCACGATCATGTCCGTGAACTCCCGGGTGAGGTCCACGTTGGACATCTCCAGGTAGCCCGAGGCGATCGTGCCCCCCCCCTGGGTCCCGGCCTGCACCGGGGGAAATCCGGTGCCCGAGGTGGGCGTCTCCGCGAACTTGCCCCCTCCCAGGGAGAACAGGCCCTCCGGGTTCGGGATGTTGGCGATGGCGATACGGGCCAGTTCCTCGGTGGATCCGTTGTCGAACGTGCCGATGATCGTTCCGTCCCGGGTGATCGTGAGGTTCTCCACCGTGGCCCCGCCGGGCGCCGTGGTGGAGAAGGTGAAACTGTCCCCCACGTCCGGGCCGGCCCCGTTCTGGAGGTATTGCTTGGAGAACTCCGACATCGTGCTCGTGAGGTCGTCCGTGCCCGTGCCCGAGGACAGGCTCGCCGAGCACGTGTCGGCCACCTCCGCCACGTACCCGTCCCCCCGGGCCGCGACGATGTGCTTGGAGGCCTCTTCGTGGCTGTTGATCGCCTCGATCACGTCGGCCCACGTGCTGGTGACGTTGGAGCCGTCGTCAGCCAGGTCCACGGTGATGGTGCTCCCCGATACCGACACGTTCACGCTGCTGTTTCCGGTGGTGCTGTTCACGAGGCTGACGGTCCAGGCCCCGCCGTCCTTGCTGAGGATGCGCACCCGGTCGGGCTTGCCCGAGGGGCCGAGCTGGGCCTCGGTCAGGCCCGACGCGGAGGCCCGAACGAGGGCCGAGGCCCGGTCGCTCCGGTTGATCGCCTCGATCACGTCCCCCAGATCGCTCGTGACCACCCCAGAGGCGTCGGTGGCCAGCACCACGCGGATGTGCTGGCCGCTCACGCTCACCGACAGGCTCCGGCTGGGACCTTCGTTCACGAACTCCAGGCTGATCTCGTTGCCCCCGGCCCCGAAGTCCACGGCCTTCACGCTGAGGGCGTTGGAGGCGTCCAGGGAGAAGTCGTAGGAGGCCTGCTTGGGCTGGTTGCCATTGATGGTGAACTCGCCCAGCACATCCCAGGTGACGCTGTCCCCCACGGAGAACGTTCTCTTGTTCCCCGAAGCGTCCTTCAGATACCCGCTCTTCTCCCCCCGCACGGTGAAGTACACGGCCGGTCCTTTTGAAGAGTCATCCGGATCGAAACCGGGATTCTTGATCGCCTCCACCGTCCACTTGTCCGTGATCGTGGAACTGCCCGGCGTGATCTCGCTGAGCGAGGCGTCCCCCGCGTTCGCACCCGGGATCACCGGGCCCACATGGGCCAGCACGTTGGTGATCTTGCCGTCTCCCCGTCGGTCCAGGTTGATCCACCTGAGTTCGTCCTGGGTGGAGCTGATGGCGCCGTCCTGGTTCGTGTCCACCCACCCGTAGATGAGCTCCCCGGTGTTTGTGACCAGGTTCCCCTGGTCGTCCACCGACAGGGCCCCCAGGCGGGTGTAGTAGTAGTTCTCTTCGTTTCCCACGATGAAGAACCCCCGGCCCTCGATGGCCAGGTCCAGGTTCCGGCCCGTGGACTGGAGCGAGCCCTGGCCCATGTTCTTGTCGATGGCCGCCACGGTCATGCCGCTGCCCACCTGCATGGGGTTTCTTCCACCCATGGTGGCGCGAGCCTGCTGCACGCCCTGGAGGGTTTGGCTCAGGGTGTCCATGAACGTCACGCGGCTGGACTTGAATCCCGGGGTGTTCACGTTGGCGATGTTGTTGCCGATGACGTCCATCGCCTGCTGGTGGTTCCGGAGTCCGGAAACTCCTGAGTACAGGGAACGAAGCATGGCTCACCTCCGTGTCGGATTCAGGTGCGTTCCACCCGGGTTACGTGCCGAAACTCAACCGTCTCCCCCCCCTCCAGGTAGAGCAGGATCCCCCGGGCGGGGTCGAACTCCACCGCCTCCACCCGGCCCGCGACCGGGTGGGCGTCTTCCCCATCCGGCGCCGCCTCGATCCGGCTGCCGATCAGGGAGGCCGCGCTCAACCGTCCCACCAGGTCCGCGCCGGCCGTAGCCGAGTCCACCTTCCGGTTCAGGTTGACCATCTGCTCCAGGGCGGCGAACTGGGCGGTCTGGGCCATGAACTCCTCGTTCCCCATCGGGCTCAGGGGATCCTGGTTCTTGAGCTGTTCCACGAACAGCCGGAGGAACTGGTCGAAGTCCGCCAGGGGCACGCGGCCGGGGCTCCAGGGCCCATCCTTGCCGCCGTCCGCCTGGGTCGCCGCGTTCAGGGCCGATACGTCCATGGTGCCTCCTCCTCAGATGGTCACGTCCAACGCCCGTGCCTCCCCAGGGGGATCGGCCGGGGCCGCGAGCGCGTCCCCCCCCGGGTCCGTGGCACGGCGCGCCGCGTGAGCCCGGGTGTGGTGCGAGCGCCGGCCGGTTTGCTGTCTGCGCCCGTCCTCGCCCGGGTCCCTCAGGTCCACCACCACGTGGAGGACCTCGACCCCCCTGGCCTCAAGGCCCTGCCTCAGCGCGGTCATGCCGTCGCCCAGGACCCGCAGGGCCTCCGGGGTCTCCACCCGAAGCCGCGCCGCAAGACCGTCACGGCGTCTCTGGAGGGTCACCTCCACCCGGCCCAGCGTCGGCGGAAAGAGCCGCACCGTGACCCGCTCCATCCCCCGGCTCCAGGCCCATTGCACGCGCTCGAGGGTGTGGAACACGGCCGGGTGGGACCGGGCCTGGACCGGGCCGTGCGGCGGGGCCTCCCGCGGCCGGATCGGAGGGGAAGCGTCGGCCGGCGCCTGGGCCGGACGGTCCTCCGTCCCCCCCGGCTCGGGATGCGGACCGGGGCCAGGGGGGGGCCGCGTGGGCTCCGTGGACGCGGGTACGGTCCCGACCCGCCCACCCTGTGTCCGATCCGGACCGGGGCCGGACGGGGAAGGACCGGGCTCGCCCTCCCCACTGGGCACGCCGGCCGCCGGGTCGGGATGCGGGCCGGGGCCAGGGGAGGGCCGCGTGGGCTCCGTGGACGCGGGTACGGTCCCGACCCGCCCGCCCTCTGTCCGATCCGGACCGGGGCCGTCCGGGAGGGGCTCCGGAGTACGACGCGACGCCGTGGCGGGAGGCTCCCCGGCCTTCCGGGTTTCGCCCCCTTCGCCGGACCGACCCCGGGATTCCGGGGCTTGCACCCGTTTCCCTTTGAAACCGGGGCCAGGCCCGAGGGCCCGGGCCTTTTCCCCAGACGTGCCCGCGTCCCCGGCCGCCGAGTCGCCAGCAGGAACGTCCCGGCCAGCCGGCGCCCCCTCCGGGGCTCCGGCCCCGTCGGGCCGAGGGCCTGCCTCCGGGGAGCGTCCCGTCTCCGCGGACGAAACGGATGGCACGGCGCGCGCCACCCGGCGGGCGACCTCGGCCGGTGCGGGCAACGAGGGCACCCCTTCCGCCTCTTGGCGGGAACCCGATGCTTCTGCATGGCCCTCACGCCCCCTCCCGGCGGACGCCACACGGGCAAGAACGTCCCGAGGCGCCACCCGGGGAGCCCCCCGGGGCGGAGAGGGGCGTGCGTCCGCTCCCGGCCCCGGGCGCTCCGGGGTCGGTTTCGTCCCCACCAGGGGGTGCCGCGGGGCAGGCTCCGTCCCGTCGGGCTCACGGCTCCGGGGCACCTTCGCCGCCTGTCCGGGCCCGCGGGCACCGCCCCGAGGCGGTTCCGCCTCCGGGAACCCGCGTACGGCGCGGGTTCCGGAGGCCGCGGAAGGGGGCGCCTCGGGCGTGGGAAGAACGGCCATCCCGCCGGACGCCGCCGGGAACGGCTGTGCCGGAGGCACCGGCACCCCTTCCTCCGGGCCCACGGCCTCCTCCCCGGAAGGGGTCTCCCGGGATGTCTCCTCCGGAGGCGGCGCATCCGGTTGCGAGGGCTCTCCAGGGGGCTCTTGGCCCTCCTTGCCCTCGGCCGCCCGGAGAGCCCCCACCAGCACGGCCTGAAACACCGGTTCGGCGGTTGGGTCCCCGGCGGGGGGTTCCGTGTCCGTGCCGTTCGGAGCCGCGATCAGGATGGGGACAATCATGGCCCTCCTCGTTCCCGGAAGGGCCCCGGGCGGAGGAAGGCCTCAAGAGGGGGAGGAGACGAGCCTACGGACTCTGGGCCGACGGCTTGGCGGGAGGCCCGGAGCGACCTTCCTCCAGGCGGCGGGTCAACTGCCGGACCCGCTCTTTGTCCATGAGGTTGAAGATCTTCCCCACGGTCCGGCCGGGCAGGCGCTCCAGGATCGCCACCGCCATGTCGTCGGCCAGCCCCTCCAGGGCCCTGGCCGCCTCCCGGGGCTTCATGGCCCCGTACACCTTGGCGATCTGGTCGAGACGCTCGTCGATCACCCGCTCCCGGCGGGCGATGTCCGCCTCGATCTCCCTCTTGAGGGCCTCCAGCCGCTCCCGCTCGGCTTCGAGGGCCTTGCGGGCCTCGTCCAGGGCCCTCCGGAGCGCCTCCAGGGCCTCCTCCTGCCGGGCGAGCTCCTGGCGGCGCTCCTCGATTCGCCGCTGGAGCTCCTGCAAGACGCGGGCCTGGGTCCGGATCGACTCGCCCACCGTCGCCGAACCGCCCCCTTCCTGCGCCCCTGCGGGCCGGAACGCCGCCAGGGCAAGGCACGCCCCCACGGCCAGGGGGGGAAGAAATCGGACCTTACGGACCATGGTTTCCCTCCTCACCCCGCCGCCGCGAGAGGGCCACCTCGTCCAGGAAGCGCGTCTCGCGCCGGGCCTGCTCCCGGTTCCACCGCTCCTCTTCCCGTTCCCGCAGGCGTTCCAGGGCCTCCCGGTCCTGGTGGGCCCGCACCAACTGCTCGTGGGTCCGGCGCGCCGCGTCCGAGGCCCGCGCGAGCTCGTCCCGGGCCCGGGCCAGCGACCGCTTGAGACCCGCCACGTAGAGGGTGTGAAGGTACAGGTCCTGTGAGGTGATCTCACCTTCGCGCTTCTTGCGGTCCAGGTCCTGGTGGGCCTCTTCCAGCAGCCCCTCCAGGGCCCTCACGGCCGCGCGCGCCTCCTCCTCCCACCCCAGCGCCCGGGCGTGCTCCAGCCGGGCCGTGTCCTCCTCGGCCCGGCGCACCGACAGCACCTTCTCCAGCCGGAACCGGAACGCCACCCTACGCCGCCTCCGGGAACAGCTCGAGCAGCCTGCCCACGGCCTGCTCCATGGTCCACGACTCCTCCATCCCCTGGGTCAGAAAGTCCTCCATGGCCTGCCGTTTTTCCAGGGCCTCGTCCACCGCCGGGTTGGACCCGCGCTGGTAGGCGCCGATGTTGATCAGGTCTTCGGCCTCCCGGTAGGCGGCCAGGAGGCTTTTCATGCGGGCCGCCGCCCGCTTGTGCTCCGGTGAGACGATGTCCATCATGAGCCGGCTCGTGGAGGCCAGAACGTCGATGGGAGGGTAGTGGTTGCGCGAAGCCAGGTCCCGCGACAACACCACGTGGCCGTCCAGGATGGAGCGCACGGTGTCCGCCACGGGGTCGTTCATGTCGTCGCCCTCGACGAGCACCGTGTACAGGCCGGTGATGGAGCCCTGTCCCCCTTCGCCCATGCCGGCCCTTTCCATCAGCCGCGGCAGGGCCGCGAACACGCTCGGCGTGTACCCCTTGGTGGTAGGGGGCTCGCCGATGGCCAGGCCCACCTCCCGCAGGGCCATGGCGAACCGGGTCACCGAGTCCATGAGGAGCAGCACGTCCATGCCCTGGTCGCGGAAGTACTCGGCCACCGTGGTGGCCACCAGCGCCCCTCGGGCCTTGACCAGGGGAGACTTCTCGGACGTGCTCACCACCACCACCGACCGCCTGAGCCCCTCGTCGCCCAGGTCCCGCTCGATGAACTCCCGCACCTCCCGGCCCCGCTCCCCGATGAGGGCGATCACGTTCACGTCCGCCGAGGTGTTCCGGGCGATGATGCCCAGGGTCACGCTCTTGCCCACCCCGCTGCCCGCGAAGATGCCCATGCGCTGCCCCTTCCCCAGGGTCAGGAGCCCGTCGATCGCCTTGATGCCCGTGGACAGGGGCTCCCGGATGCGGGCCCGGGCGATGGGATTGATCTCGCGGCCGTACAGGGGATACTTCCGGCGGCACCGGGGGGCGGGCTTGCCGTCGATGGGGTTGCCGGTGCCGTCGATGACCCGGCCCAGCAGCTCCTCGCCCACCTGGCACAGGCTCTGGGTGCGGGTGGCCACCACCCGGCTGCCCGGCTGGATGCCCCGCATGTCGCCGTAGGGCATGAGCAGCACCCGGCCCTCTCGGAACCCCACCACCTCGCACGGGATGGCCCGCTCCCGGTGGAGGCTCCCCTGCTCGGGGTACACCAAGCAGATGTCTCCCACCGGGGCGGCCGGGCCCGAGGCCTCCACCACCATGCCCACCACCTGGACCACCTTGCCGTAGGGCCGCAGGGGTTCGGCCTCGCGGAGGGCCGCGAGTTCGGCGGAGAAGTCAAAAGCCATTCAAGCTCCCCGGACCGCCCGGACGATCTCCTCGAGCTGGGTCTCGAGCCGGGCGTCGATCTCGGCCGTGGGGGTCTGGACCTGGCACCCGCCCCGGTGCACCGCGGGATCCTCCACTACGGCCAACTGACGGATGCCGTCAAAGGTCTCCAGGAGCTGGGGTTTGGCCTCGAGCACGGTCTGGAGGTCGTCGGGATGGACCCGGATCGTCACGGTCTCCCGGTCGGCCAGCACCTGGAGGGCCCGCTCCACCACCCGCACCACGACCCCGGACAGCTCCTCGGTGAGGGGTCCCAGGAGCTTCTCCACGAGCGAAAGGGCCAGCTCCACCACCTGCTGGCGGGCTTCCTGGTAGAGCCGGGGCTTGTATTCCGCGAGTTCGCGAACGAGGGCCTCCAGGCGCACCATCCGCTCCGCCGCCTCCCTCCGAACCGCCTCCAAGGCCTCGGCCCGGCCCTGCTCCAGGCCCTCGGCCCGGGCCCGTTCCCGCAGGGCATCGGCCTCGGCCTGCGCCCGCGCCAGGATCTCCTCGGCCTCCCTGCGCGCCTCCTCCAGGGGGCTCCCTCCCGGCGACCGCGATCCGGTTCGCTCCGGCGGCGTGGGCTGTTCTTCCCCCTCCAGCTCCGCCGGACGGAACGGCTCCACGGTGCCCGGAGCCGCCGTCGTGCTGGACGGTGTTCCGTCCTCGAGGGGAGTCCATCGGAACGGCCGCACCGGCCCCCGAGGACTGTCGAGCTTTGCCAAGGCCAGGACCCCCGTCTCAGGTGATGTACTCGTCCTCGTCGCCGCCGGCCAGCACCACCACGCCTTCCTCCTCGAGTTGCCGGACGATCTCGGTCACCGCGGCCTGGGCCTCGGTGACCTCGCTCACGCGCACCGGGCCCAGGTAGGACATCTCCTCCTTGAGGGTCTCCACCGCCCGGGAGCTCATGTTCCGGAAAAACTTCTCCTTGAGCTCGTCCGACGCGCCCTTGAGGGCCACGGTCAGCACGTTCTTGTCCACCCGCTTGAGGATCTCCTGGATCGCCTTGTCCGGCAGGTACTGGATGTCGTCGAACACGAACATGAGCTGCCGGATGTGCGCGGCCAGCTCCGGGTTTTCCTGCTCCAGCTTGTCCAGGATGTTCTTGGACTCGGTGCGGCCCATGCGGTTCAGAACCTCAGCCACGGTCTTCACGCCCTGGACCTCGATGGACGAGCCCGCCATGGACACGATCTTCTTGTCCAGGATCTCCGCCACCTTCTTCACCACCTCGGGGCTGATCTCCTCCAGGCTCGCCATCCGCTTGGCCACCTCCACCTGGAGGTCCGTGGGCAGGCTCGAGATCGCGTGCGCCGCCTTGGCCGCGTCCAGGTGGGACAGGATGAACGCGATCGTCTGGGGGTGCTCCTTCTGGATAATCTTGCTCAGCAGCCTGGGATCCGCCTTGCGGAGGTTCTGGAAGCCCGGACCCTGGTCCAGGTACTTCATGAGGCGGTCCAGGATCTCCCGGCACCGGTCCGGCGGAAGGCTTTTCCGCAGGATCTTCTTGGCGTACTCCACCCCCCCCTGGAGCACGTAGGACCGGGCCATCACCATGGTGTGGAACTCCTCCATGACCGCCTCGGCTACGCCGGGGCTGGCCTTTTCCAGGACCGCGATCTCCCGGGTGAGCTCCTGGATCTCTTCGTCCCGAAGATGCGGGAACACGGCCTCGGAGGCATCTTCCCCCAGGGCGACGAACAGGATGGCGGCCTTGCGCAGGCCGGGCAGGTCCTCCACAGGGGAACGCTCTGATTCGGCCATCGTGTCACTCCTCCGACAGCCAACTGCGGATCAACTGGGCAGCCACCTCGGGTTCCTTGCGCATCACCTCGAGCACCCTGCTCTTCAGGGCCTCGCGCCGCACCGCTTCGGGCGGAGGCGTCTCCTCCACCGGCGGTTCCTCCGGCGCGGCCTCGGCCAGCCGCTGCTCCATCTCGGCCACGGTCACGGGCTCGGTCACCTCGGGCGCCTCGGGCGCGCGGGTGAGCCACCGGACCAGGGGCCGGAGCACCGCCAGGATGACGAGCACACCCAGCAGGAACACCAGCGCGTACTTGGCCAGCGTCAGCACCCAGGGCGAGGTCCACAGCGGGCCGGCCTGGGCCACCGGAAGCTCCGCGGCCTTGAACGGGATGTTCGTCACCTCCACCTGGTCGCCCCGGTCCGGGTCCGCACCCACCGCCCTCTCAACCAGCGCCTTGATTCGCTGGAGCTCCTCGGGCGGACGGGGCACGAACTCGCGGCCGTTCTCCCCTTCCTTGTACGTCCCGTCCACGGCCACCGCCACGGTGAGCCGCTTGAGCACGCCCGGACTCCGTTCCACCCGGGTCACCTTCTTGGAGACCTCGTAGTTCACGGTCTCGGTCTCCCGGGTGGAGCTCGCACCGGCGGCGGCACCGGGCTGCGCCTGGGCCCCGCCTGCGCCGGCCACGTTGGTGGCCACCCCCGGAACTCCCCCCGGACCGGCCGGGCCCGTGGTGGTCTCGGAGGTGCGCTCCTCGCTGCGCACGGCCACGGCCTCGGGATCGAACGTCTCGGCGGTCTCCTCCACCCGGGTGAAGTCGAACTCGGCGGCCACCTGCACCACCGCGGCCCCGTCGCCCAGCACCCGCTCCAGGAGGTCCCGTACGCGGCGCTCCAGGTCCCGTTCGAAGGCCCGCTTGTACTCCAACTGGCTGGCCGCCAGCAGGGCCGGCTCCTCCTCCGAGGCCCGGTACAGGACGTTGCCCCGGGTGTCCACCACGGTCACCCGGTCGGGCGTGAGCCCCTCCACGCTCGAGGCCACCAGGTACACCACCCCCCGAATCTGCTTGGCCCCCAGGGAGCGGCCCGGAGCGAGCTTCAGCACCACCGACGCCGAGGCCGGCTTCTCCTCGGCCTCGAACAGCCGCTTTTCCGGGAGCACCAGGTGGACCCGGGCGCCCTCCACCCCCTCCAGGTGCCGGATCGTGCGGGTGAGCTCCCCCTCCAGGGCCCGGGTGTAGTTCACCCGCTGGGCAAAGTCGGTCATCCCGAAGCCGGACCGGTCGAAGATCTCGTAGCCCACCACCCCGCCGCCGGGGATGCCCTCGCCCGCCAGGCGCAGGCGCACCTCGTACACCCGGTCGGCCGGCACCAGCACGGCCCGGCCCCCGTCCTCCAGTTTGTACGGGATCCCTTCGGCTTTGAGGCGTTCGACGACCTGGTAGGCGTCCTCAGGGGAGAGGCGTCCGAACAGGAGGGCGTACTCCGGGCTTCCGGCCCAAAGGGCCAGCGCCACGAGCCCCCCCATCAGGGCCGCGGTCACGCCGACCAGGGTCACGCGCTGGCCGGCGTTCAACCCCGCCCAAAGCTGCCGCATCTGGGCGAGGCCCGAATCCCAGAAGGCCATGGATCAGGCCCTCACACCTGCATGCGCATGATCTCCTGATAGGCGTCCAGGATCTTCTGCCGGATCTCCATCATGAGCTTGAAGGCCACGTCGGCCTTTTCAATGGCCACCATGGCCTCCTGGATGTCCCCCTCGCCCGCGGCGGCCCGGGCCACGGCCGCGTCCGCCTCCTTCTGGAGGGCGTCCACCTTGCGGAGGCTCTCCGAGAGAAACTCGCCGAAGCTCCTGCCTCCCGCCTCCTTGGGGGATGCCGGCTTTCCGGCCGGAGGGGATCCCGGCGGGGCGATGCCCCCGATCTCCTTGACCATGGGCGACTCCTCAGCGCATCGGACCGCGGGTTCAGATCTCCAGGGCCCGCAGCAGCATGGACTTGGTGGCCTCGATCACCGTGACGTTGGCCTCGTACGAGCGGGCCGCGCTGACCAGGTTGACCATCTCCACGGGCAGTTCCACGTTGGGATAGGCCACGAACCCCTGTGGGTCCGCATCGGGATGCCCGGGTTCGTACTTGAGCCGGGGCGGCGAGGGGTCGACCACCACGTCCGCCACCCGGACCTTGCGCACCGCCGCGTCCAGGGCCGAACGAAACGGCCGGACCGGCACGGCCTCGAACACCACGTCGCGCCGCCGGTACGGCCCGCCCTCGGGCGTGCGCGTGGACTCCGCGTTGGCCAGGTTGGAGGCCACGGTCTCCATGCGCAGCCGCTGGGCCGCCAGCCCCGAGGCCGACACGTCCAGGATCTGGAACAGCGTCATGGCGTGCTCCTCCCGGTGATGGCCTCCTTCAGTTTCCGGAACCGCCCACCGAGCACCCGGGCCAGGAACTGGTACTCGATCTGGTTGCGGGCCAGCTTGGCCATCTCCCGGTCAACGTCCACGTCGTTGCCGTCCCGGCGGGGGATCCCCCCGGCCGGCACCACCGCCTCCCGGGCGGCCGCCCTCACGCCCGGACGGTGCGCGGGATGGGTGGTGGCCAGCTCCAGGGCCCGGCCCAGGGCCTGCTCGAACGTCACGTCCACGGCCCGGTAGCCCGGCGTGTCGGCGTTGGCGATGTTGGACGCGATGGCCGCGTGCCGGTGCTGGCGGTAACGCATGTGGGTCACCAGGGGATCCACGTACCGGTCCACGGCCTCGAACCATCCCACGGTACACCTCCTGCTCGCCCCAAGTCCAGCGTCTACACGGCTGAGGGCCGACAGCCGTCAGCCACCTTGCCCCCTCCCCTCTAGCAAGACCCGTGCCCACGGACGGGCCCCGGCGGATGGGCGCCCTCCACCCCCCGGGGGGGGAAACCCTCTCCCCCCCGGGGGGCGGCCTCACCCCGCCTCCCCCTCCCGGTCCACCCCGTAGGCCCGCAGCTTGGCCCGGAGGGTCTTCACGTTGATCCCCAGGGCCCGGGCCGTGGCCTTCTTGTTGCGGCCGTGCCGTTCGTAGGCGGCCAGGATGATCCGCCGCTCCATGTCCGCCAGCGTGCCGTCCACCCGGATGCCCGTGTCCGGCCCGGCCACGCCGCCGTCCAGGAGCAGGTGCTCGGGCCGGATGTCCCCGCCCCGGGCGAGCACGGCGGCCCGTTCCACCGCGTTCTGGAGTTCCCGCACGTTGCCGGGCCAGGTGTGCGCCTCCAGGGCCCGCTCGGCCGCGGCCGTGAGCCGCGCGGGCGGCAGCCGGTAGGCGGCGCAGGCCCGCTCCAGGAAGTGGCGCGCCAGGGGCAGCACGTCCCTCGGCCGCTCCCGCAGGGGCGGCACGTGGATGGGGATCACCTGGAGGCGGTAGTACAGGTCCTCGCGGAACCGGCCCCTTCGGACCTCCTCGGGAAGGTCCCGGTTCGTGGTGGCCACCACCCGCAGGTCCAGGGGGATGGGGCGCCGACCCCCCACCCGCTCCACCTCCCGCTCCTGGAGCACCCGCAGGAGCTTGGCCTGGAGGGCCGGGGCCATCTCGCTCACCTCGTCCAGCAGGATCGTGCCGCCCTGGGCCTGCTCGAACCGGCCCGGCCGCGACTCGGTGGCGCCGGTGAACGCCCCCTTCTCGTGGCCGAACAGCTCCGACTCCATCAGGTTCTCGGGGATGGCCGCGCAGTTCACGCCCACGAACGGCCCGTCCGCCCAGGGTGACAGCTCGTGGATGCGCCGGGCCACCACCTCCTTGCCGGTGCCGCTTTCCCCGGTGATCAGCACGGTGGCCCGGGTGGCGGCCGCGGCCTCGATCAGGGACAGCACGGGCTCCATGGCCGGGTCCTCGGCCACCAGGGTCGTGGGCCCCTTCCGGGAGGCCGGCGCCGGCCGCGCCCGGGCCAGCACGCCCGAGACCTTGGCCAGGAGCACCTCGGGGCCGAAGGGCTTCTGCAGGAAGTCCACGGCCCCGCGCTTCATGCTTTCCACCGCGGTGTCCACGGTGCCGTGGGCCGTGATCACCAGGGCCGGCGTGCGCGGGGCTGCCGCGCTCATGCGCTCCAGCAGCTCGATGCCGTCCACCCGGGGCATCCGGAGATCCGTGACCACGAGATCGAACCGGTTCCGGCGGAGCAGGTCCAGGGCCTCCTGGCCGTCCCGGGCCAGGGTGCAGGCGTAGCCGGCCTTGCGCAGGGTCAGGTCCAGAGCCAGCCGCATGTCCGGGTCGTCGTCCACCACCAGGATGCGCCGCCTCTCGGCCACCCTATCCTCCCTCGGCTCCGTCCAGGGGGAACGCCAGCACGAACCGGGCGCCCCCCAGTTCCGAAACGTCCACCGAAACCCACCCGCCGTGGGCCGACACGATCCGCTGCACGATGGCCAGGCCGAGCCCCACGCCGCGGGCCTTGGTGGTGTAGAACGGGTCGAAGATGCGCTCCCGGTCCTCGGGGGGCACGCCGGGCCCGTCGTCCGACACCGCCACCCGCCCCACGGGCGGATCCTCGTCCGGCTCGGCCCCGCAGGCCACCCGGATCCGCCCGCCCTCGTCCACGGCCTGCACGGCGTTCATGAGCACGTTGAGCAGGGCCTGGCGGGCGAGGTCCGGGTCCGCCAGCACCCGCACGCTCCCCAGGTCCTCCTCCACCCGCACCCCCTTTGCGGCCACGGCCGCGCGCACGTACACCAGGGCCTCGGCCACCACGTCCCGCAGGTCCACCGGCTGGGGGCGCGGCTCCACCTGGCGGGCGAACAGGAGCAGGTTGCCGGTGATCCGCGACAGGTTCCGGAGCCCCTTGAGCACGTGCTCGGCCAGCTCCTGGTGTGGGCTTCCCTGGAGCTCCTCGGCCAGGTGCGAGGCGAACAGCTCCAGGCTCCCCAGGGGGTTCCGGATCTCGTGGGCGATGCCGGCGGCCATCTGGCCCATGGCCACGAGCCGGCGGTTGCGGGCCTCCTGCTCCTCCAGCCGCTTGAGCCGGGTCACGTCCTGGAACACCACCACCCGGCCCTGCGCCTCGCCCCCGGCCCCGCGCAACGGCGACACGCGCAGCCCCAGGAGCACCCGGCCGCCCCCGGGCTTCCTGAGGGCGACCACCTGGCGGGGGTTCCGCTCCAGGCTCTCCAGGTCCGCGCCCGGCGGATCCTGGAACGAGAACACCTCGGCGAAGGGCCGGCCCACGTTCTCGGGCCCCAGGCCCGTGATCTCCTGGGCGGCCCGGTTCAGGGTGGTGATCCGGCCCTCCGGATCCACGGCCACCACCCCGCTGGGCACGCTCTCCAGCAGGTGCGCCAGATACCCCGCCAGGCGCTCCCGCTCGGCGCGGGAGTGGCCCAGCTCCCGGTCCTTGGCCTCCAGGCGCCTGCGCAGCTCCCGTACCTCGGCCTGGAGCCTTTCGTACGAGGCCTGGAGCCGGGCCGTGGCCTCCTGGAACCGGGCCATGGCCGTGCGCAGTTCCCCCGGCACGTCCGCCCTACTCACGGCCGCCCCCCCCCTCCTCGATGAGCCTCCGGACCTCGTCCTGGGTGCGCGCCAGGGCGGCGTAGAACGGGTCCTCTCCGGCGGCGAGCGACGCCCACTCGGCCCGGGCCCCCTCCCGGTCGCCCGCGAGCCACCGGGCCATCGACAGCAGGAACCGGTCGTCCGGCCCCGGCTCGGCGATGCCGGCAAACGCCCGCAGGGCCTCCCGGTGGCGGCCCAGGGCGAACCGGAGCCGGGCGGCCACCCGGGGGTCCGGCGGCGGCAGGTCCCCGGGCCGTCCCGCCGCCCGCCACAGGCGCGCCCGCGCCTCCCAGGCCGCGAGCAGGCTCGCGGTGGGGGCCGCCCTCCGGCCCAGCCGGTCCGCCTCGGCCCGGATCCGGTAGCGGGTGAGCCGATCGGGCGCGGCCCGCTCGGCCGCCCGATAGGCAGCGGCCGCCTCCTGGGCCCGGCCCTGGTCCGCCAGCCGGCGCGCCCGGGCGAGCTGCGCCCGCCAGTCGCCGGGGTTCTGGCGCGCCCACGCGTCCAAGGCCGCAGGGTCGCCGGCCCGGGCCCGCGCCCGCAGCACGCGCCGCTCGACCTCCTCCCGGGGGAGCACCCGGCTCGCCCGGCGAAGGAGCTCCTCGTAGAGCGCCCGGGCCGCGCCGGGCGCGCCCAGGGCCTCGCACGCCTCGGCCACGGGCAGCACGATCGCGCCCAGGTCCCGGGTGGGCACCCACCCGGCCGGGCCCGAAAAGGCGTCGTACACCGCCACCGCCCGGGCCGGATCGTCCCGGGCCAGCTCGGCCAGCCACCGCTCCAGCCGGTCCATGAACGCCTCGTAGGCGCGGCCCGACTCGGCGCTCTCGGGGAACGCCTGGAACGCGCGGGCGAGAAGCCGCAACGACTCCTCCACGGCCCCTTCCCTGTAGGCCAGGTCCGCCAGCCCGCGCACGGCCCGCTGGGCCGTGGCCGCGTCCCGGCCCGCGGCAAGCTCCTCGAGCGTGGGCCGGGGCCGGTAGAAGATGCGGTAGGCCGGGAACGGCTCGGTCAGTTCCACCGTGTCTGCGTGCTCCACGCCCAGAAGGGCCAGGCGGAGCCGGGCCTCCCGGGCCGCCTCGGCGCCGGCGCCCCGGTCCAGGAGCACGGCGTACGTGCGGGCGGCCCGGGCCACCTCCCCCCGCCCCTCCCAGATCCGGCCGGCCTCCAGGAGCGCGCGGTCCGCCTCGGGCGTGCCGGCGAACGCGTCGGCCACCCGTTCCAGCACCTCCACGGCCCGCTCCACCCGCCCCGCGTCCTTCAGGGCCCGGGCCATCATCCGGCCCGTCTCGGGCCGGGCCTTCCAGGCCTCGGGGTCCAGGGCGTACGCCCGCTCGAACGCCTCCAGGGCCGCCCGGCCCTCGCCGGTCCGCACCCGCGCCTCGCCCAGCAGGTACAGCGCCAGGGCCCGTCCGGCCGCCCGGGGGTAGTCCCGGACCCACGCCTCCAGGGCGCCTGCGGCCTCGGCCGGCCGGCCGGTCTCGAGCAGGAGGGCGGCCAGGTCGAACCGAAGGGCCGCCCGCCACGGCTCCGCAGCGCCCTCCAGGGCCTGGCGGTAGTCGGTCTCGGCCACCTCGGGAAACCCCAGGCCCTTGCGCACGCTGCCCGCCATGAACCGGCACCAGGCCGCCGCCTCGGCCGGAAGCTCGCCCTTGAGGAGTCCCCGGTAGCGCCGCTCGGCCGCCCACAGCCGGTCGCCCCCGGCAAGGTACAGGGCGTCGGCCAGAAGCCCCTGCAGGGCCACCGGCGGGGCGGCCGTTTCCGAGAGTTCCGTCTCCAGCACCCGGGCCACCCGGGCCGGGTCCCGCGGCAGCAGCTCCCGGGCCTCGGCCGCGAGCGCCCGCATCGATCCCGGCACCTCCATGCGCACGAACGGGCTCCACGCCGGGTCCACCCGGGCCAGGAGCCCCCCTCGGGCCGGCCCGGCCCACACCAGGGCGGCCGCCATCCAGAAAACCGCCGCGGCCCTCATCCCGCCCCTCCTCCGGCCAGGCGTGCCCAGAAACCCGCGGCGTCCCGCGCCCCGCCGGGCTCGGCGGCCAGGTCCCGGGCGATGGCGTCCACGCACCGGCTCGCCGGGCACCGCGGGTAGGCCGCCACGAACAGCACCTGCCGCACGGCGGCCCGCCGCACGTGGTCGTCGCGCACGATGTGGCCGCCCCACTCCACCCGGCGGTCCAGGAACCGGGCCACCACCCGGTCCAGGTGCTCGTACACCGCCCGAGCCTCCCGCTCGTCCGCGGCCGAGTTCACCACCACCCGCACCCGCACCCCCGGGTCGCGGGACCACAGCAACTTGACGAGTCCGTAGGCGTCCGTGAGGCTCGCGGGCTCGGCGTTGGTCACCAGCAGGATCTCGCCGGCCGCGGCGCACAGGTCCAGCACGTTCCGGCCGATGCCCGCGGCCGTGTCGATCAGGAAGAAGGCCGACCCGGCCGCCAGGTGCGAGGCCTGGGCCAGCACCCGGTCGCGGCGGGCCGGGTCCAGGTCGGCCATCTCCTCCACCCCGGACGAACCAGGGATCACCCGGAACCCGGGCGCCACCTGCACCACCACCTCCTCGGGCCGGGCCTCGCCCCGCACCAGGTGCCCCAGGTTCCGGGCCGGGTTCAGGTTGAGCAGGATGTCCAGGTTGGCGAGCCCGAAGTCCGCGTCGAGCACGGTGACCGTGTGCCCCCTCCGGGCCAGGGCGGCCCCCAGGTTGGCCACCACGCTGGTCTTGCCCACCCCGCCCTTGCCGCTGGTGACCGCGATGGCCCGGCCCCCGTCCGTCCTTGCCGGGGCCGGGCGGGACCGGGCCGCCAGTTCCCGCAGCCGCTGGGCCTGGTCCCTCATGCCGCGCCCTCCAGGCCCCGGACCAGGTAGCCGGCCACCGCGTCCGGCGTGGCCTCCTCGATGTCGTCGGGCACGTTCTGGCCCGTGGTCAGGTAGCTCAGCGGCAGCCGCGAGACCAGCGGCAGGGCCAGCAGCGGTCCGTAGCAGTCCGTCTCGTCCAGCTTGGTGAGCAGCAGCCGGCTGGGCCGCACGGCCGCGTAGTGCCGGAGTATCCGCTCCAGGTCGCGCGAGCGCGTGGTCACGGCGAGCACCAGGTGGACCTCGGTGGCCACATCCCGGGGGAACATCTCCAGGAGCTCCATCAGGCTCTCCTCGTCCCGGGGGCTCTGGCCCGCCGTGTCCACCAGCACCAGCTCCCGGTCGGCCAGATCCTCCACGGCCGACCGGAACGACTCCCGGTCCACGGCCACCCGGATCGGCACCCCCATGATCCGCGCGTAGGTCTTGAGCTGCTCCACCGCCCCGATCCGGAACGTGTCCACCGTGACCAGCCCCACCCGCCGGCCCTGCTGGAGCGCGTACCGGGCCGCCAGCTTGGCCACCGTGGTGGTCTTGCCCACCCCGGTGGGGCCCACCAGGGCCACCACCCGCTGGCCGTCCCCGTCGCCCACGAGCGGCCCGGACACCCGCACCGTGCGGGCCACGAGCTCCCGGAACGCGGCCGCCTCGCGCCCCTCCGGCACCACGCCCGCGTCGGCCTTCTCCTGCAGGAACGCCAGGATCCGGGCGGTGAGCGACGGGGCCAGGTCCATGGCCTCCAGGTGGTCGTGCAGCCGCCGCAGCCCGGGCGCCAGGCGCAGCCGCTCCACCCGGGCCGCCTGGTCCAGGAGCTGCTCCACCCGCGACACCAGGCCCCGCACCTCCCGGGCCAGCACCTCGGCCTCGGGCGCCCGGGGCCGGCGGGCCAGCACGGCCAGCTCCTCCCTCAGGCTGTCGATGTCGGCCTGCATGGCCAGCAGCATCCCGGGATCGGGCCCCGGCCGGCCGGAGCCCGCCCGGGCCGGCGCCTCGGACGGCCGGGGCGGCAGGTCCACGTCGGCCGCGGCCGTGACCTCCAGGATCGGCCGGCTCAGCATCCCGAACACCCCGCTCGACCGCTTCACCTTGCGGGTGGACAGGATGACCGCGTCCGGTCCCAGGTCCTCCTTGATCTTCCGGAGGGCCTCGGCCATGTCCACGGCGTGGTACTTCTTAATCCTCAAGGCTCACGACCTTCAGGGTGCGGATGGGTCCCTCCACCTCGTTGTGGCTCAGCACCACCAGCCCGGGCAGCACCCGCTCCGCGAGCTTGCGAAGAGCCAGCCTCAGGCCCGGGGAGGTGAGCACCACCGGCACCAGGTTCTCGAACGTGGCCGCTTCGGCGGCCCGGCCCAGGGCGGCCAGCACCCGCTGGGCCACCTCGGGATTGAGCGACAGGAACACCCCCTGCTCGGTGCGCTGCACCGCCCCGCCCAGCATCTCCTCCAGCTTGTGGTCCAGGACGATCACCGGGAGTTTCCCTTCCGCGTCCTGGTACTGCTTGGTGATGGCCCGCCGCAGGGCCGCCCGGACGTACTCGGTGAGCAGCTCGGGATCCTTGGTCACGGGCGCGTAGTCGGCCAGGGTCTCCAGGATCGTGCGCAGGTCCCGGATGCTCACCCGCTCGCGCAGGAGGTTCTGGAGCACCTTCTGGATCGTGCCCAGGGGCAGCAGGTTGGGAACCAGCTCCTCCACCAGGGCCGGCGCCTGCTCCTTGACCACGTCCAGCAGGTTCTGGGTCTCCTGGCGGCCCAAAAGCTCGTGGGCGTTGCGCTTGATGATCTCGGTCAGGTGCGTGGCCACCACCGTGGAATGGTCCACCACGGTGTAGCCCTTGATCTGGGCCTCGTCCCGGAGCTCCTCGCGGATCCACAGGGCCTCCAGCCCGAAGGCGGGCTCCCGGGTGGGGATGCCCTCCAGGGTCTCGTCGCCCAGGCCCGGGTTCATGGCCAGGTAGTGCCCCTCGCGCAGTTCGCCCCGGGCCACCTCGATGCCCTTGATCAGGATCATGTACTCGTTGGGCCGGAGCTGGAGGTTGTCGCGGATGCGGATCGGCGGCACCACCACGCCCATCTCGAGGGCGATCTGGCGCCGGATCGACCGGATCCGGTCCAGCAGGTCGCCGCCCTGTGCCGGATCCACCAGGTGCAGGAGCCCGTAGCCCACCTCGAGCTCCAGCACGTCCACCTGGAGCAGCGGGGTCACGTCCTCCGGGCCCTCGGGCACCGGGGGGGTCTCCTCGGCGGCCCGGCGGGCCGCCTCCTCCCGGGCCGCGGCCTCGGCCTCGCGCATCCGCTTGAGCGCGTAGGCCGTGCCTCCCATGACGCCCGACAAGATCGCAAACGGCACGAACGGCAGGCCCGGCACCACCCCCAGGAGCAGGAGCACCCCGCTGGCCACGCCCAGGGCCTCGGGCACCTGCCCGAGCTGCCGGGGCAGCACCCGCCCCAGGTGCGACTGGCTGCCCGCCCGGGTCACCAGGATGCCCGCGGCCGTGGACACCACCAGGGCCGGCATCTGGCTCACCAGCCCGTCGCCCACGGTCATGGTGGTGTACGTGCGCACGGCCTGGGACAGGGGAATGCCCATCTGGAGCACCCCCACGATGAGCCCCCCCAGGATGTTGATCCCCGTGATCACCAGCCCGGCGATGGCGTCCCCCCGGACGAACTTGCTCGCCCCGTCCATGGCGCCGTAGAAGTCGGCCTCCCGGGCGATCTCCTCGCGCCGGCGGCGGGCCTCGGCCTCGTCGATCAGCCCGGCGTTCAGGTCCGCGTCGATGGCCATCTGCTTGCCGGGCATGGAGTCCAGGGTGAACCGGGCGCTCACCTCGGCGATGCGCGTCGCGCCCTTGGTGATGACCACGAAGTTGATCACCACCAGGATCAGGAAGATGATGATCCCCACCACGAAGTTCCCGCCCACCACGAACGAGCCGAACGCCGCGATGATCTTGCCCGCGCCCTCGATGCCCTGGTCCCCCCGGGTCAGGATGAGCCGGGTGGACGAGATGTTGAGCGCCAGCCGGAACAGCGTGGCGATGAGCAGCACGCTGGGGAACATGGAGAAGTCCAGCGGCCGCTCGGTGTAGATGGCCAGCAGGAAGATGAGGACCGAGAAGCTGATGTTCAGGGCCAGCAGAAGGTCCAGCAGCGGCGGGGGGAGGGGGATGATCATCAGGAACACGATGCTCATCACCCCGGCCGCCACCAGGACGCCGCTGTGCCGGTTCAGCAGGGCGGGAACGGAAAGGCTGGCTCCTCGGTCCATCGGGCGGTGTGGGGGCCTCCTCCCGGAGGAACGGTGAGGACGAACGGAATCCCGAAGAATCTATCACAGGTTAGGCGGGCGGGTAAGGACTTTTCACCGCCCCCGGCGCCTCACTCGTGCCCCAGGGGTTGGAAGCTCACCTCGAGCCAGAACGTCTCGCCGTCCAGCTCGAACGGAACCACCAGGCACGGCCCCTTGCCCTTGTGGTCGATGGTGTGGTTCTTGCCCACCACGATGGAGGGGATGGCGATCTTGAAGGTGAACCCCTCCTGGGAGAGGGTCGCCTTGGCCCCCCCGGCGATCATGTTGGCGATCTCGCCCACCACGTCCTGGACGTTCTCGTCCATCCCCTCGGGCTTCTCGCCCACCATCTTCTCGTAGATCAGGCAGGCGAGGCGCTCGGGAAACGTGATGGCCACCGACCCCACCGCCTCGCCCGCCAGCCCGATCACCCCGCTGATGTCGCCCTTGGCCACGTGGTCGGTCTTCAGGAACGGCTTTCCGCGCTTGGGCCGCACGTGGGCCATCACCTCCAGGGTCTGGAGGGTGGCCGCGATGAACGGATTGATGTACTCCACGTTGAACATGGAGGACTCCCGGCGATCACGAGCCCATCACGCGCTCGATCTTCTCCTTGAGGGTGTCGGGGGTGAAGGGCTTGACGATGTAGTCGGTGACACCGGCCTTGATCGCCTCCAGGATCTCCTTCTTCGCCGCCTCGGTGGTCACCATGATGATGGGGATGTCCTTGTACTGCGGATTGGACCGAAGGGCCTTCACGAAGGTCAGGCCGTCCATCTCGGGCATGTTCCAGTCGGTGAGCACCAGTTCCACGCCCGCCATCTTGGCCAGGGCGTCCACCCCGTGCTCGGCCTCGACCACGTCCGTGTAACCGAGCCGGTTCAGCGTGTTCTTGATGATGCGCCGCATGGTGGAGGAATCGTCGACCGTGAGGATCTTCACCGTTCGCCTCCTGTACCGAACTGAAAAAAGGGGTTCACGCACCGGGTCGTCTCAGGGGGTCGCCCACACGGATCGGACGTTCCCGGGAAAACTTAACCCCGCGCCCCGCGCTCGCCCGGGCCTAGAACGCGCTCCGGCCCTCCAGGGCCCGGCCCAGGGTCACGGCGTCCGCGTACTCCAGGTCCCCGCCCATGGGCACCCCCCGGGCGATCCGGGTCACCCGCACGCCCAGGGGCTCCAGGAGGCGCTTCAGGTAGAGGGCGGTGGCCTCCCCCTCCACGTGGGGGTGGGTGGCCACGATCACCTCCTCCACCCCGCCCGAGCGCACCCGCTCCACCAGTTCCCGGATGCGCAGATCCTCGGGCCCCACCCCCTCCATGGGGGAAAGGTGCCCGCCCAGCACGTGGTACAGGCCCGAGTACGCCCGGGTGCGCTCGATGGCCACGAGGCTCGCCTGGTCCTCCACCACGCACACGACCCTGCGGTCCCTGCGGGGCGAGGCGCACACCGGGCACGGGTCGGTCTCGGCGGCCTGGAAGCACACCGAGCACGGCCGCACCTTCTCCTTCAGGTCCAGGAGCGAACGGGCCAGGGCCTCCACCTCGGCCCGGGGCATGCGGAGAAGGTGGAGCAGGAACCGCGTGGCGGTCTTCTCCCCCACCCCGGGCAGCTTCCGGAGGTTGCGCAGCGCTCGCTGGATCGTGGGGCTCTCCATGGTCTCTCCCGAACGAGGCGTTTGTCCGGTTCCTCCTCCACAGGGTAAGCTAGGGACCCCTGTCCCGTCCACCGGCAGACGAACGCCTCCCCCCATCCGGGGGCAGCGGGGGGGCAGCGAGGGCAGGGGAATCGCGGCCGGCCGGGCGTGGGAACGTGGGGCCATGCCCGGGGCCCGTGGGGAAACACAGCGCAGGCAAGGCTGAGGCACTCCAGCGTCCTAGCCTCCTAAGGACAACGACCGCCATGTCCCAGCCTCTGGCCGACTGGATCCGGAACCGCATCCGGGAACAGGGCCCGGTACCGTTCGCCCGGTTCATGGAATGGGCCCTGTACCACCCGGAGCACGGCTACTACACCTCGGGCCGGGCCCGGGTGGGCTCGGACCACGGGGACTTCACCACGGCCCCCCACATGACCCCGGTGTTCGCCCGGTGCCTGGCCCGGTGGGTGGCGGCCGCCGACCGGGCCCTGGGGGAACCCGACCCGTTCGTCCTGGTGGAAGGGGGAGCAGGCGAGGGCCGCCTGGCCCGCGACCTGCTGGACGCGCTCCGCCGCAGGGAACCGGGCCTGTACCAGAGGCTCCGGTACGCGCCCCACGAGGCGAGCCCCGCGGCCCGGAACCGCCTGGAGGAAACGCTCGCCCCGCACGCCGACCGGTGCGTCCCGCCTCCCGAACGCTTCACGGGCGTGTACCTGAGCAACGAGCTCCTGGACGCCCTTCCCGTGCACCGGATCCGGAAGGGGCCGGACGGCCTGGAGGAGGCCTTCGTGGACGCCGTGGACGGCGCGTTCCGCGAGACCTGGGTCCGGCCCCCCTCCCCGCCGGTCCTGGGGTTTCTGGATCGCCACCCCATCCCCCTGGGCGGGGGCTGGGAGGCCGAGGTGTGCCCGGCCGCACTGGAGTGGCTGGCGGGCGTGGCACGCCGCCTCGAACGGGGGTACGTGCTGACCGTGGACTACGGCGACGAGGCGGACCGCCTGTACGGCCCCCACCGGCCCCGGGGCACGTGCCTCGCCTACCGCGGGCACCGGACCTCCGGGGACCTCCTGGACGCCCCCGGCCTCCAGGACCTCACCGCCCACGTCAATTTCACGGCCCTGCGGGCCGAGGGCCGCCGCCTGGGCCTGGAGCCCGCCCCCCTGCTCACCCAGCGGTCGTTCTTGTTCGCGGCCGGCCTCGTCCAGGAGGTGGAAAGCCTGGAGCGCGAACTCCCCCCCCACGAGGCCCTGGCGGCCCGGCGGGCCCTGGCCCCCCTTCTCCTGCCCGACGCCGGCATGGGCGACACCTTCAAGGCCCTGGTCCAGGCGAAGAACGCCCCCCTTTCCGGCCTTCCCCTGGACCCGCTTCTGCCACCGGGCCTGTCCTGACCGCTCCGGGGTTGCCCCCGTTCCCCGACGACACGGTCCGCCCGGGGACTCGGGGCCGCCGCCTCCCCGTTGCCACCCTCCCAGGCATGATGTACTTTCGTTTTTGTCAGGGGTTAGGGCATTCAAGAGGTGGCCGCATGATCGAAAGCGCCAGGCCCGTGATCGATGCCGTCCGAAAGCTTCTGCAGGAGACGGTGGCTCCGCAACTGGACGCGATCCGCCAGGAGATCACGCAGCTCAGGATCTCGCAGGACGGCATCCAGAAGCGCCTCGACGACATGACCGTCCACCTGGCGGATCAGAGCCGGCGCATCGACGAGACCAACAAGCGGATTGAGGAGGTCCGTGCCGAGCTCACAGATAGAATTGAGAGTGTGCGGGCGGAGCTCACGGAAAAGGTCGAGAGTGTCCGGGCGGAGCTCACGGAGCGGATCGAGAGCGTCCGCTCCGAGCTCACGGAGCGGATCGAGAACGTCCGCTCCGAGCTTACAGAGCGGATCGAGAGCGTCCGGTCAGAGCTCTCGGACCGGATTGAGGATGTGCGAAAGGAGCTCACGGAGCGTTACGACCGCCTCAACCTGCGGATGGACCAGCTCGGCAAAGACATCGTTCGACGCAACGAGCACGAGCAGATCCTGCGGCAGTACGAGCACCGGATCACGTCGGTGGAAAAGACCGTCGAGGAGATCAAGCGCCGCGTGGCGGTGTGAGTTGCACGGGCGGAAGGCCTGGCTGTCGGCTAACGGCTAACGGCTGACAGCGAACAGCCAACGGCTAGCGGCGGACTGTGGGAGCGAGCTCCAGCTCGCGATGGAGCGAAGGCCCTCTCCCTCCTCACTCCTCCCTCGTCACGGAAGATCCCCCGACGTTCGATGCCGCGGACGACCCCGTGCCGGAGCAGGCCGGGCAGATCGAGCCGGGGCATGGCGGAAGAGCACCCGGTGGGCGGTGAATCACCAAGGGTGTCACGGAGTTCGGAGTTGTGGAGCTGCCCCTC
>CAZBGL010000151.1:0-24090 GCA_964491375.1 uncultured Thermodesulfobacteriota bacterium | reverse complement strand
GGAGGCGCCGCAGGGCTCACGGCCGCCGCCGGGGCGGCCCGACTGGGAGCGCGCACGCTCCTCATCGAAAAGAGCGGCCGCCTGGGGGGCGACTGCCTCCACACCGGGTGCGTGCCGTCCAAGACCCTGCTCCACACGGCGCGGGTGTGGGCCCTTGCGGGCCGGACGTCCGCGTTCGGGCTTCCGGAGCTGGAGCGCCCCCCGGTGGACCTGGGCCGGGTCATGGACCGGGTGGGGCGGGTGGTCTCCCGGATCCAGGAGCACGACTCGCCCGAGCGGTTCTGCCGCCTCGGGGTGGACGTGCGGTTCGGAACGGCGCGGTTCGTGGATCCCCACACCGTGGAACTGGATGGGGAGCGCCTTGCGGCCCGCGCGTGGATCGTGGCCACGGGCTCTCGGCCGGCGCTTCCGCCTGTGGAGGGGCTCGGGCGCACGCCCCACTGGACCAACGAGACCGTGTTCACCCGGCGCCGGCTCCCGGAGCGGTTGCTCGTGCTGGGGGGAGGCCCGGTCGGGCTGGAGCTCGCCCAGGCCTTCGGACGGCTGGGGAGCCGGGTGACCGTGGTGGAGTTCCAGGACCAGGTGCTCCCGGCCGAGGACCCCGACATGGCCCGGATCGTGCGGCAACGGCTGGAGGCCGAGGGCGTGGAGGTCCGCACGTCCACCCGGGCGGTGCGGGCCGAACCCGCGGCACAGGGCATCCGGCTCGTGGTGGAAGCCGCGGAGGGCGGCCGAGAGGCCTTGGAGGCCGACGCCCTGCTCGTGGCCACGGGCCGGCGCCCCAACGTGGAGGGCCTGGGCCTGGAGGCCGCCGGGGTGTCGTACTCGGGCCGGGGCATCCCGGTGAACGCCCGGATGCGCTCGAACGTCCGCCACATCTACGCCTGCGGCGACGTGAACGGCCGGTTCCCCTTCACCCACGTGGCCGGGTACGAGGCCGGCATCGCCGTGGCCAACGCGGTGATGCGCCTGCCCCGGCGGGCCGACTACACCCGGATCCCCTGGTGCACCTACACGGATCCCGAGCTGGCCAGCGTGGGGCTGAACGAGAAGCGCGCCCGGGAGCAGGGGATGGCGTACCGGGTCCTGGAGGAGCGGTTCGGGGACAACGATAGGGCCGTGGCCGAAGGCGAGGCGGAGGGCAAGGTCAAGGTGCTCGTGTCGGGAAGCCGGATCCTGGGGTGCCAGATCGTGGGGCCGAGCGCCGGAGAGCTCGTCCACGAGTGGGTGGCGGCCATGGCCGGCGGCGTGCGGCTGTCCACCCTGGCCCGCGCGGTGCACGCCTACCCCACGCGTTCCGAGATCTCCAAGCGGGCCGCGGCCGCCCCGTATGCCGAAAAACTGTTCGGCGCACGCACCCGGGGCGTGCTCCGGCTCCTGTTCCACCTCAAGGGGCGGGGGTGCTCCCCGCCGGAGGAGGAAGCGTGAACCGATACCGGGCGCTGCTCGTCCTCCTGGCGGGGCTCGGGGTGGGCGCGTTCTTCTGGTTCGACCTGGGCGCCTACCTGACCCTGGAGGCCCTGAAGGCGAACCGGGAGCGGCTGGTGAGCCTGTATCAGGAGCGCACGCTTCCGTTCGTCTTGGGGTTCATCGGGGTGTACGTGCTCCAGACGGCCCTGAGCCTTCCCGGGGCCGCCGTGCTCTCGCTCGCCGCCGGGGCCGTGTTCGGAACCCTTCCGGCCACCCTGTACGTGAACGTGGGCGCCACGGCCGGGGCCGTGCTGGCGTTCCTCCTGAGCCGCACCCTGCTCAGGGGCTGGGTGGTCCGGCGGTTCGGCCGCCGCATGGAGGCCATCGACCGTGGCCTCCGGGAGAGCGGGCTGTCGTACCTGCTGTTCCTTCGGCTCGTGCCGGTGTTCCCCTTTTTCCTGATCAACCTGGCCGCGGGCCTCACGGGCCTTCCGCTGCGCACCTACGTGCTGGGCACCATGCTGGGGATCCTGCCGGGCAGTTTCGTGTACTGCAACGCCGGGGCGAGCCTGGCCTCCATCGAGAGCCTTTCCCAGGTGACGAGTCCCCGGGTGGTGGGGGCGTTCGCCCTGCTGGGGGCGTTCGCCCTGGTGCCGGCCGTCTACCGGAGGGTGCGCGCCGCAAAGGCCGCGTGAGCCTCCGCCGGGGTGACCTCCACTCCCCACTCCCGGAGCACCCGGGCCGCCTCCCGGACCATGAGGGGAAGGGCCGCCCGCACCGGTTCGGACAGGTCCAGTCCCGGATCCACCGTCAGGGGCTCCACACCGACCACGGCAAACCGCTCGGGCACGCGCCCCAGCAGCTCAAGGGCCGCCAGCAGATCCGCCAGGCCGGCCTGGTGGGGCGACACGTGCCCTCCGAGCACGGCCGGCACGCCCGCGCCGTCCAGCCGCAGCACCGTGCCCGGAGATCTTCCGGCCACGATGCAGTCGAGCACCAGCACGGCGGGGTAGCCGTGGATGTGGGCCAGAAGGTCCAGCCCCAGGGTGCCCCCGTCCATACGGTCCACCCCGGCGGGCAGCCGGTACGTGCGGAACAGAAGCGCGAGCGCCTCGAGACCGGCCCGGTCATCGGCCATGAGCCGGTTGCCCAGGCCGAGGACGAGAATCCGGGGACGCGTCATCTGTCACGTCCTGCCACCACGCAGGGCCTCCCGGGGGGCACGGTGCCCTCCTCTCCTCGTCCGCGTCACGCCTCACCCCTTCACGGAACCCGGCCGTGGGGCCTTGGGCCGGTCTGCCTTGCCGCCGCCGGAGCCTCGGGGCGCGTCAAGAGCGTCCAGGTACTTGTAGCCGCTGAACATGCTGCCCGAGGTGCCGTCGCGGTTGGCCAGGTCGGACATCCACATGGCGTATACGTGGACGATCACGAAGGCGCACACGATCCACACCACGAAGTAGTGCCCCAGGCGGATCCACCGGTTCGCGGCGAGATCGAACAGCCATCCGAAGAGCCGGTACGCGAGCCCGCCGGGGTCGTACTGGGCATAGAGGGCGAACCCGGAGAACACCTGGAACAGCAGCACGAGGAACAGCCCGGCATAGGCGGTGGCCGCCACGGCGTTGTGGCCCGCGTGGGGCGGCAGCCGGGGCTCCAGGAGGAGGTAGTACCGCAGCACCCGGGCCATGCGGCGCCGGCCCTCCCGGGTGAGGAACGGGAAGAACTCGCGCCAGCGGGCGTAGCGGTTGCCCACGAAGCCCCAGTAGAACCGCCCGATCAGGCTGGTCACCAGGGCCCACCCCGCCACCAGATGGAGCAGCCGGGCCCACCCCATCAGGAACGGCTCCCCGGTGCGAGGAGAGACGAGAAACGGCCAGTGGATGTAGGCCCCGGTGAGCCCCAGCACGACGATGGACACCACGTTGACCCAGTGGAAGCACCGAACCGGGAGCTCCCACACCCGCACCGCGACACGCCGCATGGGTCACCTCCTGTTCACAGCACGCGGACCCGGGTGACCTCCCGGCCCCGGGCGTCGAGCACGTGCACCGCGCACGCAAGGCACGGATCGAACGAGTGGATGGTGCGCAGGATCTCCAGGGGTTTTTCCGGGTCGGCCACCGGCGTTCCGATGAGGGCCTCCTCGTAGGGCCCCCTCTTGCCGGCCGCGTCCCGGGGCGAGGCGTTCCACGTGCTCGGCACCACGGCCTGGTAGTTGGCGATCCGTCCGTCCTGGATCCGGATCCAGTGGGAGAGCGTCCCCCGGGGCGCCTCGTGGAACCCCACGCCCTCGCACTCGGCCGGCCAGGTGTCCGGCTCCCACAGGTCGGTGTCGGCCACCCGCAGGTCCCCTCGCCCCATGTTCTCGGCCAGCCTGTCGAGCCAGTCGAGGTTCTTCCGGCTCACGACCAGGGTCTCGATGCCCCGGGCCGCCGTGCGCCCCAGGGTGGAGAACAGGGCCTCGGGCGGCACATCCAGAACCTGCAGCACGTGGTCCACCACCGGGGAGATCTCGGGGTGCCCCTGGGCGTACCCCACCGCCACCCGCGCCAGGGGGCCCACTTCAAAGGGCTCGTCCTCGTACCGGGGGGCCTTGACCCAGGAGTACTTGTCGTCCACCTCGCTCACCCAGGTGTCGCCGTAGGGAGGCTGGGGGCCGGTGTAGTGGGGAGTGGTCTGGCCCTCCCACGGCCGAAGCGGCCGGTGGTCGCCCCCCTCGTACCGGTACCACGACCGGGCGACGTACTCCGCGATGCCCGCGGCCTCCGGCACCCCGGCCCGGGGAAACTCGCCGCGGCGCACCAGGCCCGGCCGGAGCCAGTACTCCTCCCGGGGCTGGCCCTCGGCCGTGGGGAAGTCGCCGAAGGTCAGGTAGTTCTGCACCCCGGCCCCGTACCCGGCCCACTCTTTGTAATAGGAGGCCACGGCCAGCAGGTCCGGGATGTAGACCTTTTCCACGAACTCCCGGGCCCGCACCAGGAGCTCCCGGATCAGGGCCAGCTTGTCCGCGTTCAGGGCGTTCTGGGCGTCCGGGTCCACGGGCACGGCCATCCCGCCCGTCACGAACGTCTGGGGGTGGGGGTTCTTGGCCCCCAGGATCGCCTGGACCTTGATCACCTCCCGCTGCCAGTCCAGGGCCTCCAGGTAGTGGGCCACGGCGATCAGGTTCACCTCGGGCGGCAGCCGGTAGGCCGGGTGTCCCCAGTAGGCGTTGGCAAAGGGGCCCAGCCGCTTCGTGCCCACGAAGGCCCGCAACCGCTTCTGCACGGCCTCGAAGTGCGTGCGGGAGTGGGTGGGCCAGTCCGAAAGGCCTTGGGCGATCCGCGCGGCCTCGGCCGGGTCGGCCTCCAGGGCCGACACGATGTCCACCCAGTCCAGGGCGTGCAGGTGGTAGAAGTGCACCACGTGGTCCTGCACGTGCTGGACCCCCATGATCAGGTTGCGTATGAGCTCGGCGTTCAGGGGGACCTGCATCCCCACCGCGTTCTCCACGGCCCGGACCGACGCGATGGCGTGGACCGTGGTGCACACCCCGCAGAACCGCTGGGTCCAGTACCAGGCCTCCCGGGGGTCGCGGCCCCGAAGGATCTTCTCGATGCCCCGCCACATGGTGCCCACCACCCAGGCGTCGGTGATGACCCCGTCCTCCACCTTGGCCTCGATGCGCAGGTGCCCCTCGATGCGGGTCACCGGATCGATCACGATCTTGTTGCCCATGGGAACTCCTCTCCCTTCCTGCTCGTTCCGGATGTGGGCGGATCAATCTTCCCCTTCGTTCTCACGCCCCCCGTTCTTGGACTTGAGCTGGGCGGTCTTCATCAGGGCGTGCACGGCCAGGGTGCCGGCCGTGGCCGCGGTGAGGCCGAGTCCCACCTTCGTGGCCGTGACCTCCACCCCCACCCCCGGAACGTCCGGCAGCCGCCCGTAGAACGGGCTCATCGAGTCCCAGAACCCGGGCTCGGAGCACCCCACGCACGGGTGCCCCGCACCCACCGGCCACGCCAGCCCGTCGTTCCACCGCACGGTGGGGCAGTTGTGGAACGACTCCGGGCCCTTGCAACCCATCTTGTACAGGCACCACCCCTTGCGGTGCCCCTCGTCGCCCCACGCCTCCACGAACTGCCCCGCGTCGAAGTGCCCCCGGCGCTCGCAGTTGTCGTGGATGCGTTTTCCGTAGGCGAACAGGGGGCGCTTGAACCGGTCGAGACGGGGGGGAGACCCAAAGGTGAGCACGTGGGCGATGGTGGCCGTGAGGTTGGACGTGTTCACCGGGCACCCCGGAAGGTTCACGACGGTGGCCGTGGGCACCAGGTCCATGATGCCCCTGGCACCGGTGGGGTTGGGTGCGGCCGCCTGGATCCCGCCGAAGGCCGAACACGACCCCACGCAGATCGTCACCGCCGCGTTGCCGCACACCTCCCTGGCGACCTCCACCATGGAGCGTCCGCCGATGCACCCGTATGCCCCGCCGTTGGCGGTGGGCACAGCCCCCTCCACCACCGCGATGTAGCGTCCCCGGTACGTCTCCAGGGTCTTCCGGCGGGCCTCCTCGGCCTGGTGCCCGGCCGCAGCCATGATGGTCTCGTGGTAGTCGATGGACAGGTAGTCCAGCACGAGCTCGTCCACGGTGGGCCGGGACGCCCGGAGCAGCGACTCGGTGTCGCCCGTGCACTCCTGCAGGTGCAGCCAGATCACCGCCGGCCGGTCGTCCCGGCCGATGGCCGCGGCCACCTTCCGGGCGAACGGGGCCGGAAGCCCCAACGTGGCCGCGATACCGGCGCAGAACCGCAGGAACGCGCGCCGGTCCACCCCGTGGGCCTCGAGGTACTGTTCCATGGAACACGCATCCGAAGACGTTCTCTCGCAGCTCATGGTTCGTCCTTCCCCGCAGCGAAAAGGTGTTTCCGGAACCGCGCCCCCCCGGCCGCGCCCCTGCACGCACGCGTGTGCCGTTTTGGAGCACGGGCGGGCCGGGTCGGGGCCGAAAAACCCAGGCGGGGGCGTTGAGCAAACTCCGTGCCTTTCCGCCGCAGCAGGCCGGTTCATGGGGAAGGAACCAAGGTTTGAAAAGGGGCGGGGTGCCCCGGCGGACGGGGCGGTCAGGGGTCGTTGCGACTCCGGGTTGTCTCGATTCGATACATGATGCTTCAAAATGGGACACGGCCGGCCCATCGAGAGGGACTGCCGGCGAAGGACCGGCGACCGCACACGATGTTCCCTCTCCCCCCTCTCAGGTGTCAGAAGTCAAACGACAGAAGACAGGACCTGTCTTCTGAATTCTGGCCCCCCTCACCCCGGCCCTCTCCCCACGGTGGAAGGAGAGGGAGCACGTGCGCGATCGCCGGGGGCTCGGATCCGCGCGAGCGGTCGGAAGGCCAAACGCCGTCGTCTCCCGAGCTCACCAGTCGTTCACGCGAGCGGCACAAGGGTCTCCGAGCGGCAACACCGAGGCCGTGACCGCAAGCGGAGACGGGCCCCCGGGCGGCATCCCACACCCGTGCCCGAACCCGGGGGGCGCGGCGACGCGAAGGCCGCGCCACCTACAGTCGCCGCGGCCCCTCCCGTCTCCCTCCGGCATCGCCCCTCCCGCGGTTCGGTGAGCGGTTCGCCAACGGCACGGTGCCGCGGCGAAACAGGATACCGGACTTCGCGGCCTCCGAAGCCGCGGCCCCCGGGGCCCTCATCCCGGCGCAACGGGCGTTCCATCGTGTCGCGCAAGGATCGCCACAGCCGCAACGGGGACTCGGGTGGGCGCCGCCCGGGGCCCGGAGCCGCGAAAGGGCCGGGAGGCCTGGCGGCGATCGCCTCCCGAGCACACCAGTCGTTCACGCGGGCGGCAACACCGACCTCTGCGTTCTCCCCTCCCCCTGCCCGGCGAACTCCACGGTCACCCGGTGGGTGGCGCAACTGATGCAGGGGTCGTAGGCCCGCACCAGGGTCTGGAGCCGGCGGGAGAGCGCCTCCCTGTCCCCGCCCCGGAACCGGAGGACCGCGGCCCGCAGGTCGGCCTCGATGCGGGCCAAGTTCTGGGCCGTAGGGATGATGCATTCGGCCCGCACGATCCGGCCGCTGCGGTCGTACTCGTAGGCGTGGAGCAACAGTCCCCGCGGGGCCTCGACGGCGGCCACGGCACGCCCCCCGGCCGTGGCGGGTTCGGCCGGGGGTTCCGGGCGCACCCCCCGGACCAGAAGGCGGTCGATCAGCCGGATCGCCTCGTCCACCCAGTGCACCACTTCCACCAGGCGCGCCGCGACGATCCGGTAGGGGTTCGCGGTGCCGGGAGAGACCCCCAGGGCCTCGGCCACCCGCGCCGCCATGGGCGCGAGCCGGTCGAAGCCGTTGGCGAGCCGGGCCAGGGGGCCCACCCGGTACGGCCCCCGGGCGGTGCGGGCGAACCGGGCCGTGGCGCGGTCCACCACGTACTCCTCGATCATCTCACGGTAGGCGCACACCGCCACGTCGCCTCCCGCGCTGGAGACGATCCGGTCTCCGGTCAGGGGGTAGCCCTCGCCCGGGGCGAGGCTCAGGCACTCCGCCGGCTGCTCGAGCCGGGGGAACTCGAACCCGGCCACCAGGTCCACCGTGGCCTCCAGGTCGGGAAGCGCCTGCACCAGACGGTTCCGCACGGCCCGCAGGTCCGAGGGTTCGGGCACGGAGGCGAAGCCGCCCACCCGCGGGGTGACAGGGTGTATGGGCCGTCCCCCCACCACCCGGCACAACTCGGTGCCGACCCGCTTCAGCCGGAGGGCCCGGGTCAGCAGGTCGCGCCGGCGGCGATCCAGGGGGAAAATGCTGCCCGTGCCCAGATAGTCCGGGGCGGCCATGAAGTACAGGTGGAGCAGGTGGCTCTGGAGGATCTCGCCGCAGCCCAGGAGACGACGAAGGTCCCGGGTCTGCTCGCTCACCTCCACGCCCAGGGCGGCCTCGGTGGCGGCGAGCGACACCAGGGTGTGAGCGTTGGAGCACACCCCGCAGATGCGCGATACCAGGGGCGCCACGTCCCGGTAATGCCGGCCCCTCAGGATCGCCTCGAAGAACCGCGGCGCCTCCACGACCTCCAGCCGGCACTCCAGGAGCTCCCCGTTACGGTCGTCCACCACCAGGTGGGCATGGCCCTCGATGCGGGTGAGGTGCCGGACCTCGAGCCTCACCGCCCCCCTCCGGTGCTCAGGTTGAACACCCGGTACTCGGCCAGCATGTCCTCTTCGGTGAGCCCGTGCTCCTCGAGGACGTTCCGGTACGCCGACTCCCGGGGATTGTCCACCAGGCCCCGGCATCCCCGGCACCGGTCACCCCCCCCGGGACACCGGGCCCCGCAGCCGGCCCGCACCACGGGCCCGAGGCACAGCTCGCCCTTCTCGAACACGCACGGCAGCTCCGCGAGCCGGCACTCGACGCACACGGGGTACGCGGGCAACAAGGGGATGCGCCCCAGGGCCAGGGCCTGGAGCACCCGGAGGAACTCCTCTCCGTCCACCGGACACCCGGGGACCCTGGCGTCCACCCGCACCACCGCCGACACGGGGCGGGCACGCCCGAATCCGAACGTCCGCACCGGCGCGTCGGATCCGTACACCGTGCGGGCCAGTTCCGCAGGTTCGTGCGCTCCTGCGAGGGCGTTCACCCCGCCGGTGTCGGCGCACGCCCCCAGCGCCACAAGGAGCCGCGACCGGCGGCGGATGTCCCGGAGCCGGGCCTCCTGCTCGGCGCTGGAGATGCTCCCCTCCACAAAGGCCACGTCCAGTTCCCCGCCCCTCGCGGTCATGACCTCGCGGAACTCCACCACGTCCATCACGGCGGTCAGGTCCAGAAACCCCTGCTCCAGGTGGAGCACCGCGAGCTGGCACCCCTCGCAGCCCGTGAAGTCGAAGAATCCCGCCCGGAGCTTCACCGTTCCACCGCCTCTCTGAGCTCCTGGACCCGGTCGTACCGGAGCACCGGGCCCTGCTCGCACACGCACAGGTCGTCGATCCGGCACTTGCCGCACTTGCCCAGGCCGCACTTCATCCGCCGCTCCAGGTTCAGAAAGATCCGGTGGGGTCCGATGCCGAGCTCGGCCAGCAGGGGGGTCGTGAACCGGTACATGTCGGGGGGGCCGGACACGGCCGCCACGGTGCGTCTCGGGTCCAGGTCGAGCCGGCGAAACAGGCGCACCACGTTCCCCCGGGGGCCGGTCCACGCGGATCCGGGCTCCTCCACGATGAGCCGCACGTCCACGAGCCCCCCGTCGAGCCACTGCCGCAGGTCGTCCCGGAACAGGAGGGCGTCGGGGTTCCGGGCGCCGTACAGGAGCACGATCCGGCCGTACGCCCGGCGCTGCCCCACCAGGGTGAGCAGCAGGGACCGGAGGATCACGATGCCCAGCCCCCCGGCGACCAGGAGCACGTCTCGGCCGGCCATCTCGTCCAGGGGATAACCCGTGCCGAAGGGCCCCCGCACCCCCACCACGTTTCCGGTCTCGAGGCGGTGGAGCGCGCGGGTGAGCGCCCCCTGGGCCGCCACCGCCAGTTCCACGTGCCGGCCGCCGTCCGGGGCCGACGCGATGGTGAACGGGGCCTCCCCGAGTCCGAACACGGACACCGTCAGGAACGCCCCCGGCACGAAGGACACGGGCCGGGAAAGCCGGAGCTTGAGCCGCCGCACCCCCGGCGCCAGGGGCTCGGCGGCCACCAGTTCCGCCAGTTCGGGGCGGTACTCCCCCCCCGGCGGCCGCGGGGTGCGTGCCCGGGCCTCCCGCTCCTCCACCAACCGGTTGAGCACCTCCACCGGGTCGATCCGGGCCAGGCACTCCCGGCTGCACCGGCCGCATCCCACGCAAGCCGTGCGGCGGTACTTGTCCCACAGGTACTTATACTTCCGGAAGAACCGGTGCCGCTGGCGGTCGGCCTGGTTGGCCCGGGCCTCCCCCCCGCCCGAAAGTTGGGTGAACTGGTCGAACTGGCACGAGTCCCACACGCGCACGCGCTCGCCGCCCGCGAGGTCCAGTTGCAGCCGGTCCTCCACGGTGAAGCAGTAACACGAAGGACACAGCAGGGTGCACGTGCCGCACCCCAGGCACCGCTCCCCGATCTCCTCCCAGATCGGGTCGTCGTATCCGTCCTCGAGCACCGAGGCCAGCACCTCGGGGGCCCGAACGAGCCGTTTGCGCGTGCGCTTGGGCTGGAGGGGCAGCGGGTCCTCGGCGGGCCGGGCGAGCCACTGGGGCGCAAACCGCTCCAGGAGGGCCCGCCCCCGGCCTGAGCCCACCTGGACCAGGAACCGATCGCCGTCCCGGTGGAGGAACAGGTCGAACCCCGAGGCGGCGCGGTCCGTGCCCAGGCTGGTGCAGAAACAGTGCTCGTCCGGCTCGCAGTCCACTCCCACCAGCACCGACGCCTCCCGCTTGGCCCGGTACGCGCTGTCCGGCTGGCCGTCGAACAGGCAGTCGTCCAGGATGCGCACGGCGTGGAGGTCGCACGGGTGGAGTCCGAACAGGACCCGGGGCGGTGCGGCGTGCTCGGCCTCGAGTCGCACGGTTCCCTGGAGGCGGAATCGGAACAGCTTCTCCCAGTTGGGGAACAGGAACTTCTTGGGGGAATGCACCCGGGGCGGGTAGTCGAGGCACAGGTCCGAGGGGTCGCCGATACGGTCCAGGGTGAGCCGGCCCCGTCTCTCCCTGGCCCCCACCACCTCGTAGGCCGACGTCAGGGCCCGCACGAACCGGTGGATGTCCACCTCGGTGGCCGCGATCCACAGGCACCGGACGTCGTGGCCCCCCTCAGGCATCGGTCCTCCGCAGGCCGTAGCGGGCGATCTTCCGGTCCAGGGTGGTGCGGGAGATCCCCAGGATCCGGGCCGCGTTGACCTTGTGGTACCCGGTCTCCCGGAGTACCCGTTCGATGTGCCGCGCCTCCACCTCGGCCAGGGGCAACAAACCGTCGTCCTCCGGGGGAGCTGCCGCGCGACCGGGACGGGTCAGCTTGGGAGGAAGGTGCTCGACCGTGATCGTGTCCCCACCGGCGAGCACCGCCGCCATGGTGACGACGTTCTCCAACTCGCGCACGTTGCCCGGCCAGGAATACCGCTTCAGGCACTCCATGGCCCGGTCGTCCACGGTCTGGCCCTCGGCCCCGTGTCTGGACAGGAAGTACGCCACCAGGGGCTCCAGGTCCTCGGGCCGTTCCCTGAGGGGCGGCACCTCCAGCACGGCCACGGTGAGCCGGAAGAACAGGTCCTCGCGGAACCGCCCGGCCGCCACCTCGGCCTCCAGGTCCCGGTTGGTGGCGGCCACGAACCGGACGTCCACCGTGCGCACCCGGGTCGAACCCACCGGGATGAACTCCCTTTCCTGGAGCACCCTGAGGAGCTTGGCCTGGAGGGCCGGACTCATCTCGCCGATCTCGTCCAGGAAGAGGGTCCCGCCGTCGGCCTCCTCCAGGAGGCCGCGCCGCGTGGACGTGGCCCCGGTGAACGCCCCCTTCACGTGCCCGAACAACTGGCTTTCGAGCAGGGTATCGGTGAGGGCCGCGCAGTTGACCTTGAGGAACCGGCGGTCCCTCCGGGCGCTCGCGTGGTGGATGATCGAGGCGATCCGTTCCTTGCCGGTGCCGCTCTCGCCCTGGATGAGCACGCTCACGTCGCTCGCCGCCACCCGCCTGGCCATCTCGATCACCCGCCGGAACGACGCGCTCGCGCACACCACCCGTTCGGGATGGGTCCGGCTGCGGATCTCCTCCCGGAGGGCGCGGGTCTCCCGGGCCAGCCGGCTCCGCTCCACCCACAGTTCCACCCGCTGGGCCAGGTCGTCGAGGTCGACCGGCTTCAGCAGAAAGTCCGCAGCCCCGAGCTTCAAGGCCGCCACCGCCCCCTTCACCGTGGCGAACCCGCTCATCATCACCACCGGCACGTCCGGCCAGCCGGAACGCACCCTGCGCAGCGTCCCGAGTCCGTCCGGCCCCGGCTCGTCCGCGTCCAGGAGCACCAGGTCCACCCGGCCGCCGCGTCGGTGTTCGAGCGCCTCCACCAGGGCGGCCCCGGAGTCCACGGCCTCCACCCGATGGCCCCGGGCGCTCAGGGCCTCCCAGAGTACCTGGCGCGCGTGCTCGTCCGCGTCGCAGATCAGGATCCATCCTCGGCTCATGGAGCGCGCTCCGGCAGCGGGAAGGGATGAAAAGGAGCATGTTCCCCCTTTTCCGCCCGTCCCCGTCCTCCCTAACGGGGGGAACGGCAAGAGGCCGGCCAGGCCCGCACGTCGGTGCCGCCCTCCGCGAGCGGCGTCGGCACCTCACATCTGCCAACGGCCTCCGAGCGGCACCCACCGGCCAACGCATCCCGGCGTTCTAGACGCACGGGCCGTTCCTTTGCGAAGCCGAGGGGGTGGGCCCGGGCGAGTCTGCCGGGGCTCCGGGCGGCAGGAGCCGGTCACTATACCAAAAGGAGCGCCCGGATCCGTAGAGGCGTGGTCTCGGTGCGTGGGATCATCCCGTGCGCCGGGGCCGCACGCGAAGCCCCCACTCGGTGAGCACGTCGGCGGCGGCCCGCGCCATGCGGGGAAGGGCCGCTTGGACGGGGTCGGAGAGCTCCAGGCCCAGTTCGATGCGCCCGGGTTCCACCCCGATCACGGTCAGGTGCTCCGGGGCACGGCCGAGCAGGCCCAGGGTGGCCAGCACGTCGGAAAGGCCGGTCTGGTGGGGGGAGATCGGCCGCGTGAACGCGGCCGGAACCGCCTCGCCGTCGAGGCGCACAACGGTTCCCGGGGGCTCGCCCGCCGTCACGCAGTCCAGCACCAGGACCCGGGGATACCCGTCCAGGGCGTCCAGGAGCCCCAACCCCAACACCCCCCCGTCCACCAGGTCCACGGTGTCGGGCAGGGCGTACCCGGTGCGCAGGAGCTCCAGTGCGGCCCGGCCGGCGCCGTCGTCGCCCATGATGGCGCTGCCCAGGGCCAGCACCAGGGTGCGGTGCTTGCGCTGAACCACCTCAGGGAACTCCACGATGTGTTCCTCCCCAGGGGCCGACCGACGAACGTCGCTTCCCCCACGGGCCGGGTTCCGTCAAAAAAGCGGCCTCCCCGGCCGTGCCGGGGAGGCCGCGCGCCGCCGCTTCGGCCCGGTCTCAGGCCGTGTCGTCCTCCAGGTACTTGTACCCGCCCACCACGGCCGGAAGGTGGCTCTCCTTCCACACCACCTCGCGCCACACCTGGAGGTAGATGTGCACGATGGCCAGGGCCACGATCACGAACGCGGCCAGATGGTGCACCTCGCGCACGGCCACCACGGACCCGAAGATCCCCACCGAGATCTTCTCGCTCACCCCCAGGATCCACAGCCACAGGGGAAACGAGGCGTTGGCGTGGCTGAAGGTGGGCCGCATCAGCGCGAACCCGGTGACCATCTGGACGAGCACCAGGAAGTGGATCAGGAGGAACCCGTAGGCGTTGAGCGGGTCGATGTGGGGCTCCCGGGTGGACGGCTTGTTCCTCAGGGTGAAGTAGTGGCACAGCATCTGCCCGGCCTGGCGGAGCCGCTTGCCCACGGGCAGGAGGTTCCGGATGAACGGTTCGGACCGGGAGAAGAAGAACAGGTAGAACCACACCAGGAACGCCACGTCCACGAGCATGGCGAACACGAAGTGGAGGAACCGGATGTTCCCCATGACCATCACGTCGGAGGCGTTCGTGGGGGCCGGCCGGAACCAGCCCGGGATGCCGATGTACAGGCCCGTGACGAAGCACACGGCGATGGACAGGGCCAGCAGCCAGTGCATCACCCGCATCATCACGGTCATGCGTCTTACCCGCCGGATCATGGCCCACCTCCCTCAGATCACCCGGTACACCCGGGTCTCGCCCGAGGGCCGGATCACGTGCACGGCGCAGGCGATGCACGGGTCGAACGAGTGGATGGTGCGAACGATCTCCAGGGGCTGGTCCGGGTCGGCCAGTTCCAGGCCCACCAGGCTCTCCTCGTACGCGCCCCGGTTGCCCTTGGCGTCGCGCGGACCCGCGTTCCAGGTGCTCGGCACCACGCACTGGTAGTTGGCGATGCGGCCGTTCTCGATCCGGATCCAGTGGCCCAGGGCCCCCCGCGGGGCCTCGGTGAGCCCGAACCCCACCGCCTCCTTGGGCATGGTGTAGGGGGTGAACGTGCGCTGGTCGGTCTTGAGCACGGCCACCAGTTCCTCCACCCACTTGGGCAGGGTGTCGGCCATCCACTGGGTCTCCAGGGCCCGGGCGGCGGTGCGGCCCAGGGTCGAGAACAGGATCGTGGCCGGCGCGCCGAGCCGTTTGAGGGTTCCGTCCACCAGGGCCTTCACCTCGGGCACGCCCCGGGCGTACGCCACGAGCACCCGGGCCAGCGGCCCCACCTCCATGGGCCGGTCGTCGTAGCGCGGGGCCTTGAGCCACGAGTACTTGCCGTCGCCGTCCACGTGGCCGTCGGGCTTGAGGCCGGTGTACTGCACGTCGGTGATGCCCTGGGACGGCGGGATCCCCTTGGACTCGTCCGGGTACCGGTACCACGAGTGGGTCACGTACTCGGTGATCTTCGAGGGGTCGAGGTCGTAGACCTTGGACAGGTCCCGGTCCAGGATCACGCCGTGGGGCATGAAGAGGTTGTTCCGGTCCAGGTCGTCCGACAACGGATAGGCCCCGTAGGCCAGGTAGTTCTTCAGGCCGGCCCCGTACCCCTTGAGCCCCTCCTCGGCGTAGAACGTGCCGGCCAGGAGCACGTCGGGAATGTAGGCCCGCCGCACGAACTCCGCGAGCTTTCGGATCCGGAACAGCACGTCGCCGATCCGCTTGGGGTTGAGCAGGTCCTCCACGCAGGTCACCCCGCCCACCACCAGGGTCTGGGTGTGGGGCTCCTTTCCGCCCAGGATCGCCAGCACCTGGCCGCCGAGCCGCTGGACCTCCAGGGCGTCCAGGTAGTGGGAGGCGATGAGCAGATTGGCCTCGGGCGGGAGCCGGTACGACGGGTTCCCCCAGTACCCGTTGGCAAAGGGCCCGAGCTGGCCGCTCTTCACGAACGCCTGGAGGCGGGCCTGCACGGCGGCCAGGTGCTTCGAGTCGGCGTTCCAGGGGTCGTCCGCGAACTCGTGGGCCAAGTCTTGGGCCTTCCTGGGGTCGGCGCTCAGGGCCGACACGATGTCCACCCAGTCGAGCCCGTGCAGGTGGTAGAAGTGGATGATGTGGTCCTGCACGAGCTGGGTGCCCAGGAGCAGGTTGCGCACGATGCGCGCGGCCGGCGGGGGTTTGATCTGCAAGGCGTTCTCCACCGCCCAGATGGACGCGTCGTAGTGGACGTGGGTGCACACCCCGCAGATCCGCTGGGTGAGCAGCGGGGCGTCCCGGGGGTCCCGGTGGCGGAGGATCGTCTCGATCCCCCGGAACATCATTCCCGAACTCCAGGCGTCCACCACGCGGTTGCCGTCCAGCTCCACCTCGATCCGCAGATGCCCCTCGATGCGGGTGATGGGGTCGATGATCTTCCGGGCCATGGCCTCCCTCCTACTCGTCCGCGTCCTTCTGGGAATCCTGGGCCTTCTTCATGAAACCGCTGTACACCGCGTGGGCGGCCACCCCCACCGCCGTGGCGCCGATGAGGGTCCAGCCCACTTGGTCCACGGACCCCTCGATGCCCTTGGCGAACGGGATGTCGATGCCGCCCTCGGCCAGCGGCTTCTCCAGGGGGGCCATCTGGTCCCAGAAGGCGTCCTCGCTGCAGCCGATGCACCCGTGGCCGGCCCGGATCGGGAAGCTCGCGGCCTCGTTCCACTGGATCTCGTTGCAGTTGTTCCAGGTGTAGGGCCCCTTGCACCCCACCTTGTAGAGGCAAAAGCCCTTCTTGGCTCCCTCGTCGCCCCACCGCTCCACGAACTCGCCCGCGTCGAAATGGGCCCGGCGGGGACAGGTGTCGTGGATCCGCTTGGCGTAGGCCCAGGCCGGCCGTCCGTCCACCAGGGCCGGCACCTCGCCGGTGAGCAGGAGGTTCAGCACCGTCCCCACCAGGTTGACCCCGTTGTACGGGCACCCCGGGATCCGGATGGTGCGGATGCCCAACGCCTTGTGCACCGGCTGGGCGCCGGTGGGGTTGGGCGCCGACGACTGGGGCCCGCCCCACGAGGCGCAGTGCCCCACCGCGATCACGGCCTTGGCGCCGGCCGCCACCTTGCGGCCCAGCTCCAGGCCCGTCTTCCCCCCGATCATCAGGTACTTGCCCCCCATCTTGGTGGGGATGGAGCCCTCCATGACGCAGAGGTACTCGCCCCGGTACTTCTCGATGGTGTCCTCCAGGCTCTTCTCGGCGGCCTCGCCCGAAGGCGCCATGATCGTCTCGTGGTAGTCCAGGGAGAGGTACTCCAGGATGAGCTCGGACACCCCGGGATAGGCCGACCGGAGCAGGCTCTCGGTGCACCCGGTGCACTCCTGGAAGTGCATCCACACCACCGGCACCCGGGGGGCCAGGGCCGCGGCGCGCGCCACCGACCGCTCGAACGCCGGCGGCAGGCACAGGGCCGCGGTCATGCACGAGGTCCACTTGAGGAAGTCGCGGCGGGAGATCCCCCTGCGTCTCAGCAGGTCGTCCAGGTCCCCTCCCCGGTCCCCGTATCGCGCCTCGAGCCGGTCCAAACGGCGTTCCACTGCGTCCAGGGAGGGTAGAGGACGGCGGAAGGTGCACGGATTCGGCCTGCGGCGTTCGGGCATGGAGCAGCCTCCTTTCTACCCCGGGCGGGGTCACAAAAGAGAAACAACTCCTCCCGAAGCAGCATCCGAATCACGATCAAAAAGCGTATCTCTCCATATACGATCTGCCGTTCCAGGTCAACGCTTTTTGCGGGAAAAAAGTCCGAGCCCTTGCAAACGTGGTATTAAGCAGAATCTACCAAATTTAAGTATTGTTTTATTCCGATTTACCCTCCGGGCCGATTCCTAAAGTCATCATTCGATTGCGCAAGGTACTCCGGGCCAAACCCAGGAGCCGCGCCGCCCGGCTCACGTTGCCCCCGCTCCGTTCCAGGGCCTGGAGGATCAGGGACCGGGCCAGTTCCCGCTCCACAGCCTCCAGGTCGCACCCCTCCGGCGGAAGCACCCACCGGGCCGGGGCGGGGCGTCCCGGCTCGCGGAACTCCTCGGGCAGGTCCTCGGCCCGAAGAACCTGGCCGGTGCAGGTGATGGCCAGCCGCTCCATGAGGTTGCGCACCTCCCGAACGTTGCCCGGCCAGGGATAGGCCCGGAGGCGCGCCTGGGCCTCGGGTGCGATCTCGTGCAGATCCCGGTGGAACTTTCGACCGAAGTACGCCAGGAAGTGGCGGGCCAGGGGCACCACGTCGTCGGGACGCTCCCGAAGGGGGGGGATGTGGATGGGGAACACGTTGAGCCGATAGTACAGGTCCTCGCGGAACCGGCGCTCCCGGATCGCCTCTTTGAGGTCCTGGTTGGTTGCGGCCACGATCCGCACGTCCACCTCGGTTTCGCGCACCCCCCCGAGCCTGCGGATGCGGCGGGTTTCCAGGAACCGCAGGAGCTTGGCTTGGAGCCCCAGGTCCATGTCGCCGATCTCGTCCAGGAACACGGTGCCGCCGTCGGCCGCCTCCAGGAGCCCTTCGCGGGGTCTTCGGGCGTCGGTGAACGCGCCCGCCTCGTGGCCGAACAGCTCGCTCTCCAGGATCGAGGCCGGTATCGCGGCGCAGTTGACCGCCAGGAAGGGGCCGCCGGAGCGGCTCGAGCGGTGGTGGATGAGGCGGGCCACGACCTCCTTCCCGGTGCCGCTCTCGCCGGTGAGGAGCACGGTGGTGTCCGGGTGGCCGGCCACGCTCGCGGCCTGGCGCAGCACCCGGCGCATGGCCTCGCTCTCGGCCACCACAGGACCCGGCGCCTCCGCCCTCTCCCCCAGAGCCCGCACCCGGCGCCGCAGCCTTTGCGTCTCCAGGGCCAGGCGCACGATCAGCTTGATGGCGTCGGCCTTGAACGGCTTTTTCACGTAGTCGTAGGCGCCGAGCTTGAGGCTCTGCACCGCGCTCTCCACCGAGCCGTACCCGGTGATCACGATGATCAGCAGGTCGGGGTCCCGGGCCTTGAGCTCCCGCAGCACCTCGATGCCGTGCACGTCCGGCAGGTTCAGGTCCAGCAGCACCAGGTCCACGGGCTCCCGGTCCGCCAGGTCCAGGGCGGCGGCCCCCGTGTCCACGCCGTGGACACGGTATCCCTCCTCGCCCAGGATCCGCTCGAGCTGGTCCCTCAGGAACGCCTCGTCGTCCACGATCAGGATGGTGGCCATGGCACCCACGCCCGTGGGGATGGAAACGGAAAACGCCTGCGCGGCGGTCCCGGGCGTCTCCGCGGCGGGGATCCGGCAAAGGCGAGGGGGCTCCCCCCTCTCGGAGGGGTCCCTGCCCGGGGCCGCCGGACGGTCTTCCGGAGGCGATGGTACCACACCGCACGGCCCCCGGGGCCCGGGGAACCCTCACACCCCGAGGTAGGCCCTGCGCACCTCCGGGTCCTCCAGCAGCTCCCGGCCGGTGCCGTGCCGGACGATCCGGCCGGTTTCCAGCACGTAGGCACGGTCGGCGATCGCCAGGGTCTGGCGGACGTTCTGCTCCACGATGAGCACCGTGACCCCGTCGCGCCGGATCTCGTCGACCACGTCGAACACCTCCTCCACCAGGAGCGGCGCCAGGCCCAGGCTGGGTTCGTCGAACAGGATCATGCGCGGCAGGCTCATGAGCCCGCGGCCGATGGCCAGCATCTGCTGCTCGCCACCCGACAGGGTGCCGGCGAGCTGGCGTCGGCGCTCTTTGAGCCGGGGGAACCGGGCGTAGACCTTCTCGAGGCTCTCGGCCCGGCGGGCCTTGGCCGCGGGCTTCAACGCCCCCATCTCCAGGTTCTCCTCCACGGTCATCTCGGGAAACAGGCGCCGGGCCTCGGGCACGTGGGCGATGCCCAGCTCGATCACCCGGTAGGGGGGGATCCGGTCGAGCCGCTCCCCCAGGAACTCGATCGTGCCCTTCCGGGGCCGTAGCAGCCCCGAGATGGTGCGCAGCGTGGTGGACTTGCCCGCGCCGTTCGCCCCGATCAGGGCCACCACCTCGCCCTCGTCCACGTGGAACGACACATCCCACAGGACCTGGACGTCGCCGTAGAACACGTCGATGCCGTTCACCCTAAGCATGGGCCGCCTCCCCTCCCAGGTAGGCCCGAATCACCGCCGGGTCGTTGGCCACCTCCTTGGGGGTGCCCTCGGCGATCTTCTCGCCGTAGTTGAGAACCACGATCCGGTCGCTGATGGACATGATCACCTTCATGTGGTGCTCGATGATGAGCACGGTGACCCCGGACTCCCGGATCCGGCGGATGATCTCGATGCTCTCGTCCAGTTCCGCCGGGTTGAGCCCGGCGCACGCCTCGTCGAGCAGGATGAGCTCGGGGCCCGTGGCCAGGGCCCGGGCGATCTCCAGGCGCTTGCGGAGCCCAAGGGGAAGCCCGCCGGAGACCACGTGGGCCACGTGGTCGAGCCGCGTGAACGCCAGCACCTCCCGGGCGTTCCGCTCGGCCTCGGCCCGTGCCGGGAACCTCAGGAACGACGAGGCCAACACGTTGTCCAGCACGGTCATCCGGCGCAGGGGCTTGACCACCTGGAACGTCCGGGCAAGGCCCATGCGGCAGACCTTGTGGGGTTTGAGCCCGTCGATCCTGCGGTCCTTGAACCGGATCCGGCCCGCGGTGGGCCGGAGGAAACCGTTGATCATGTTGAACACGGTGGTCTTTCCCGCCCCGTTGGGCCCGATGAGGCCCACGATCTCGCCCCGCTCCACCCGGAAGCTCACGTCGTTGACCGCGGTGAGCCCGCCGAACTGCTTGGTGAGCCGTTCCACCTCGAGCAGCGCCATCTCACGCACCTCCGGACTCGGCCGCCGCCGGGCGGCGCAGCAGCAGCCGGGCGATCTTGTGGAAATCGCCCACCACGCCGTTGGGCAGGAAGATGATGATCACGATGAGGAGGACCCCGAACAGGGTCTGGTGGGCCGTGCCCACGTAGGGCAACGTGCGCACGAGTTCGCTCAGCACGATCATGATCGCCGCCCCCACGAGCGGCCCCCACCGGGTGGCCACCCCTCCCACCATCACCACCATGATGGTAATGATCGACACGTCGTGGAGGGCGAACACGATCTCCGGATCGATGTACCCCATGTAGCAGGTGTAGAACGCGCCGGCCACGCCCGTCAGCACGGCGCTCACCACCAGGGCGATGGTCTTGTACCGGGTGGTGTCGATGCCGAGGGACTCGGCCGCGTCCTGGTCCTCGCGGATGGCCACGAAGTAGTAGCCCCACTTGGAGTTCACCAGGATCTCCATGACCACGTAAGCCGCGGCCGCCACGAGCAGGATCACGAAGTAGTACGGCTCCTTGGCCACCCAGGTGCGCTGTTCCAGCATGATCCCCCGGGTGCCCTCGGTGAGCCATTCGAGGTTCTCGGCCGTGACCCGGAGCACCTCGCCCATGGCCAGGGTGCCCAGGGCGAAGTACGGCCCCCGGAGCCGGAGGCAGATGTACCCGATCACCAGGGCACCCAGGCCCACGACGACCACCCCCGCGGGGATCCCCCACCAGGCCGACACGCCCAGGTGGTGGTACAGGATCCCGCCCGTGTAGGCGCCGAGCCCGAAGAAGGCGGCGTGCCCGAACGAGACCTGCCCGCAGTACCCGCCGAGCAGGTTCCAGGCCATGCCGATCACGCTCCACATGAGCATGAGGATCAGGATGTGCATCATGTACGAGGTGCCCAGGACCGGCAGGAAGGGCACCGCCACCAGGAACGCCAGGATGCCCAGGGCCAGCCGGTGCCGGGTCAGCGTGGTCGCAACGCTCGCCATGGCAACCTCCCTATCGGCGCCGGAGCAGCCCGGCCACCCCGCCGGGCAGGAAGATCAGGCACGCCACGAACACCAGGAACCGCCCGACGGGCGCCCATCCCATGCCCACGTACGTGGCGGTCATGGACTCGAAGATGCCCAGGATGATGCCTCCGATGATGGCGCCCTGGGTGGAGCCCAGGCCGCCCAGGATCGTGATCACGAAGGCGATGAGGGTGAACCGGCCGCCCAGGGCCGGATACAGGTAGTACATGGGGATGAACAGGCTCCCGGCCGCCCCCACCAGGGCCGCCCCCAGGCCGAAGGTGATGAGGGTCATGCGCTCGACGTTCACGCCCATGAGCAGCGCCGCGTCCCGGTCCTGGGCCGTGGCCCGGATGGCCTTCCCGGTGTCGGTCTTCTGGAGGAACCACCACAGGGCCACGGTGATGGCCACCGCAAAGGCGAACGACACCACCCAGGGCACCGAGAACGACAGCTCGATGGGCGACGAGCGCCACCAGTCGCTCAGGTACCAGGCGTCCGAGGCGTAGTCCACCGGGGTGGACCGGTAGTCCGAGGTGAACAGCATGGTGGCCAGGTTCTGGAGCACCATGCCGATGCCCACCGTGAGGATGACCTGGTTCTCCGGGAGGATGGAGTCCACCTTGAGCACCGGAGAGATCAGGAACCGCTGGATCGCCACCCCGAGCACGAACAACACCGGCACGGTGACCACCAGGGAGACATACGGGTCCACGCCCAGCAGGTGGAACAGCCAGAAGGCGATGTACATGGACACCATCATGAGCTCGCCGTGGGCCAGGTTGATGATCTTCATGACCCCCATGATCAGGGTCATGCCCAGCCCGATCAGGGCGTAGAGCCCGCCGAGCAGCAGCCCCGACACCAGGGTCTGGAGGAACACCTCGAGCTGGATCATGGTGCACAGCCTCCCGCACGGGCAGACGAAAGGGGGGCCCCGAGCCCGCGCCCGGGAGCCCCCCTGGGTCCGGGCGGACTACCGGCGGTCACGCCACCGGGGAATCGGGAACACGTAGTCGGCCGTGGCGAACGCCTTGGGCCAGATGACCTCGTGCTTGCCGCGGATCACCTGGAGCACAAGGGTCTCCATGAAGTTCTGGTTCTTGTACTTGCCCCGGCTCTCGAACTTCACCGGCCCGAAGGCCGTCTCCAGGTTCGTGGCGGCGAACGCCGTCCGGATGGCCTCGGGCGTCAGGTCCTGGGCCCGCTCCAGCACGTCCTTGAGCACGTACAGGGCGGAGTAGGCCTCGGCGCCGTGGTAGGAGGGGTACTTGCCGTGGCGGCTCTTGTACTTCTCCGCGAACTCCCGGGCCCCCTTGTACGGCGCGAACGGGCTCCACAGGGTCGCGGTGACCACGTACTCGGCCGCGTCCTTGGCGTTCTCGATGAACTCCGGGATGGCGAACCCGGCCGCACCGCCGGCAAACAGCTTGGCGTCGATCCGCAGCTCCTTGATCTGGCGCATGAGGAGCGCCGCATCCATGACGTACGAGACCATGTAGATCACGTCGGGCCGCTTGGCCTTGACCCTCGAGAGGATGGGCTTGAAGTCCACGGCGCCGGCCTCGTACTTCTCGTTGAGCACCACCTTGATCCCCAGCCGCTCGGCCTCCTTCACCATGGACTTGGAGCCGCTCGTGCCGAAGTCGGTGGACTCGTACAGGATGGCGATGGTCTTGGGCTTGACCACGTCCCGCAGGAAACTGCGGAACCCGCTGGTGTAGTACTCCACCGACGGGTTCATCCGGAATACGTAGTCGTAGCCCTTCTGGGTGATGTCGTTGGCCGCGCCCGTGACCACCAGGTAGGGCACCTTGCGCTCCTCGGCCAGGGCGGCGATGGCCTTGGAGCACGAGGAGGAGTACGCGCCGATCAGGAACGGCTGTTTCTCCACGTCCACGAGCTTCTCGGCGATGGCCCGGGCGATCTCGGGCTTGCCCTGGCTGTCCTGGATGTCCAGGACGACCTTCATGCCCCGGATCCCGCCGGCCGCGTTGATCTCCTCGGCCGCGATCTCGTAGGAGCGCTTCTCGATCTCCCCGAACTTGGCCTTGGACCCGGTGAGCGGGAGCGGGATCCCGATCTTGAGCGTCTTGGCCGGGGCCGCGCCCGCTACAAGGGCTGCAGCCGCGACCGCGCCGACCCACATCGTGCCGAACCTGCGCATGGTCACACCTCCTTTTCTTCGGGGAACCCAATCCGGCGGAACACGCCAAGCAGGGGACGTGCCAGGGCGAGCGGACCCTGAAACACCGGGAAATCCGCGGCACCGGACCCCGGGCCGCGGCCGGATCCGGCCAGGGGATGGCCGGATCCGGCCACCTCCCTGGTTCCCTGAGGACAGGATCCTTTCCCGTCTCCTGTCGTCTGAAACTCTGACCTCTGGGACAGGGGAGAGGGCCGGGGTAAGGAACCGTCTTGGATGTCAAGCGTGACGCAAAGATGGTTCCGCGATGGCGTTCATTGATGTCTCGGCATGTCGCCGGGGGCTCCCCTCCGCTTGCGGCCACGGCCTCGGCGTTGCCGCTCGGAGGCAGATGTGCCGCTCGCGTGGGCGTTGTGAGGGGTTTGGGAAACGATGGCGTTTGGCCTTCCGACCGCTTGCGCTCGAGCCCCCGGCGACCGCACACCCTACCCCCTCTCCCCCCCTCGGGAGAGAGGGCCGGGGTGAGGGGGCGCGGTGGCCGTACCCGGGAGGGTCCCCTGCGAGGCGCGGGCGCGGCTCCGACGGTCGCCGCGGCCCTTGTGTTTGTGAGCGGCGTCGGCGCGCCCCGAGGGTGCTCGCCGGGCGTGTCCGAGCGGCG
>CAZBGL010000150.1:0-8116 GCA_964491375.1 uncultured Thermodesulfobacteriota bacterium | reverse complement strand
TCGTTCCGGAAGTTCCGGTTGATCTCGAACACCCTCTCGAACCCGCCCACCACCAGGCGCTTCAAGTACAGTTCGGGCGCCACTCGCAGGTACAAGGTCATGTCGAGCGCGTTGTGGTACGTCACAAACGGCCGGGCCGTGGCGCCCCCCGGGATGGGCTGCATCATGGGGGTTTCCATCTCCACGAAGTCCCGTTCCAGCAGGAACCGGCGCACCAAGTGGATCATGCGGCTGCGCTTTAGGAACGTATCGCGCACCCCTGGGTTCACGATCAGGTCCACGTAACGCTGCCGGTACCGGAGCTCCTTGTCGGTGAGGCCGTGCCACTTCTCCGGAAGGGGCCTCAGGCTCTTGCAGAGCAGCCGGACCTGGCGTGCCTCCACCGTGAGCTCGCCGGTGCGGGTGCGCATGAGCGGCCCCACCACGCCCAGGAAGTCGCCCACGTCCACCTTCTTGAACCAAGAGAACGTGTCCGGCCCCACGGCGTCCCGCCTCACGAATGCCTGGATGCGTCCGGTGCGGTCCTGGAGCTTCAGGAACACGGCCCGGCCGAAGCTCCGGAAAGCCATGACCCGCCCGGCCACGGCGAACTGCTCGTCCAGGGCCTCCAGGTCCTCGGCCGTGCGGTCCCCGTAGCCGGCCAGGAGCTCCTCAGCCGTGTGGGTGGGTCGGAAGTCGTTCGGGTAGGGGTTGATCCCCTGCTCGCGGAACGCCTCCAGCTTGCGGAACCGCTGCTCGATGAGGGGATTCGAAGCGCGCTCGTCCATGGCGGATACCTGCACTCCTTCCGCAATGGGGGTGGTTTCCTTCGTCGACGGGCCCGATCCGGAGAATCCGGCACCATAGCACAGCCCGGCCCGGCCTCGCATCCTCTTTTGCCGGACCCAGTCCCCCGCCCAAAAGCAATCACCCCTCGTCCGGGCGGCGCCGGGGAGGGGTGCGCAGGCGATCGTTCGGGCCGGCAGGCCCGGCCGGGTCCTACTTGGCGTAGTCCACCGCTCGGGTCTCGCGGATCACCGTCACCTTGATCTGGCCGGGATACGAGAGTTCCTTCTCGACCCGCCGGGCCACGTCCCGGGCCAGGAGCACGGCCTCGTCGTCGTCCACCCGGTCGCTGTCCACCATGATGCGAATCTCCCGGCCCGCCTGGATGGCGTAGGACTTGGCCACCCCGTCGAAGGAGTTGGCGATCCGCTCCAGGTCCTCGAGGCGCTTGACGTAGGTCTCGAGCATCTCCCGGCGGGCGCCCGGGCGGGCTGCGGACAGGGCATCGGCCGACTGAACGAGCACAGCCAGCACGGTCTCGGGCTTGACCTCGTCGTGGTGGGCGGCGATCGCGTGGACGATCTCCTTGGACTCCCCGTACTTGCGGGCCAGTTCGGCACCAATGGCCGCGTGGGACCCCTCGACCTCGTGGTCCACGGCCTTGCCGATGTCGTGGAGCAGTCCCGCCCGCTTGGCCTTTTTGACGTTGATCCCCAACTCGGCGGCCATGATCCCGCAGAGGAACGCCACCTCCAGGGAGTGGGTGAGCACGTTCTGTGCGAAGGACGACCGGAACTTGAGCCGACCCAGGAGGTTCACGAGCTCGGGATGGATGCCGTGCACCCCAACGTCGAAGGTGGCCTGCTCCCCGGTCTCTCGGATCTCCCGCTCCACCTCCTTCGAGACCTTCCGGACCACTTCCTCGATCCGCGCGGGATGGATCCTCCCGTCCGCGATGAGGCGTTCCAGCGCGATCCGGGCCACCTCCCTCCGCACCGGGTTGTAGCCCGAAAGAAGAACGGTTTCCGGCGTGTCGTCCACGATGAGGTCCACGCCCGTGGCCGCCTCGATGGCCCGGATGTTCCGGCCCTCCCGGCCGATGATCCGGCCCTTCATCTCCTCGTTGGGCAACTGCACCGTGGTCACGGTGCGCTCCGAGACGTACTCGCCGGCATAACGCTGGATCGCCAGGCTGATGATCTCCTTGGCCTTGTTGTCGGCCGTCTTCCGGGCCTCCTCCTCGATCTCGCGGACCTGGCGCGCGGCCTCGTGGCGGGCCTCGGCCAGCAGGGCCTGTTTCAGCTCCTCCTTGGCCTGCTCGGCCGTCATGCCGGACACCCGCTCCAGGGTCTTCACCACCTCGGCGGACTGGGCCTCCACCTCGGCCGCCCGCCGCTCCACTTCCTTCGCGCGCTGCTCGAGCTGGCTTTCGCGGGTTTCCAGCCGGGCCTCGCGCCGCTCCAGGGTCTCCTGTTTCTTCTCGAGGTTGGCCTCGCGCTGCTGGAGGCGCTTTTCGAGGGCGAGGATCTCCTGCTTGCGCCTTTCCAGTTCCTTCTCGGCCCGGTCCTTCTCGGCCAGCGCGGCCTCCTTGGCCTTGATCCGGGCCTCCTTGCGGAGGATCTCTGCTTCCTTGCGCGCCTCCTCCAGCACGGCCTCGGCCTCGCGGCGCAGGGCGTCGCTGCGGCGGAACCAGAACCGCCGCCCCACCAACACCCCTGCCACCAGGGCGGCCGCGGCAACCACCAGGACCCACACGATGTACATCGCGGCGTTGGACACGGGAACTCCTCTCCTCGGCGCCCGCCCGCTGGGGCTGCCGGCACCGGTGGGCAGGACGGTAGCGAAGGAGGCGGCACACCACCCCTGGGGGTGGCCGGTCCTCTGGAGAGGGGCAGACCCACGGAGAGGAAAGGTCAGAAGGCAGGAGGGCCTCTCTCGGGCCCCGCAGAACAGATCCCCCGCTCGTGCCGTGTTCCTAAGGTTCGGTTGAACCTTGGATGGACAGGTGGGTGCCCTGTGACCGCTTCGTCGGTTCCCCGGAGGGGAGCACGGTCCGCAGCCAGGGAGGGCTCCCGTTCATCAATGCGTTGGCTCAACAGCTTCCATCGGAATCACGAACACAGCAGGGGAACCGGACCGTCATCGGCAAGTCGTGCGGCCGGCACCTGCTCATCGATCCGCCGGACCAAGCCCGCGCACCGGGATTCCACACTCCGCACAAGCGCTTGGCGGGCCTCCCGTTCCTCCAGCAGGTCGCTGGCCAGATCGAGAGCCGCCAGCACGGCGATCTGCAACGTGGCCACCGCGCGCGTGCGACTCGCCACATCGCGCATCCGTTCGTCCACCAGGCGGGCCACCTGCCGCACGTGCTCCTCGCTGACCTCGGCGCGCAGACCGTACTGTTGCCCGAAAATCTCCACCCGGTGGGTTCTCATGCGGAGCCTCCCGGCCCGGAGGCCTCCAGTGCCTCCAACCGCTCGATGGTCTCGATCAGGCGGGCCAACCGCTCACGAATGATGTCCCGTTCCTGCCGTAGACCGTCGACCTCTCGCTCCAAAGCGCGCACCCTCTCGTCCCTTTCCGCGAGGCTGCGCTCCAGGAGGGTTTTCTCCTCCTTCAACCGCCCGTATTGTTGAATGAGCCGCTCGACCCTCTGTTCCAGCAGGCCCAGTTGTTCCAATTCCATAGGCGCCTCCGGCACATCCGGACGGATCCATGGTAGTCGTCCGTCACAAACCAAGTCAAGGACGAATCCCCGCCGCGCGGCGCGCAGGAACCCGCTCGAGCACCCGTTGGAACCGGTCCGTTTCGAGGAGGGGGCCTCCCCGGGCGCCCTTGTCCGCGTCGTAGGCCGGGGAGAGGTCCCGGGACACACTCTGTACGGCCGCGCCGATGTGCCGGGAGGACAGGGAGAGCACGGCGCCGCCGTCGCCCCGAACGCCCGCTCCGCAGCCCGCACGGCCACCGCAGCCTGCACGCCGTTGAGCCGGGGCATGAGCACGTCAAGCACCAGCAAATCCATGGGGCGGCGGTTCCGGAGCGCGACCACCGCCTTTTCCACCGCCTCGGCCCCGTCTGAGGCCGTGACCACCGCCCGGGCCAGTCCCCTGTCCACGAGGTAGCGCTCCAGGGCGCTTCGGAAACAGGGCGCATCGTCCGCCACGAGCACCCATCCAAAGGAGGGGTTCCTGGCCGGTCCCCGCACCGGCCTGCGCGGCGGCGATCCTGCCCCTTGCCGCCTCCCTCAGTGGGCTTCGTACCAGTTGGCCCCGTCGCCCACGTCCACCACCAGCGGAACGTCGAGCTCGGCCGCCCCCTCCATGGCCTGTCTCACGAGCTCCTTGCACCGCTCCACCTGGCCCGCGGCCACCTCCACCAGCAGCTCGTCGTGCACCTGGAGGACCAAGTGGGCGTCCAGACCGGCCGAGCGCAGGGCGCTGACCGCCCGCACCATGGCCCGTTTGATGAGGTCGGCCGCCGTTCCCTGGATGGGCGTGTTCACGGCCAGGCGCTCGCCGAACTCCCGCTGCGCGCGGTTCTTCGAACGGATCTCCGGGATCGGCCTGCGCCGGCCGAACAGGGTCTCGGTGTACCCGCACTCCCGGGCCTTCTGGATCAGGCCGTCCAGGTATGCGCGCACGCCGGGGAACTGGGCGAAGTAGGCCTCGATCATGCGGCGCGCGGCCTCCTGCCGGATGCCGAGCTGCCGGGCCAAACCGAAGGGGCTCATGCCGTACAGTATCCCGAAGTTGACGGTCTTGGCCTCGCGCCGCATGCGGGGCTCCACCCTGTCCGCCGGCACGCCGAACAGCCGGCTGGCCGTCTCGGTGTGCACGTCCCGACCGGTCCGGAAGATCTCCCGCAGGGCCGGGTCGCCGGACAGGTGGGCCAGGATGCGCAGCTCCACCTGGGAATAGTCCGCCGACACCAGACGGTACCCGGGCTCGGCCACGAACGCCTCGCGGATCCGGCGGCCCTCCTCCCCCCGCACCGGCACGTTCTGCAGGTTCGGGTTGGAGCTGCTGAGGCGCCCGGTCGCCGTGACGGTCTGGTGGAACCGGGCGTGGATCCGGCCGGTCCGTGGATTCACCAGGCCGGGGAGCACGTCGATGAACGAGCTCTTGAGCTTGGCCAGGCTCCGGTGCTCCAGGAGGAGCCGCGGAAGGGGGTGGAGCACGGAGAGCTCCTCCAGGACCGAGGCGTCGGTGGAGAACCCCGTGGCCGTCTTCTTGACCACCGGCAGTTTGAGCTTTTCGAACAGGATCCTGGAGAGTTGTTTCGGGCTGTTGGGGTTGAACCGCTCGCCGGCCGCCTCGAAGATGGCCTCCTCCAGCCTCTCCAGGCGCTGGGCGTACTCGCGGCCCAACCTCTCCAGCCGCTCCGCGTCCACCCGGATCCCCCGGAACTCCATGTCCGCCAGCACCGGGATCAGGGGGTTCTCGATCTCCTGGTACAGGCCCAGGAGCCCCGCCCTGTCCAGTTCGGCACGGAGCACCGCGGCCAACTCACGAACCGCAGCGGCCCGCGGGGCCGGGTGCCCGGGGACCTCGGCGCGCACCCCCCGGCCCCGGGCCAGGTCCTCCACGGAATAGGCCCGGCGGCCCGGGTTGAGGAGGTAGGCCGCCACCTCGGCGTCCAGTTCGATGCCCCGGAGGTCGGCCCCGGCCCAGAGGAGGGCCACCCGGGCCTCCTTGAGTCCGTGACCCACCACGGGCACCCCGGGGTCGGCCAGGCGGTCTCCCCAGTCGGGCGGCAGGTCTGCCGGGGCAAACACCGCGCCCTGCCGGGCGTCGGCCACCGCCCAGGTCCCTCTCTCCTCGGCCACCACCCCCACCCAGGCGTCCGGCACCCCGGCCACCCCGGCTCCGGCGCCGGGCGCGGCCTCCGCATCCAGCCCCAGTTCCCGGAGCAACCGGTGGAATTCCAGTTCCCGGAGCACCGCGGCCAGGGCGGGCCGATCCGCCGGCTGTGGCCGTAGGGACTCGGGCCCCAGATCCAGGGGCACGTCCGTGCGGATGGTCACCAGGTCCCGGTTGGCCCGCACGACGTCTCGGTGCTTGCGCAGGGCGGCGCCCCGCTTCCCGGGCACCTCGTCGGCATGGTCCAGCACCCCCTCCAGGGAGCCGTAGGTCTCCACCAGCCGTGCGGCGGTCTTGATCCCTATGCCCGGCACGCCGGGCAGGTTGTCCACCGGATCGCCGGCCAGGCACAACACGTCCACCACGTGGTCCGGCCCCACGCCGAACCGCTCCCGGACCTCGTCCGGGCCGGTCGTGCGGTTCCGCATGGTGTCCAGGAGCCTCACCCGGGGCGAGACGAGCTGGCAGAAGTCCTTGTCCCCGGTGACGATCAGCACCTCGTGGCCCTTGGCCTCCAGTTGACGGGCGAGCGTTCCGATCACGTCGTCGGCCTCCACGCCCGGCACCTGGAGGATCGGCAGGCCCAGGGCCCGGATGGCCCGAAGCGCATAGGGGATCTGCACCTTCAGGTCGTCCGGGGTTTCCTCGCGGTTGGCCTTGTAGGCGGCGAACATCTCGTGGCGGTGGGTGGGGCCGGGTGCGTCGAACACCACGGCCGTACCCTCGGGTTTCTGCTCGCGGAGAACCCGGAGCACCATGGTGAGCAGGCCGTACACGGCGTGGGTGGGCAGCCCTGTGGAGGTGTGCAGCCCCTGGATCGCGTGGTAGGCGCGGTACAGGAGGTTGGTGCCGTCGATCAGGGCGTACCGCGCCATGGCCTCACTCGATCCGGAACGACGCGCGGTAGATCACGGTTCCGTCGGTTTCGCGCACCTCCACGGTCCACTCGCCCGTCCACTCGGGCAGGATCCGCTTGGAACTCCACGTGCGCCACGAAGGGCTCTGGACCTCCAAGGGCACGATCGCCATCTCCCACCCGTTGTGGATCCACACGTGGAGGATCTCGGTGGGCTTTTCGGCCCCGAGGATGTGGGTGAAGAAGTACACCTCGCCCACGTCGGCCGGGAACGTGTCCGATACCCCTACGGGCTCCCGGGCCACCACCCCTCTGGCGAACGCGGCCCGGCCCACGGAAAGCGCACCGAACGCTTCCGCCGAGGCCGTGAGCATCACCGCCGCCGCCAAGGCGAGGGACACCCCCCAGCGGTCCGGTAGGGATCTCATCGTTTGGAACACGCTGTTTCCGCCCATGGCTCGCCTCGCTCCGCCGCGACACGCAAACCGGGTCAGCCCTGGAGCACCCGCGCGGCCTCCACGGCAAAATAGGTGAGGATCATGTCCGCCCCCGCCCGCTTGATGGCCAGGAGGCTCTCCATCATGAGCCCGGTGCCGTCCCCCCAGCCCAGCCGCTCCATGGCCTTGACCATGCTGTACTCCCCGCTCACGTTGTACGCGGCCGTGGGGTACCCGAACGTCTCCTTGACCCGCCGGATGACGTCCAGATACGCGAGCGCGGGCTTCACCATCACGATGTCCGCGCCTTCCCGGATGTCCAGTTCCACCTCGCGCAGGGCCTCGTCGGCATTGGCGGGGTCCATCTGGTACGAGCGCCGGTCCCCGAACCGGGGCGGCGACTCGGCCGCGTCCCGGAAGGGCCCGTAGAAGGTGCTCGCGAACTTGGCCGCGTAGGCCATGATGGGGACCCCCTCGAAACCCTCGGCGTCCAAGGCCGTGCGGATGGCCGCCACCCTACCGTCCATCATGTCCGACGGGGCCACCATGTCGGCGCCGGAGCGCGCATGGCTCACGGCCTCCCGCGCCAGGAGCTCCAACGTGGGGTCATTGTCCACGTCCCCCTCGCGGATGACGCCGCAGTGACCGTGGTCGGTGTACTCGCACAGGCACACGTCGGTGATGACGCACAGGTCGGGCAGCGCGTCCTTGAGGGCGCGCACCGCGCGCTGCACCACCCCGTCGTCGTCGTACGCGCCAGAGCCCACCGCGTCCTTGTGGTCGGGGATCCCGAACAGGATCACGGCCGGCACCCCTACGTCCCAGGCCTCGCGGGCGACCTTCACGGCCTCGTCCACCGAGAGCTGGAACTGGCCGGGCATGCTCTGGATGGGGTTGCGCACCCCCTCGCCCTCGCGCACGAACAGGGGGTAGACGAAGTCCGACGGGGTGAGCACGGTCTCCCGGACCATGCGGCGCAGAGTCTCGTTGCGCCGGAGACGGCGCATCCGGAGCCGCGGAAACTCCATGGGTCCCTCCTTTCCGGTCCGCTCCAGGCCGAACCGCCAAGGCCGTCTGGGTCCCTTCCGTGCCCCGGGCCAGCTCCGGGGCAGAGCAAAGGCGCGTCACCCGGACAAGTGCCCGGGGGCAGCGCCGGCCCCTACCCTACCTGGCCAGGGTCTCACGTCCACGCTGCCGTC
>CAZBGL010000149.1:0-5073 GCA_964491375.1 uncultured Thermodesulfobacteriota bacterium | reverse complement strand
GGCCGACGGGACGCTCCTGTGGTTGTTCCGCGACCGGGTGCGACGGCGGTGGTTCCTGCAGGGCACGGTGGAGGGATCTGCCGGATGCGAAGCTGTGGAGGAGGCTCCCGAGGTGTACGTCCCCCTCTGGTGCAAGAGCTTTTTCTCGTTCCTCGAGGGTGCGGCCCATCCCGAAGAGCTCGTGGAGCGGGCCGCGGACCTGGGCCTTCCGGCCCTGGCGCTCACCGACCGGGACGGCGTGTACGGCGCGGTGGAGGCCCACGTGCGGGCCCGGGAGTTGGGGGTGAACCTGCGGGTAGGGGCCGAGGTCACCGTGGCCGGGGAGGAAGGACTTCCGGGATCGTCCATCGTGCTCCTGGCGGCCGACCGGGAGGGCTACGCCAACCTGTGCGGGCTGATCACCCGGGGCCGGCTCCGAAGCCCCAAGGGCGCCTGCCGGGTGCGGTGGGCCGAAGTGTGCTCCCACGCCCCTGGGGTGATCGCCCTGTGGGGTGGTGACGGGAGCCTCCTGGCCGGACCGGCCGATCCCGGCCCGGTGGCCCGCCGTCTGAAGGAGGCGTTCGGCGACCGCCTCTACGCCCTGGCGGCCCGGCACCGCCGGGCCGGGGAACCCGCCCGGGAGGCGCGCCTGCGGAAACGGGCCCGGGATCTGGGCCTTCCGGTGGTGGCGGGCGCGGAGGTGCTCTACCCCACCCCGGCCCGGCGGCCCCTTCAGGACGTGCTCACCGCCATCCGGCACCGCACTTCCGTGCAGGCCGCCGGGGCCCGGCTCCGGCCCAACGCCGAACACGATTTGAAACCGCCGGAGGCGTTCCGGGCCCTCTTCGCCGACGACCCGGCCGCAGTGGAGCGCACCCTGGAGGTGGCCGAACGGTGCGCGTTCTCGCTCTCGGAGATCCGGTACCGCTATCCTGCGGAGCGCCTGCCCGACGGCACCACCTCGGCCGGGTTCCTCCGGCGGGTCACCTGGGAGGGGGCCCGGGAGCGGTTCGGCGGACGGGTGCCGGCCCGGGTACGCGAGCAGATCGAGCGGGAACTGGCCCTGATCGAGGAACTCGACTACGCGGGTTACTTCCTGACCATGTGGGAGATCGTGCGGTTCTGCCGGGAGCAGGGCATCCTGTGCCAGGGCCGCGGGTCGGCCGCCAACTCGGCCGTATGCTACTGCCTGGGCATCACCGCGGTGGATCCCACCCAAGTGGAACTCCTGTTCGAGCGGTTCCTGTCGCGCGAGCGGGCCGAGCCACCGGACATCGACCTGGACATCATGCACGAGCGGCGGGAGGAGGTGATCCGGCACGTGTACGCCCGCTACGGCCGGGACCGGGCCGCCATGGTGGCCAACGTGATCCGGTACCGGGCTCGCTCGGCCGTGCGGGACGTGGGCCGGGCCCTGGGATTTCCGGCGGCCGACCTGGACCGGCTGGCCCGCCAGATGCCGGTGTGGGGCGGGGACGAGCCGGGGGCATGGGAACGGGCCGGGTTTCCCCTGACCGACGCCCGCGTGGACCGGCTCCGGAGGCTGGTGGCCCAGATCCAGGGCGCCCCGCGCCACCTGTCCCTCCATCCCGGGGGGTTCCTGCTGGGGGCCGAACCGGTGCACCGGATCGTGCCCGTGGAGAACGCCGCCCGCGAGGGCCGCACCGTGATCCAGTGGGACAAGGACTCGGTGGAGGCCCTGGGGCTGTTCAAGGTGGATCTGCTCGGCCTGGGCGCCCTGACCCACCTGGACCGGGCCTTCCGGCTTCTCCGGGAACACTACGGGGTGGACCTCTCCATGGACCGGATTCCGGCCAACGACCCGGAAACGTTCCGGATGATCGCCCGGGCCGACACCGTGGGCGTGTTCCAGATCGAGAGCCGGGCCCAGATGGCCATGCTCCCCCGGCTCCGGCCCCGCTCGTACTACGACCTGGTGATCCAGGTGAGCATCGTGCGGCCCGGTCCGATCACGGGCGGCATGGTCCACCCCTACCTGCGCCGCCGCCGGGGCGAGGAGCCTGTGACCTACCCCCACCCGAGCCTGGAGCCCGTGCTGGCCAAGACCCTGGGCGTCCCTCTGTTCCAGGAACAGGTGATGCGGCTCGCCATGGTGGCCGCCGACTACACCCCGGGCGAGGCCGACCAGCTCCGGCGCGACATGGCGGCCTGGCGCCGGTCGGGCCGGATCGAGCGGCACCGCCACCGGCTGGTCGAACGGATGGCCGCCAAGGGAATCCCCCGGGCGTTCGCCGAGCGGGTGTTCGAGCAGATCCGGGGATTCGGCGAGTACGGGTTCCCCGAAAGCCACGCGGCCAGCTTCGCCCTCATCGCCTACGCCACCGCGTGGCTGCGGTGCCACTACCTGGACGTGTTCGTGTGCGCGCTCTTGAACGCCCAGCCCATGGGGTTTTACAGCCCGGCCACGGTGGTGGAGGACGCCCGGCGCCGGGGCGTGGAGGTCCGGCCCGTGGACGTGCGGGTGAGCCGATGGGACTGCACCCTGGAGCCGCTGGAGGCCCCGCGCGCCCGGGGTCCGCGGTTCGCGGTGCGCCTGGGCCTGCGGTACGTGAAGGGGCTGTCCCTCGCCCGGGACTGGCCTCGGATCGAAGGGGCCCGGAAGCGTGGGCCGTTCCGGTCGGTGGAGGACTTCGTCCGGCGCACCGGCCTCGGCACCGGGGTTCTCAGACGACTGGCCCGTGCCGGTGCCCTGGAGGGCCTGCGCCGGAATCGGCGCGAGGCCCTGTGGGAGGTGCTCCGGCCCGTGCCGGCGCTGCCCCTGGGGCGGGCCGCCCCGCCCCGGCTTCCGGGGCTCGCGCCCCTGGAGTCCGTGGTCTGGGACTACCGGGCATCGGGCCTGAGCCCGCGGGCCCATCCCCTGGGGACCCTGCGGCCGTGGCTGCGGGCCCGGGGGCTCCCGGACGCCCGTGGGGTGGGGGAGTTGCCCCACGGGACCCGGGTGAACTACGCAGGCGCGGTGATCTGCCGGCAGCGGCCCGGAACGGCCGGGGGCACCGTGTTCCTCACCCTGGAGGACGAGACCGGGTTCGTGAACGTGGTGGTGTGGCCCCACGTGTTCGAGCGGCACACGGCGCTCGTTCGCGCGGCCCCGCTGCTGGGGGTGAGCGGCCGGATCGAGGCCGCAGACGGCGTCGTGCACGTGGTGGCCGAGCGCTTGTGGCTGCCGCCGCTGCCGGCCGCCACCCCCGCCGCGCCCAGCCGGGACTTCCACTGATCCCACCCCCCGGGAGCCCTTCCGGCTCCCGGGGAACCGGACGAGTTTCGAGCCCACCGCCCCGCGCCGGCCCGGGACCCGTGGCATTCCGTCACACGTTTCGCCCGGGGGGCCGGGACCGCGCAGGGGCCGGAAGGCCAAACGCCTTCGCCTCCCGAGCCCATCCACGCGCACGCGAGCGGCACGCCGGCCTCCGAGCACCCCCGCCGAGGCCGTGGCCGCGAGCGGAGACGAGCCCCCGGGCCGCATCCCCCACCGCCGGCCGAGGGCCGCGGGCAGAAAGCCCCCTCCCACATCGTTTGGCTGACGGCGAACGGCCTTCGGCCCGGGTCGTGGCCGGGGGCTCGCGCCAAGCGTTCCGGCCACGACCTCGGCCCCGTGCCTGCAAGCGGCCCACCGGAGCTTCAAAGCGGCGGACGGTAACGCCGCATGAGGAGCGAGTTGGTCACGACCGAAACGCTCGAAAACGCCATGGCCGCGCCCGCGATCACCGGGTTCAGGAGCCAGCCCGTGAAGGGATACAGGACCCCTGCGGCCACGGGGATGCCCACGGTGTTGTACACGAACGCCCAGAACAGGTTCTGCTTGATCTTGCGGAGGGTGTAGCGGCTGAGGTCCATGGCCCGCACCACGTCCCGCAGGTCGTCCCGCACCAGCACGATGTCGGCCGACTCGATGGCCACGTCGGTTCCGGTGCCGATGGCGATGCCCACGTCGGCCTGGGCCAGGGCCGGCGCGTCGTTGATGCCGTCGCCCACCATGGCCACCGTGAGCCCTTCGGCCTGGAGCCGGCGAACCTCCCGGGCCTTGTCGGCCGGGAGCACCTCGGCCAGCACACGGTCCACGCCCACCTGGCGGGCGATGGCCTCGGCCGTGCGCCGGTTGTCGCCCGTGAGCAGAAACACATGGACGCCCAGGCGTCGGAGCGCCCCCACGGCCTCGGCCGCGTGTTCCTTCACGGTGTCGGCCACGGCCAGCACCCCGGCAGGACGGCCTTCCACGGCCACGCACAGGGCGGTCCTGCCCTCGGCCTCCAATCGCTCCCGCTCCGCGTCCAGGGCCGAGGCGTCCACCCCGTACTCGGCGAGGAACCGGGCGGTGCCCACGAGAACCTTCCGCCCCTCCGCCCGGGCCCTCACGCCCTTCCCCGGCACCGCCTCGAACCCCTCGGCCTCGGGCGGGTCCAACCCCCGCTCCCGGGCCGCTGCCACCACGGCCTCGCCCAGGGGGTGTTCCGAGGCGGCCTCCACGGCGGCGGCGAGCCGGAGGAGTTCGTCCGCTTCCAACCCGCCGGCGGGGACGATATCGGTCACCCGGGGTTCGCCCCGCGTGAGGGTCCCGGTCTTGTCGAACACCACCACCTGGACGTCCCCGGCCCGCTGGAGCGCCTCGCCGCCCTTGATGAGAATGCCCATCTCCGCGCCTCGGCCCGTGCCCACCATGACGGCCGTGGGCGTGGCCAGCCCCAGGGCGCAGGGGCAGGCGATGATGAGCACCGCGATGAACGCGTTGAGCGCCGCTCCCAGGTCGGCGCCCGCCGGGGTCATCCAGGCGTGGAACGCCAGCGTCGCGATCACGACCACGGCCGGCACGAACACGGCCGCCACCCGGTCCGCCAGGTTCTGGATGGGGGCCTTGGAACCCTGGGCCTCCTCCACCAGCCGGATGATCTGGGCCAGGGCCGTGTCCTCGCCCACCCGCGTGGCCTCGAACACGAAGGTGCCGGTCCGGTTGATCGTGGCGCCGATCACCACGTCGTCCGGCCCCTTCTCCACCGGGATGGACTCGCCCGTGATCATGGACTCGTCCACCGCCGAGCGCCCCTCGACGACCCGGCCGTCCACGGGAATCCGCTCGCC
>CAZBGL010000148.1:0-7665 GCA_964491375.1 uncultured Thermodesulfobacteriota bacterium | reverse complement strand
ACACCCACCTGCGGGCCGTGTCCGTGCTGCGCAGCCTGCTCGTGGTGGACGAAGTCCACGCCTCCGACGCCTACACGACCCGTATCCTGCTGAGCGTGCTGCGACGCCACTTGGAGGCCGGCGGCCACGCGGTGCTCATGTCGGCCACACTGGGTTCCGAGGCCCGGAGCCTGTTCCTGGAAGGAGCACCCCCGCCGGCCCCGGACACCTGCGAGCCCCCTGCCTACCCGGTGTGCACCGTGCGCGATGCCCAGGGGGTGCGCGAGAAGGGGCTCCCCCGGCACGGGCCAGCCCGCACCGTGCGGGTGCTCTGGGGGCCTCCGCCCGGGGATCCCGGAGCCATCGCCCGGGGCGCGACCGAGGCTGCGGCTCGCGGGGCGAGGGTTCTCGTGCTCCGGAATACCGTGTCCGACGCCGTAGCCACCCAGCACGCCCTGGAAACCGCCGCCCGGTGTGCAGACGTCCTGTTCGGCGTACACCGGCAGGACGGCGTGTTCGTACCGGCGCCCCACCACAGCCGGTTCGCACCCGGCGACCGCCGGCTTCTAGACCGGGCTTTGGAGGAACGCGCCAGGGGCGAGGGCCCCCTGATCGTGGTGGCCACCCAGACCGTGGAGCAGAGCTTGGACCTCGACTTCGACCTGATGATCACCGACCTGTGCCCGGCCGACGTGCTCCTCCAGCGCCTGGGCCGGCTTCATCGGCACAACCGCCCCCGGCCCGAGGCGTTCCGCAGACCGACCGTGGTCGTGCTGGCGCCCGAATCCGCCGACGCCATGGCCGCCTGGATCCAGCCCCGAGGGGAAGCGAAAGGGCCCCACGGATGGGGAACGGTCTACGAAGACCTGTGCGGACTGCGGGCGACGTGGGAGTTTCTGCAACGCCACGAAGAACTGGCGCTTCCGGATGTGAACCGGCGCTTCGTGGAGGCAGCCACCCACCGGGGGGCCCTGCGCAGTCGAGCCGAGGCCTGGGGGGAACCGTGGGCCCGCCACTGGAACACGGTGGTGGGCGAGGACCTTGCCCGGGGGGGCCTGGCCCACGGGAACCTCGTGGACTGGACCGTCCCGTTCAGCGACACGAGCAACGTGTTCGACGAACGGGTTGACGAGCGCATCCGCACCCGGTTGGGCGAGGGCGACCGGAAGGTCCTGTTCCGGCCGGCCCCCCCGGGTCCGTTCGGCGGGCCCGTGGAGGAACTCACCCTGCCCGGGCGGTGGTGTCGGAACGTGCCGGACGACGCCCAACCCGACCCGGTGGAGGCGAGCGACGGGTGTGTCCGGTTCGGCCTCGGGAGGGTCCGTCTCGTGTACGACCGGTTGGGCCTGCGCCCCGAGTCCTGAAAACGTCCACAACCGGCTGGAGGATGAGGAATGTACGGGAACCTTCTCACCGAGCCACTGATCCGCGTGCACACCCGGCAGGAGCGTTCCCGCCGGGCCACGCTGCCCGAGGTGCTGGGGCTCCTGGCGGCCGGGGACGAGGTGATCGGATTCCCCGGCTTGGCCCCCCACCAGGTGCAGGCGTGGTACTGCCTCCTCGTGCAGGTAGCTGCGCTGGCCCTGATCGATGCGGGCCAAGGCGACCCTTCGGATGATCCCGGCACGTGGTCCGAACGCCTCAGGGGGCTGACCCGGGCGTACCCGGCGGACGAACCGTGGACGCTGATCGTGCCCGACGTCTCCCTCCCCGCATTTTTCCAGCCGCCCGTCCCCGAAGGGAACCTTCGAGAGTATGCCGGGCCGATCCTCCACCCGGACTCCCTGGACGTCCTGGTGACCGCCCGGAACCACGACGTGAAGTCCTCGCGGGCGGTACGCCCAGACCCGGACCAGTGGGTGTTCACTCTGGCGTGCCTCCAGACGCTCAACGGGTACACCGGCCGGGGGAACCACGGGATCGTCCGAATGAATGGGGGATACGCCAGCCGCCCGATGGTGACCCTCGTGCCCGGGCCCGGATGGGGCGAGCGGTTCCGGCGGGACGTGAAGGCGCTGCTGGTTCGCCGGAGTGAGATCCTGGACCGGCACCCGTTTTCCTGTACCCACCGGCTCTTGTGGCTCGAGCCCTGGGACGGGAACGCCCCGATCCCCGTGGTCGAAATCGATCCGTATGCCCTGGAGGTGTGCCGGCGCGTCCGACTGGCAGCCGAACGCGACGCCATCGTCGCCTACCGCAAACCCACCCAGCGTGCCCGCGTGGCCGGTGAGGCCCTCAAGGGCAACGTAGGGGATCCCTGGATCCCGGTCCGCCGCGAGGACGGCGCGGCCCTCAACGTCGGCCCTCGCGGGTTCGACTACCGCCTGGTGCACGAAATCCTGTTCCAGAGCGCGTACGCTCCCGCTCCCTCCCAGCGTTATCTTCCGGAAGATCCCGAAGAGATGGTGCTGTGGTGTCTTGCCCTGGCCCGGGAGCAGGGTGGGACCGCAGGGCTCCACGAGCGCTGGGTACCGATTCCGGGGCGGGTACGCCAAAGCCTGTTGTTCGGCCCCCAACGCGAGTCCCTAGCAGCGGTCAGCCGTTCCCGGGTCGAAGACGCGGCCACGGCCGAACGAAGCATCCTCAAACCCGCCCTCCTGAGCCTGGCACAGGGCGATCCCGGAACGCTCGACTTCCGGGATCGCCGTGTCGAGGCGTTCGTTGCGGAGTTCCACCGGGCGGTGGACCAAGTGTTCTTCGAGGCTCTGTGGTCCGAATGGGAACGCCCCCCCCAGGAGCGCCGCCAGCGGTGGGCCGAACGGTTGCGCCGCACCGCCCGCCGGGTGCTGCGCCGAGCCGAGCGTTCGCTTCCCGTGCCCGAGGCTCGCCGCTACAGGGCCACGGCCCGGGCGTGGGCCATTCTGGAGCGTGGGTTTTTCAAACACTTTCCGGAACTTTCACCCGAGCCGTCCGAGGAGGTGGCACCATGAACACGTCGGAAGCCGCGGACCGGCGCACCGAACCCGGATGGGCCCAGGCGGTCAGGGCCGTGCTCGCCGCCATGCGGTCGGGCGCGTTCTCGCCGGGGGACCTGGCAGCCCTCCGGCGCGAGCATCCTGAGGCGCCCGAGAGCCCCTCGTTCTGGCGGGCTCTGGCCGTGTACGTGGAACCCCTCTGGCCGCTGCCCAGGGAACCAGAGGCCCGGGAGCACGCCGAGACGGCCTGGGCGGTGATCCTGTCGAACATGGCCCGTTTGCCGGAGGCCGGAGCCCATCCGGCGACCGTTCTGGCGCGGACCGGATACGCCGAACTGCGCTTCCTGCGCCTTCTGAGATCGCGCGGAGCCGAGCGGGCGCGCCAGGTGCGGGCCGCGGTTGCGTTCCTTTCTTCCAAGGGGGTGGGGTTCGACTGGGTTCCGTTGGCCGAGTTGCTCCTCGCCGACCCCGAGCGCTCGCCGGAGTGGGCCGAACGAGTCCGCCGCGATTTCGCCCGGAGGTTCTTCAACACCCTTTTCGAGTCCCAAAACGCATCGACGTAAGGAGGACCGATCATGCCCAGCCGATTCGTTCAGATCCATTTCCTCACAGCCTATCCCGCCTCGTTGCTCAACCGTGACGACGTGGGGTTCGCCAAGCGCATTCCCTTCGGAGGCGTCACGCGCACGCGCATCTCGTCCCAATGCCTCAAGCGGCACTGGCGTACCTTTGAGGGTCAGGGAGCCCTGAAGGAGATCCCGGACCCGAACACGGGAAGGCCCGTCCCCTTCGCCATCCGCTCGCGCCACACGTTTGAAAGGGAGATCGCGGGGCCGCTCAAGGAAAAAGGGCACGCCCCGGAGGTGGTGGACGCGGTTGTGGGTGCGTTGATGACCGAGGTGCTCGGGAAAAAGGACAAAGCCAAGGGCAGTGACGGCCTGCAGACCAACCAGGTCACCGTTCTCGGACGGCCCGAGGTGGAGTACTTGAAGTGGATCGCAGAGGAGCTTTGCCGAGACAACGGGGATGCCGACGTCGCGGCTAAAGCCGCCAAGGAGCGGACGAAGGAGATCCGGCGAAACCTCCAAGCCCTGCGGCTTGGGACCGGGCTCGACGCGGCCCTATTCGGCCGCATGGTCACGAGCGACAACCTGGCCCGATGCGACGCAGCCGTCCACGTGGCCCACGCCTTCACGGTGCACGCCGAAGAGGCCGAGGCCGACTACTTCTCGGCCGTGGACGACCTGCTCCAAGGGCCCGAAGCCGAGGAGGCGGAACTGGGAAGCGGACACATCGGTTCCGCCGAACTCACGAGCGGCCTGTTTTACGGCTATGTGGTCGTGGACGTGCCCCTTTTGGTGTCGAACCTCGAGGGGTGCGAGCAGAAGGACTGGCTCGGGGCCGACCGCCGCCTGGCTTCCGAGGTGGTGGCCCGGCTGGTGCGACTGGTGGCCACGGTGTCGCCCGGGGCCAAACGGGGCTCCACCGCACCGTATGCTTACGCGGACTTCGTCATGGTGGAGGCCGGCGATGCCCAGCCGTGTACCCTGGCCAACGCCTTTCTGAAGCCGGTTCCAGCGCGGGGGAACGTGCTCGCCGAGGCGTACCAGGCCCTGGCCTCGTACCTGGAGCGGTTCGACGAGGTGTACGCACCGGGCAATGTCCGCCGGTACGTGAGCCTGAGCCAGGCCAGCCCCTTGGCCGGCGCAGAGCCCTGCGGATCGCTGCACGAACTGGCCGCATGGGCCGCGGACCGGGTGGCGTGATGGACGCGCTGGTGCTGTGCCTGGAAGGTCCCATGATGGCGTTGGGCGGGCCTGCGGTGGACAACCTCCGGCCGGTGCAGGCGTTTCCCGCGGCGTCCATGCTGGCCGGGCTTCTGGCCAACGCCCTGGGGTACACCCACCGGGACTTCCATCGTACCCAGCAACTTCAGGAGCGTCTTCGGTTTGCAGCCCGTGCGGACCAACCCGGGATTGAACAGGTGGACTACCAGACCGTGGATCTGGGCCAGCCCTTCCTGGGGGAGGGCTGGACCACCTGGGGAAGGCCCGAGGGCAGGGCCGGGGGGCCCGCGAAGACGGGCACCCACATCCGGTTTCGCCACTACTGGGCCGACCGGGTGATCACCGTGGTCCTGACCCTGACCGAGCCGTCTACCGCCCCGACCCTGGACGATCTTCAATCGGCGCTTCACCGCCCGGCCCGGCCGTTGTTCTTGGGCCGGAAGAGCTGCCTCCCTTCGCGCCCCCTCCTGGTGGGTCGCAGGGAAGGCCCCTGTCTGCGGGACATTCTGTCGATGGAACCCCCACACGGGGAACAGGAAGAGCCGGCGCCGCCCTGGCCCGCCCAATGGCCGGCGGACGAAGGCCCGACCCCGTCCGGGCGGTGCCGGCTCGCGGAGGTCTTTGACCTCAGGGACTGGGCCAACCAGATCCACACGGGCTCTCGGTGGGTCTGGGAAGGGCTTCTAGAACCGGGAGAAACGAGCCATGACTGAACGGTTGTACATGCTCCGGGTCCCCGTATCCGACGCCCTCGCGTACGAGCGTTTCCTTCGGGCCCAGAGACTTCCGCCCCATCCGATGGACGACGGCTACGCCGCTCACTGCCTCCTGGGACGCCTGTTCGGCGAGCACGCGCCCAAGCCGTTCACCGTAGAACGGCGGGGCCGGGGAACCCTGCGCGTGTTGGGGTATACGGACCGGCCTGCGAAAGAACTGAAAACCCATGCCGAGCGGTTCGCCGATCCCGAAGCCTGGGAAGCGGTGGACTGGCGCGGCTTGGCTTCCAAGCCCATGCCTGCAACCTGGCCTCGAGGCGCGGTGTTCGAGTTCGAAACGAGGGTGTGCCCCGTGGTGCGGGGGCCCCAGCACGGGCCATGCCGAAAAGGCGCCGAAGTGGACGTGTTCCTCGCTCGCGCCTGGGCCGCTCCGGAAGCGCCCTTGGAGCGTGAAGCCGTGTATCGCGACTGGCTCGCGGATGCCCTGGCCCGCTCCGGCGGAGCCCGGCTCGGGCACGCCCGGATGATCTCCTTTCGAAGGGTCCGGCTGGTCCGGCGAAACCGGGCCCGCACGGCGTCTGCCGTGGAGCGGCCCGACGTGCGGTTCCGGGGCACCCTGGTCGTGGCGGACCCGGAGCGATTCCACGCCCTCCTCCGTCGGGGGGTGGGTCGGCACCGGTCGTTCGGGTTCGGCATGGTGTTGCTTCGGCCTTCCGGAAGGGCCGGGTCATGCTGATCGGCCGGTTGGGGCTCGAAACGGCCCGCGTCCCCCATGCCGACCGGCACGGGTTGGTCTGGCTTGCGTACGGCAACCTGTACGTCCGTGACGGCACACTCCGGTTCGTTGCCTCCGCTTCCGAGTTTCTGGACGCGGGCGACTACGCCGTCCCGTTCCAGGCGGTGTCCATGATCCTATTGGGGCCCGGAAGCACGGTGACCCACGACGCCCTGCGCCTGCTCGCCCGGCACGGAACGGGGCTGGTGGCTGTGGGGGAAGGGGGTGTGCGCTGCTACTCCGCCCCTCCGCTCATGCCCGACCGCTCTCAACTGGCCCGGCGGCAGGTGGAACTATGGGCGGACGAGCGCAAGGGACGGCCGTGGGTGGCCCGGCGGATGTACGCGTGGCGGTTCGGCGAGGTCCTTCCCCACGGTGATCTGGACGTGCTGCGGGGGATCGAGGGTGCACGGATCAAGGAATCGTACCGCGCCTTGGCCAAAAAATACGGTGTGCCGTGGGCGGGGCGACGTTATGACCGTTCGCGCCCCGAAGCGGCCGACCTCCCCAACCAGGCCATCAATCACGCGGCCACGGCCATCGAAGGGGCGGCCATGATCGCGGTGGCGTCCACCGGAACGATTCCGCAACTGGGGTTCATCCACGAAGACTCCGGGATCTCGTTCGTCCTCGACATTGCCGATCTGTTTCGGACCGAGGTGACCGTGCCCGTGGCGTTCCGTGCGGTACGGGACATCACCCTCGGATGGCAAGGGCCGATCGAACGCCGCGTAAGGCAACTGATGGCCGAGACCCTACGGAAGGAAAAAGTGATCCCCAAAATGATCGACCGCATCAAGGAGCTTTTCGGTGGTGGTGATCGTGACCCGTGACGTGGCCGACCGGTTCCGGGGGTTCCTGGCTTCGGTGATGCTGGAGATCGGCCCGGGGATCTATACCAGCCCCCGCATGAACGCTGGGGTCCGGGAACGGGTGTGGTCGGTTCTGGAGGACTGGTTCGCCGAACTCGGCGGCGGATCGATCGTGATGACCTGGAGCGACCCACGGGAACCGGCCGGGCAGGGTCTGCGGACCCTGGGAACCCCTCCGAGAACGTTTGTCGATCTCGACGGCCTGATCGTGACCCGGAGCCCCCTGACCGATCAAGGGATTGAGAAGATCGAACGCGCGGACCGCTAATCGACCTGGAGTTGGCAACAATAGGCACAGATTATCTCGTGGTTCCGCAGAGTTGGAAGCAAGGGGTTCCCCCGCATGCGCGGGGATAGGCCGGGCTGGGGCGGCCACATATTTTGGGGTGCACTGGTTCCCCCGCATGCGCGGGGATAGGCCCTATGGCCAGCGCATGGTCCGATCGCGGAGCGCGGTTCCCCCGCATGCGCGGGGATAGGCCCCCCCATGGCCCGCGCTTGGCGCCGGGGATGTTGGTTCCCCCGCATGCGCGGGGATAGGCCGTACCCGACGATGGATGCGCGCATCATTGCTTGGGTTCCCCCGCATGCGCGGGGATAGGCCCGTGGACGCTGGCTGGG
>CAZBGL010000147.1:0-5877 GCA_964491375.1 uncultured Thermodesulfobacteriota bacterium | reverse complement strand
CCCGCCTCCACGTCCTGGACCCGCCGGGCCAGGTGCTCGGCCCGGGGCATCAGGTACTTCCCGTACAGACGGCGGCAGAGCTGGGCCACGTGGTAGTGGGCGATCTGGGCGGGGCACCGGGCCGAGCACAGGCCGCACTGGATGCAGTCGAACGACACCCGGGCCGCCCGCTCGATGTCGCCGCGCATGGCGGCGTTGACGTACTCCATGACGTCGATGTCCATGGGGCACGCCCGCGTGCACGTGTTGCACCCCACGCACTTCATGATCTCGGGGTACAGGGCGGCCACCACCTCGCCCGTGGGCTGGAGCCGCTCGATGTCGTACACGGCCTTGTTGGCCGGGAAGAACGGCAACTGCGCCAGGACCATGTTCTCCTGGATCACGGTCTGGCAGGCGAGCCCGAAATGGAGCTGGTAGTCCCCCAGGATGCGCCACACCGTGGGGCACGCCCCGCAGATGCCGCCCCGGCACCCGCAGGCCCGGATGAACTGGTAGCCCGCGTACTCGATGGCCTTCTGGATGGTCAGGGTCTCGGGCAGCATGTACTTCTTGCCCATGATGTACACGGGCACGAGCCGCGTGCCCTCGGGCAGGATCGGGCGGTCCCCGCTGGCGATCACCTCGATCTTCTTCTTGGCCTGAGCGCTCATGGCAACCACTCCGTATCTCCGTGACGAGTATCCCGTAACGGGTGCGCGGCGGTCCTATTCCCCGGCCCCCGACTCTTCCTGGAGCTCGGCCTCGCGGAACACGGTGAGCGGGATGGGGTCGTCCAGGCTGCGGCCGGGCTCGTACCCCAGCATGGCCTGGACCCCGGCGGCCACGCTCCGGAACAGGGTAGCCACGGGCAGCCCCATGGGGCAGGCCGTGTCACACAGCCCGCACCCCACGCACGACGTGGCCATGTGGTTGAGCCGGGTCAGGTGGAACAGCAGGGTCTCGGCCGGCATCCGCTGGGCGCCCTTGCGCTCCGCCCACCGGGCGTAGAGCTCCCCGGGGTGGTCGAACGTGGGGGACTTGAAGATGCACACCTTGCAGTAGCAGATCGGGCAGTTCTCCATGCAGTTGTAGCAGCGGATGCACGCGGCAAAGGCCTTCTTGAGGCCCTCGACGCCGCCCGCTTCCCGGCGGAACCGCTCGAACGCCTCGTCCCGGGCCCTGGAGCGCTCGCCCCGGACGCGCCCGAGGACGTCCCGACGGCCGGCGGGGGCCCCGGCCCCGAACGACAGGAGCCCGGCCCGCTCCAGGCGCTCGGCCCAGGGGTCTTCCACCTCCACGGCCAGGGACTCGGACGGCTCGGCCCCGAAGGCCAGGATGCGCACGCCGCCCCAGGCCGCGTCCGGGTGTTCGCACAGGGTGCACGCGGTGCGCAACGCGAGCCCCTCGGGGGCCCCGGACGTCCCCTGGGCCATGCCGATCACCAGGGACCGGGACAGGTCCGCCGGATCGTGGGCCGCGGGATCGAACGAGGCGGCCTCGAAGGTGCCCGGGCAGTCCACCGTGACGAACAGCACCCCTTCGACGCGGATCTGGTTCAGCTTGACGAGCTCCACCGCCGCCCGGGCCTCGCACGGCCGGAGCACCACGGCCACCGGGACCCCGGGCGGGGTGAACGTGAGATGGGACACCGCCCGGGCGCCCTGCACCGGCATCACCGGGGCCCAGGGGTTCACCCCCTCCATGCGGCCGGGATCGGCAAACAGGCCCAGGACCGCGTGGCCTTCCCCGGCGACGGCCGGCGCCAGCACCTGCTGTACCACGCCCTTCTCCACGAGCCCGCGCAGCCAGGCCCGGACAGCCCCCACGGGATCGCCGTTGGTGGGTAACGAAGCCGTTCTCATGCGGGTTCCTCCCTCACACCTCCCAGTGCCGCTTGAACTCGCACGGGCCCATGGCGCGGATCGCCTCGGTCATCTCGGTCACGGTCTCGGCGAACTTGCGGCCCTCGCTGGCGCTGATCCAGCGCAACCACACCCGCTCCTCGGGGACGCCGAGCTGGCGCAGGATGTTGCGCAGGATCGCCACGCGCCGCCGAGCCTTGAAGTTGCCCGACTGGTAGTGGCAGTCGCCCGGATGGCACCCGCCGATGAGCACGCCGTCCGCCCCGTCCATGAGGGCCTTGAGCACGTACACCACGTCCACCGCGCCCGAGCACATCATGTGGACGATGCGCACGTTGGGCGGATACTGCTGGCGCGTGGTGCCGGCCAGATCGGCTCCGGTATAGGTGCACCAGTGGCAAAGGAACGCCACGATCCGCGGCTCGAACGCCTGGGTGTTCTCTGCAGCCTGGGTCATCGCGGTCTTCCTCCCAACGGCGGACAGCGGTCGCGTGTCGGTTCTCGTCCGGGAGCAGGGCGCCAGGGAGCTGGCCTTGCGCTGTCCCGACAGGGCCGCTTCGGCGATCGGGACGGCTCCCGGTCGTTGGGCCCTCGGCCCGTGTCGCGGCGGGAAGGCCGTTCCCACGCCTCCCCTTCCCCGGCCCGCCTCCGGCCAGGGGAGGGGGGAACTGCGCCCGAGCACGGGTCCGGGGGGCGCGGCCCCACCAACTCGGCCCGGGAACGCCCCGTCCCCGGTCCGGCAGCCCGTTCGTCGGCGGCACGGTGCCGCGGCGAACCAGGATACCGGACTTCGCGGCCTCCGGGGCCGCGGGAGCGGGCCGGGGTGCGGCCGCTCACAGCAGTTCCTCCAATCCCATGAGGACCTGGAGCGGATCGGACCCGTGCTGGCGGGCGGCCTTGTTGGGGCACGCCACGGTGCACGCGCCGCAGGCGCGGCACAGCACCGGGTCCACCACGGCCACCTGGGCCTCGTCGAAGTCGAGGCTCCGGGCGCCGTAGGGACAGACCTCCACGCACGCCCCGCACCGCGAGCACAAGCGCTCCACCACGTAGGACACGTTCTCCGGCACCGGCCGCTCGCCCCGGGCCAGCAGGGCCGCACACCGGGCCGCGGCCGCGCCGGCCTGGACCAGACTCTCCTCGACGTGCTTGGGCGCGTGGCACAGGCCGGCCGCGTACACCCCGGGCCTGGCGAGGTCCGCGGTGGCGGCCTTGGGGTTCTTTTCCCGGAAGAACCCGTGCTCGTCCACCTCCACCCCGTACAGCCCCGCCAGGCGGTGGTTCTCCTCCGCCAGGGGCTCGATGCCCACCGAGAGCACCACCCAGTCGGCGGGCTCGACGACCTCCTCCCCCAGGGCCGGGTCGCGGAACCGTACCTCCAGGCGGCCCCCCGAGGTCCGAACCTCGGGAGGGGCTCCTGGCTCGTACGCCACGAACAGCGCGCCCCGCTCCCGCGCCCGGCGGTACGCGTGTTCGTGGGTGCCGTAGGCGCGCAGGTCCCGGTACAGCACGGTCACCCGCCCCTCCGGGCGCTGCTCCAGGAACCGAAGGGCGTTCTTCAGGGCGTGGGTGCAGCACACCCGGGAACACCATGGCCGGCCGGCCTCGGCCCCCTCGGCCCGGCTCTCCACGCACTGGATCATCACCACGTGCCCGCCTTCCACGCCCTCCTCGGCCAACAGGCCCTCGAACTGCCGCTGGGTCACCACCCGGGGGTGCCGGCCGTAGCCGTGGGACGCGGGCAGGGCCTCCCGGCCGCCCGTGGCCAGCACCACGGCGCCGTGGAGGACCTCCACCTCGCCCTCGGGCGTCTCCACCGTGGTGCGGAACGCCCCCAGCCGGCCCGCGGCCGACTTCACCCGGCTCTCCCGGTACACCCGGACCCGGGGGTGCTCCTCCACCCGCCGCGCGAGCCGCTCCAGCTCCCCCTGCACGTCGGCGCCCCGCAGGGTGAACCGGCCCTCGCGCAGGTTGCCGCCCAGGGCGGCTGCCCGCTCCACCAGGTGGACCGGGTGGCCCAGGTCGGCCAGGCGCAGGGCCGCCGTCATGCCGGCCGCGCCCCCGCCCACCACCAGCACGGCCCGGTCCACGCCCTCGGCGCGCAACTCCGGGAAGCCCGCGTACCACGCCTCGCGCACGGCCTGGCGCAGGGTCTGGGCGGCCGCCTCCTGGCCCGCGCCGCGCCCCAGGCACGCCTCGCGCAGGTTCGCCACGACCAGGGTGCCCGGGTGCACCCCCATTTCCCTCAGGACCCGGCGGTACAGGGGCTCGACGATCCGATGCGCACAGGCGCCCAGCACGATCCGGTTGGGTTCGCACCGGGCGAACCCGGCCTGAAACGCCTCCACCCCGGCCCGGGTGCAGGCGTGGGCCACCCGTTCCACGGACGCCACCCCGGGCAGGCCCCGCACCCCGGCCTCCAGCTCCCCGAAATCGGCCCGGGCCGTGTTGAACCCGTCGCACTCGCACAGGAACACGCCGATGCGGGGCTCCTCGGTGCGGAAGTCCGCGGGCGCGGGCAGGCCCGGCTCCCCGGAGCCGGCCGGGGCCTCCAGGTGGGCGGCCGCCCGGCCCGCGGCGCAGGCACCGTCGAGCACCGACTCGGGGATGTCCCGGGGCTCCCGGAACGCACCGGCCACGTACACGCCGGGCACGTTCGTGCCGCAGGGCTCGAACTCGGGCCCGCCGGCGAACCCGCCCGGGTCCAGGTCCACCCCGAACCGGGCCGCCAGCGCGCGGGCGTCGTCCGACAGGCGGAACCCGGCGGCCAGCACCACCAGGTCGTGTTCCGCCTGGACGGGCCGCCCCTCGCCCGGGGCCACCTCCAGGAGCAGGTCGCCGGTGGCCGGAACCTGCCGGATCACCGACGGCATGGCCCGCACGAACCGGATGCCCCGCTCCCTCGCCCTCCGGAGGTAGCCCTCGTGGTCCTTTCCGAAGGTGCGCAGGTCCATGTAGTACACCGCGATCTCGGCGTCCGGGTGACGGTCCCGCGCGAACAGGGCCTGCTTGAGGGCGTACATGCAGCACACCGACGAGCAGTGGCCCACGCCGGCCTCGGCGTCGCGGCTGCCCACGCACTGCACGAACGCGATGCGCCGGGGCTCGCGGCCGTCCGAGGGCCGCACCGCCCGCCCGCCGGTGGGCCCGCCCGCCGCCAGCATCCGCTCGAACCGCACGGACGAGACCACGTTGGGATACCGGCCGTACCCGAACTCCTCCTTGCGGCTGGCCGGGAACACCTCGGCCCCGGGCGCGAGCACCACGGCGTCGGCCTCCACCGTGCGCTCGCGCGGCACCGCGTCCAGGTCGATGGCGTCCGACGGGCACGCCTCCACGCACGCCCCGCACCGGGTGCACGCCCCGGGGTCCACCACATACGCCTTGCCCACGGCCTTGGGGTAGTAGCGGAAGATGGCCTTGCGGGTTTCCAGGCCGTCGCCGAATTCCCGGGGAACCTCCACCGGGCACACGGCCTCGCACGCCCCGCAGTCGGTGCACCGTTCCGGGTCCACGCCGGTGGGCCGCTGTTCCAGGCGGACCCGGAACCGGCCGTCCGCCCGATCGGCCTCCGTCACCCGGGCGTAGGACAGGATCTCCACGTTCGGGTGCAGCTCGCACTGCACGAACGGGCAGTACGTGGGGGTGTCGCACGCCATGAAGCACACCCCGCACGACTGCGTGGGGAACTGGTTGTCCAGCAGCGGGAACAGGCCGCCGATGGCCGGCCGGCTCTCCGCCAACACCACCCGGTGGCCCCGCTCGGCCAGCACCAGGGCCGCCTGCATCCCGGCAAGCCCGCCCCCCACCACCAGGGCGGTGCGCCCGCGGCCTTCCTCGTTTCTCGCCCCGTCTCCCATCCCGCTCATTCCCTCGGCTGGCGGTGAAGAGATCACAGGTTCCCGACGTTCGAGCGTTTCCGCATCCAGCGCCCGCGGGTCCCCCGCCATCCCGCCACGGCGCATCGGGCGTCCTTCCGCCTCGCGCAGCGACCGACACGATCGCAACGGGAGCACAGAAGGGCCCCTGGCTC
>CAZBGL010000146.1:0-8766 GCA_964491375.1 uncultured Thermodesulfobacteriota bacterium | reverse complement strand
AGATCTGGCGGCAGCGCACGGAGGGCATCGGCATCATCAGCCAGGAGGAGTGCATCCAGTACGCCCTGACCGGGCCGGTGCTCCGGGCCGCGGGGGTGAAGTGGGACCTGCGCAAGGCCCAGCCCTACTGCGGGTACGAGACCTACGACTTCGAGATCCCCACGGGCACGGTCGGCGACGTGTTCGAGCGGTACCTGGTTCGCTTGGCCGAGATGCGCCAGTCCATCCGCATCGTGGAGCAGGCCCTCGACCGGATGCCCGACGGCCCGGTCATGGCCGACGTCCCGGAGGTGACCCCGCCGCCCAAGGAGACCGTGTACGAGGACATCGGCTGCCTCATCCGCCACTTCAAGCTCATGAGCGGCGGATTCAAGGCGCCCGAGGGCGACGTGTACATGAGCGTGGAGGCCACCAAGGGCGAGCTGGGCTACTACTTGGTCTCGGACGGAAGCGAGAAGCCCTACCGGTTCCGGGTGCGTCCGCCGTGCTTCATCAACCTCCAGGCCCTGGAGGACATGATCAAGGGCCGGATGGTGGCGGACGTGATCGCGGTGATCGGTTCCCTGGACATCGTGCTCGGCGAGATCGACCGCTGAGCGCCGCGCCGACGGCGGGAGAGAACGGGAATGGGTGAGCGGATCTTTTCGAGCTGGGGCGGCCAGGTGATGGACAGCCGCCAGGGCACGGCCAAGGGGCCGGACGACATCCCCCTGCCCAAGAGCCTGCCTTCGGGCACCCCGGTGCTGGGGCTCATGGGATGGGACGGGCTGGCCGTGTGGGACGGCGGCGTGGACCCCATCGACATGGCCCGGGCCTATGCCGAGGGGCTGGTCCGCAACTCGTGCGGCCAGTGCGTGCCCTGCCGCGTGGGCAGCAAGGTGATCCACGACGCGCTCCTGCGCGTGTGCGAGGGCCGGGGCGAACCGGCCGACGTGGACCTGGTGGAGCGCTTGGCCGACCGGCTCCGGCGGCAGGCCATGTGCGATCTGGGCCGGTCCTGTGGCAAGGCCTTCGGGGACTTCGTGGCCCATTTCCGCGGGGAACTGGAAGAGGCGGTCGCCTCGAAGCGCACGATCCCCCGCGGCCAGTACCGGCTCAAGGTCACGGCCCCGTGCCGGAGCGCCTGTCCGGCCCACCTGGACATCCCCACGTACGTCGAAGAGATCAAGAAGGGACGCTTCCTCGAGAGCCTGGACGTGATCCGCCAGGACAACTGCCTGCCCGGCACGGTGGGCCGGGTGTGCGTGCGGCCCTGCGAGTTCAACTGCCGCCGGCGCAACGTGGACGGCCCCATCCAGATCAAGTACCTCAAGCGGTTCGTGGCCGACTTCGAGCTCGATCGGAATCGGCCGCCGCGGCTTCCCAGGCCGGTGATCGACAAGGAAAAGGTGGCCATCGTGGGCGCGGGCCCGGCCGGGCTGTCGTGCGCCTACTTCCTGGCCCAACTGGGCTACGACTGCACCGTGTTCGAGGCGCTGCCCGAGCCGGGCGGTATGGCCGCCGTGGGGATCCCGGACTACCGGCTGCCCCGGCCGATCCTGCGCCACGAAGTGGAGCTGATCGAGCGGATGGGGGTGACCATCCGGTACAACACCGAGGTGGGCCGGGACGTGTCCTGGGACGACCTGGTGAAGGGCGGGTTCAAGGCCGTGTTCCTGGCGGTGGGTGCGCGGCTCGGAACCGGGCTGCGGGTGCCCGGCGAGGACGAGGCCAGGGAAGGCTTCATGCGGGGCGCGGACTTCCTGCGGAACGTCTCGCTGGGCAAGCCGGTGTTCGTGGCCAAGCGCGTGGTGGTGGTGGGGGGCGGGAACGTGGCCATCGACTGCGTGCGCACCGCGCTCCGGCTGGGCTACGAGGAGGTGACCCTGGTGTACCGCCGGACCGAGGCCGAGATGCCGGCGGACGACGTGGAGATCGCCGACGCCAAGGCCGAGGGGATCAAGTTCCTGTTCCTCCACAACCCCACCCGGCTCATCCTGGACGAGAACGGGAAGGTCAAGGGTGTGGAACTCATCAAGATGGAGCTCGGCGAGCCGGACGCCTCGGGCCGCCGCCGGCCCGTACCCATCGAGGGCAGCGAGTTCGTCTACGAGACCGATGCGGTGATCCCGGCGATCGGCCAGGCCATCGACCTGGGGTTCCTGCCCGAGGACGGCCCCGTGAAGGCCGACCGGTGGAACCAGATCCAGGTGCAGGGCCTTTCCAAGCTGGCCGCCGTGGTGGACGGCGTGGGGGTGTTCTCGGGGGGCGACTGCGTGACCGGCCCGGCCACCCTGATCGAGGGCCTGGCCGCGGGCAAGGAGGCCGCGTTCCAGATCGACCGCTTCCTCCGGGAGGGGCGCACCGAGCCCCTGGAGGAATGGGTCATGAACGAGTACGTGGCCCAGCTCAAGCCCTACGACGACGCCGAGGACGTGGGCGTGCCGCCCACCACCGAGCCGGCCCACATCCACCACGTGCCGGTGGAGGAGCGGATCCGGGACTTCCGGGAGGCCGAGATCGGGTTCACCCACGAGGAGGCCATCGCCGAGGCCAGCCGGTGCCTGCGCTGCTACCGGATGCTCCTGGTGGCCACGGGCCCCGAGGAACAGGCGTCGTAACCGGCCACGGGACCGACGGAAGGCCGTGGAGAGGGAACATCCATGATCAACGTGACGATCGACGGCATCCAGGTGAGCGTGCCCAAGGGCAGCACGATCCTTGAGGCGGCCCGGGAGGCGGGGATCCGGATCCCCACCCTGTGCTACCTGAAGAAGCTGTCCCCCATCGGGTCGTGCCGCATGTGCGTTGTCGAGGTGGAGGGGTGCTCCAGGCCGGTGACGGCCTGCGACACGCCTGCCGGGGACGGCATGGTCGTGACCACCGACTCCGAGGACCTGCGGGAGATGCGCCGGGACGTGCTGCGGCTGCTCCTGGTGCGCCACCCGCTGGACTGCCCGGTGTGCGACAAGGGCGGCGAGTGCGACCTGCAGGACCTGGTGTACGAGTTCGGGGTCACGGCCGAGGGCTTCCGCACCGAGCCGTTCCAGCGAGACGTGCCCCGGTACGTGTCGCCCTTCATCAAGCAGTGGCCCGACCGGTGCGTGCTGTGCGGCCGGTGCGTGCGGGCCTGCAAGGAGGTGAAGGGGGTCGGGTGCATCCAGATCGTGGACAACGGGTTCTATTCGTACATCGGGCCCGTGCCCGGGGTGGAGTGCATCTCGTGCGGCGAGTGCCTGAGCGTGTGCCCGGTGGGCGCGCTCACCGACGCGGTGCACGAGACCAAGGCCCGCATCTGGCAGTCCGAGCGGGTGCCCACCACCTGTGGCTACTGCGGGGTGGGGTGCCAGCTCGAGCTCAACGTGCTCAACGGCCAGGTGCTGCGGGTCACCACCACCGACTTCGACAAGGCCCCCAACTACGGAAGCCTGTGCGTCAAGGGGCGGTTCGGGTGGGAGTTCGTGAACCACCCCGACCGCCTGGAGAAACCCCTGGTCCGCAAGGACGGCCGGCTCGTGGAGGCTACCTGGGACGAGGCCCTGGGCCTGGTGGCCTCGAAGCTCCAGGAGATCAAGGACGCCCACGGCGCGGACGCCATCGGAGGGCTCACGAGCGCCCGGTGCACGAACGAGGAGAACTACCTCTTCCAGAAGTTCATGCGCGCGGTGATCGGCACGAACAACGTCGACCACTGCGCACGGCTCTGACACAGCGCCACGGTGGCCGGTCTGGCCACAAGCTTCGGCTCGGGCGCCATGACCAACTCCATCGCCTGTATCGACAAGGCGCGGGCGTTCCTGGTCATCGGCTCCAACACCACCGAGAACCACCCCATCATCGGCGACCGGGTGAAGCGCGCCGTGATCCAGCGGGGCGCCAAGCTCGTGGTGATCGATCCCCGGCGGATCGAGCTGGCCGACTACGCCAACGTGTTCATCCAGGTGAAGCCCGGGTTCAACATCCCGGTGCTCAACGCCATCATGCACGTGATCCTCGAGGAGGGGCTCCACGACGAGGCCTACATCCGCGAGCGGTGCGAGGGGTTCGAGGCGTTCGCCGAAGCCCTGGAGAAGTTCACGCCCGAGTACGTGGAGGAGCTCACGGGCGTGCCGGCCGAGGACCTCCGGAAGGCGGCCCGGATCTACGCGGGCGAAAGGCCGGCGTCCATCCTGTACGCCATGGGCGTGACCCAGCACACCCAGGGCACGGACGCCGTGAAGTGCCTGGCCAACCTGGCCATGCTCACGGGCAACGTGGGCGTGGAGGGCGGCGGGGTGAACCCCCTGCGGGGCCAGAACAACGTGCAGGGCGCCTGCGACATGGGCGGGCTGCCCAACGTGGTCACCGGCTACCAGAAGGTGAGCGACGACGAGGCCATGGCCAAGTTCGACGAGGCCTGGGGGCGCAAGGTCCCCCGGGAGCCGGGCCTCACGCTCACCGAGATGGCCCACGCGGCCCTGGAGGGCCGCATCAAGGCCCTGTACGTCATGGGCGAGAACCCCATGATCACCGACCCGGACCTGACCCACATCGAGAAGGCCCTGGACAGCCTGGAGTTCCTGGTGGTCCAGGACATCTTCCTCACCGAGACGGCCCAGAAGGCCCACGTGGTGCTGCCCGCGTGCTCGTTCGCCGAGAAGGACGGCACCTTCACCAACACCGAGCGCCGGGTGCAGCGGGTGCGGGCGGCCCTGGCGCCCCGGGGCGAGTCCAAGCCCGACTGGCGGATCATCCAGGAGCTGGCCGCCCGCATGGGCTACCCCATGGACTACGCCCACCCCCGGGAGATCTTCGAGGAGATCGCCCGGCTCACCCCGAGCTACGCCGGCATCACCTACGAGCGGATCGAGTACGAGGGCATCCCGTGGCCGTGCCCGTCCGAGGACCACCCGGGCACGCCCGTGCTCCACGTGGACGGCTTCGCCCGGGGCAAGGGCCTGTTCCACCCGGTGGACTTCAAGGGACCCGAGGAGCTTCCCGACGAGGAGTACCCGTTCGTCCTGACCACGGGCCGGGAGCACGCCCACTACCACACGGGCAGCATGACCCGGCGGTGCGCCCGCATCCACGAGTGCTTCCCCGAGGGGTTCATGGAGATGCACCCGGCCGACGCCGAGCGCCTGGGCCTGCGCACCGGCGACACGGTGCGGGTCAAGAGCCGCCGGGGCGAGATCACCACCAAGGTCAAGGTGGTGGACCGGCCGGCCCCGGGCACGGTGTTCATGAGTTTCCACTATGCGGAGTCCCCCGTGAACGTGCTGACCAACCCCGCCACCTGCCCCACGGCCAAGATCCCCGAGTACAAGGTGTGCGCCGTGCGGGTGGAAAAGGCGTGAGGGCCGTTTTCCCGGCGCGTAGGGGCTGCCCCTGGAGGCGGACATGCTCGACTTCGTGATCGAAAGCGTGATCAAGGTGCTCGTGGTCTTCGGCGTGCTCATGCTGGTGGTGGCCTACACCACCTGGCTGGAGCGCCGGGTGCTGGGCCGGATCCAGGTGCGGTGCGGCCCGAACCGGGTGGGGCCGTTCGGGCTCCTCCAGCCCCTGGCCGACGGCATCAAGGGGTTCTTCAAGGAGGACATCGTCCCGGCCAACGCGGACAAGGTCGTGTACGTGCTCGCGCCGGCCCTCTCGATCATCCCGGCGCTTCTGATCGTGGCCGTGATCCCGTTCGGCGACACGATCCACGTGTTCGGCCGCGAGATCGCCCTGCGCATCACCGACGTGAACGTGGCCCTGCTCTACATCCTGGGCCTGGCCAGCCTGGGCGAGTACGGGGTCATGCTCGGGGGATGGGCCTCGAACAACCGGTACGGCCTGCTGGGCTCGCTGCGCACGGCCGCCCAGATGGTGAGCTACGAGCTGGCCCTGGGGCTCACCCTGATCAGCGTGATCATGGTGAGCGGGAGCCTGTCGCTGGTGGAGATCGTGAACAGCCAGACCGTGTGGTGGAACGCGTTCAAGCAGCCCCTGGCGTTCTTCCTGTTCCTGGTGTGCGGCCTGGCCGAGATCAACCGCACCCCGTTCGACATGCCCGAGGCCGAGGCGGAGCTGGCCTGCGGGTTCAACATCGAGTACTCGAGCATGAAGTTCGCCATGTTTTTCATGGCCGAGTACGCGCACATGATCTCGCTCGCCATGATCATCACGTGCCTGTTCCTGGGCGGCTGGAACCTGCCGTTCGGCATCGCCACGCCGGGGTTGCTCAAGTTCCCCGTGTTCGTGGCCAAGGTGTTCGTGCTGGTGTTCTTCTTCATCTGGGAGCGGGGCACGTTCCCGCGGCTCCGGTACGACCAGATCATGCGGCTGGGCTGGAAGTGGCTCATGCCGCTGGCGCTGGCCAACATCTTCGTGACCGGCATCGTGGTCACCGCGATGGCCTAGGAGGAAGCCCATGGCCGTCATCACGCCGCTTCTGAAGGGGCTTGGGCTCACGCTCAGCCGGTTCTTCTCCAAGCCCATCACCTACCAGTACCCCGAGCACAAGCGGGAGCCCTCGGAGCGCTGGCGGGGGCTCCACCGGCTCAAGACCGAGGGCGGGCGGCTCAAGTGCGTGGCCTGCGGACTGTGCGAGGCCGTGTGCCCGGCCAAGGTGATCACCGTGGAGGCCAGGGAGACACCGGACGGCCGGCGGTTCCCCCAGCGCTTCGTGATCGAGGTCACCCGGTGCATCTTCTGCGGGTACTGCCAGGAGGCGTGCCCCAAGGATGCCATCGAGCTGACGCGCAACTACGAGTTCTGCGGCTACACCCGGGAGGAGTTCCACATGACCCGGGACCTGCTGGCCCGCAACTGACGGAGGGCGTCCCATGGCGCTTGCGCTGTTCTTCATCTTTGCCGCGCTGGCCGTGCTCGGGGCCCTGGGCGTGCTGGTGGCCCGGAACCCGGTCCACAGCGCCCTGAGCCTGGTGGGCACCATGGTGTGTCTGGCCGGGATCTATCTCCTGCACCACGCGGAGTTCATCTTCGCCATCCAGCTCATGGTGTACGCGGGTGCGATCATGATCCTGATCGTGTTCGTGATCATGCTCCTGGATCTCCGGCGCGAGGAGGCCCGGCCGGGCCGGATCTCGCCGGCCAAGGTGATCGGGCTCGTGATGAGCGGGCTGCTGGCCGTGGTGCTCCTGGTGCCGCTCACCGCCGGCCTGGCCGGCCGCGAGGGGGACATGACCGAGCAGGTGCTGGCGCGGGTGGGCAGCGTCGAGTACCTGGCCGAGAAGCTGTTCGGCGCGTACCTGCTGCCGTTCGAGATCGCCTCGGTCCTCCTGCTGGTGGGCCTGGTGGGCGCCGTGGCGCTGGCCAAGAAGAAGCTCTGAACACCGGCCCCGGGCCGCAACCCCCGAAAGGACGAGCGACCATGATCCCGTTCGAGTACTCCATGACGCTTTCGGCGATCCTGTTCGCCATGGGCGTGGCGGGGGTTCTGATCCGCCGCAACGTGATCGTGCTCCTCATGTGCGTGGAGCTCATGCTCAACGCCGTGAACCTGGCGTTCGTGGCGGTGTCCGACCACCTGAACCAGGTGGAGGGCCTGCTGTACGTGTTCTTCGTCATGACCGTGGCCGCGGCCGAGGCGGCCGTGGGCCTGGCCATCGTGGTGGCCCTGTGGCGCAGCCGCAAGGCGGTGTACGCCGACGAGTTCAACCTGCTCAAGGGCTGATCCCGTAGCCGGAGGATGCCTCCATGCTCGAGATGATCTGGCTCGTCCCGTTCTTCCCCATGGTGGGAGCCATCGTGAACGGCCTGTTCGGCCGGCGGCTGCCCAAGGGGGTGGTCCACACGGTGGCCTGCGGCAGCGTGTTCCTGTCGTTCCTCGTCTCCGTGGGCGCCTTCTTCGGCCTGCGGGCCCTGCCTCCGGCCGAGCGGGTGTTCGAACAGGTGATCTTCGAGTGGATCGCCGCGGGGAGCACCAAGATTTCGCTGGGCTACCTGCTCGACCCCCTGAGCTGCACCATGATCCTGGTGGTGACCGGGGTGGGGTTCCTGATCCACGTGTACTCCATCGGGTACATGCACCACGACCCGGGGTACGCGCGGTACTTCACGTACCTGAACCTGTTCTGCTTCGCCATGCTCACCCTGGTGCTGGGCAACAACTTCCTGGTGCTGTTCGTGGGTTGGGAGGGGGTGGGCCTGTGCTCGTACCTGCTCATCGGGTTCTGGTTCGAGGACTCCGAGAAGGCCGCGGCCGGCATGAAGGCCTTCATCGTGAACCGTATCGGGGACTTCGGGTTCCTCCTGGGCATGTTCCTCATCTTCCTGCTGTTCGGCACGCTCGACTTCCGCGAGGTCATGGCCCGGGCGCCCGAAGTGCTGGCCGTGGGCGGGGCGGCGGTCACGGCGATCACGCTGCTCCTGTTCGTGGGCGCCACCGGCAAGAGCGCCCAGATCCCCCTGTACGTGTGGCTGCCCGACGCCATGGCCGGCCCCACGCCGGTGTCGGCCCTGATCCACGCCGCCACCATGGTGACCGCGGGCGTGTACATGATCGGCCGGTGCAACGTGCTGTACTCCATGGCGCCCACCTCCATGACCGTGGTGGCCACCATCGGCGCGCTCACGGCCCTGTTCGCGGGCACCATCGCCATCACCCAGTTCGACATCAAGAAGGTGCTCGCGTACTCCACGGTGAGCCAGCTCGGCTACATGTTCACGGCCATGGGCGTGGGGGCGTACGCGGCCGGCATCTTCCACCTGGTGACCCACGCCTTCTTCAAGGCGTGCCTGTTCCTGGGCTCCGGGTCGGTCATCCACGGGATGCACGAAGAGCAGGACATGCGCAAGATGGGG
>CAZBGL010000145.1:0-5643 GCA_964491375.1 uncultured Thermodesulfobacteriota bacterium | reverse complement strand
CCGGGGGGAGGGCCTGGAGCGCCGCCACGTGGAGGCCCTGGTGGAGGGGCTCCTGGCCAACCCGCTCATCCACCGGTCCCGGATCCTCGCCCGGGATGACTTCGAGGCCGCCGGCGGGTTCGCCGTGGAGGTGCCCCGCGTGGTGCAAGAGGCCGGCGGCCGGGTGGAGACCGTGGACCTGGAGGTGCCGGACGAGGTGCTGGAGCGGATCTCCCGGGAACGGCTCCTGGCCCTTCGCCTCGAGGAGATGAAGGCGATCCGCGCCTTCTACCGGGATCCGCGCACCCGGACCCGGCGGCGGGAACTGGGCCTTCCGGACGCGCCCACCGACGTGGAGATCGAGTGCCTCGCCCAGACCTGGTCCGAGCACTGCAAGCACAAGATCTTCAACGCCACCATCCACTACGACGACGGTGCGGGGCGGCGCGAGACGATCCGGAGCCTGTTCAAGACGTACATCGTGGCCGCTACCGAGCGGGTGCGCCGGGGCAAGGGCCGACGGGACTTCTGCCTGTCGGTGTTCAAGGACAACGCCGGGGTGATCGCGTTCAACGAACGCTGGAGCCTGTGCTTCAAGGTGGAGACCCACAACTCGCCCTCGGCCCTGGACCCCTACGGCGGCGCGCTCACGGGAATCGTGGGCGTGAACCGCGACCCCATGGGGACCGGCCTGGGCGCCCGGCTCATTTTCAACGTGGACACGTTCTGCTTCGCCGACCCGTTCTACGAGGGGGAACTGCCGCCGCGGCTCCTCCATCCCCGGCGCATCTACGAGGGCGTGGTCCGGGGGGTGGAGCACGGCGGGAACAAGTGCGGCATCCCCACCGTGAACGGCGCGGTGGTGTTTGACAACCGGTATCTGGGCAAGCCCCTGGTGTATTGTGGCACCGCGGGCCTGATCCCCCGCACGGTGGCGGGCCGGCCCGGCCACGAAAAGGGCGCCCGGCCGGGCGACCGGATCGTGATGGTGGGGGGGCGCATCGGCAAGGACGGCATCCACGGGGCGACCTTCTCTTCCGAGGAGCTCCACGAGGGCAGCCCGGCCACGGCCGTCCAGCTCGGTGACCCCATCACCCAGAAGCGGATGTATGATTTCCTGATGATCGCCCGGGACCGGGGCCTGTACACCTCGATCACGGACAACGGCGCGGGCGGGCTTTCGTCCAGCGTGGGGGAAATGGCCACCCAGTCGGGCGGCGCTCGGCTCCACCTGGACCGGGCGCCCCTGAAGTACGCCGGCCTGGAACCCTGGGAGATCCTGCTCTCCGAGTCCCAGGAGCGGATGACCGTGGCCGTACCGCCCGAGCACCTGGAGGCGTTCCTCAATCTGGCCCGGGAGATGCGCGTGGAGGCCACGGACCTCGGCGCGTTCACCGACGAGGGCGCGTTTCACGTGCTGTACCGGGATCGCACCGTGGCCTACCTGCCGCTGGATTTCCTCCACGAAGGACTCCCCGAGTGGGAGCTGACGGCCCGGTGGCAGCAGCCGGTGCACCCCGAACCCGACGGGCCGTGCCCGGAGGACCTCTCCGGAGCCCTCCAGGCGCTCCTGGGTCGGCTCAACATCTGCTCCAAGGAGTCCATCGTCCGCCGCTACGACCACGAGGTGCAGGGCGGGAGCGTGGTCAAGCCGTTCGTGGGGGTGGTGAACGACGGCCCGTCGGACGCGGCCGTGGTGCGGCCGCTCCTGGAGAGCTTCGAGGGGGTGGTCACGGCCAACGGGATCGTGCCCCGTTACAGCGACATCGACACCTACTGGATGGCCGCGGCCGCCGTGGACGAGGCCGTGCGCAACGCCCTGTGCGTGGGGGCCACCCTGGACCACCTGGCGGCCCTGGACAACTTCTGCTGGTGCGACCCCGTGGCCAGCGACAAGAACCCGGACGGCGAGTACAAGCTGGCCCAGCTCGTGCGGGCCAACCAGGCCCTGTACCACGTGACCGTGGCCTACGGCGTGCCCTTGATCTCGGGCAAGGACTCCATGAAGAACGACTACATCCACGGGGACGTGCGGATCTCGATTCCGCCCACGCTGCTGGTGAGCGTGATCGGCCGCATCGACGACGTGCGCCGGTGTGTGACCATGGACGCCAAGCGGCCCGGGGACCTGGTGTACGTACTGGGAACCACCCGGCCCGAGCTGGGAGGGTCGGAGTACTGGGCCTGGTTGGGGTTCGTGGGCAACCGGGTGCCCCGGGTGCGGGTGGAGGAGACGCTCCCCCTGTATCGGAAGCTGGAGCGGGCGGTGCGCGAGGGGCTGGTGGCGTCGTGCCACGACTGCTCGGACGGGGGGCTGGCGGTGGCCCTGGCCGAGACCGCGTTCGCCGGGGGGCTGGGCATCGAGGCCGACCTGGGGCGTGCCCCTGCGGAGGGCCTCGGCCGGGACGACGAACTCCTGTTCAGCGAGTCGCCCGGCCGGTTCGTGGTGACGGTGCGCCCGGACCGGGCCGCGGCGTTCGAGGCCGCGCTCGAGGGAGCTCCGTTCGCCCGGGTGGGCCGGGTCACCGGGGCGCCGGAACTCGTGCTCCGGGGACTGGACGGCCGGGTGGTGGTGCGCGCGGCGATCGACGCGCTCAAGCGGGCCTGGCAGGCGCCGCTTGCGGGGATCTAGCGGTTCAGGGGGGCAGAGTCCAGGAGACAGAGGCCCGTTCCGGTAGGCTCCGGGGGGCGGCCTGCTTGCGGGATGTAGACTTCGTGCAGGTGGGGAGCGGCCTTGGCGGCGTTGGAATGCGTGCGAGCGATGTGCTTCTGCTCCGGTTTAGGGCTTGGACGGTGGGGGTCGCCCGGGGTCCGTTTCCGCTCGGGGCCACGGCCTCGGAGGTGCTGCTCGGACGCTATTGTGCCGCTCGCGTGCACGGTTGGTGGACTCGGGAGTCTTTGGCGTCTGGCCTTCCGGCCCCTGCGCGGCTCCGGCCCCCGGGCTTGTTGGGGCCGGCCTGTTTGAGCCGCACAGGTCCGGGAGGGCCCCCTGCGAGGCGCGGGCGCGGCTCCTACAGTCGCCGCGGCCCTGAGTTTCCGAGCGGCAAGGGCATGACCCGAGGGTGCTCGGGGGCGTTTCCGAGCGGCGGGTTGCCGCGGCGAGGTAGCATACGGCGTGTTCGCGCCCGCCCGAGCCCGGGGGGGCCTCCCGGGCCTTGGAGACCGGTGGCGCGCCAGGGGCCTGTTTTCGCTCGGGGCCGCTTTCGGGAACCAGGGGGACAGGAGCCAGGGGGCAGGACCTCTTTCCGCTTCCTGCCCTCCGTCTTCTGGTCCCTGACACCTGGTCGCGACTCCAGACCCCTGGCGGTCTGGGAAGGGGCACAGGATTGTTCTCTGTCTTCTGTCGCCTGACTGCTGACGTCCGGCCGGTATGCCGGCCGTGGGACCCGGTTGCGAGGTCGATCTACAGCTCCCAGGGGTGCGGATGAAAACGGTCCGGGCGCTGGTGCTCACGGGAAACGGCACGAACTGCGAGCAGGAGATGGCCCACGCCTGCCGCCTGGCCGGCGCCGAGGCGGTGATCGCCCATACGGCCGAGGTGTTCGCCGGCCGGGTGCGGCTGGAAGACTTCCACTTCCTGAACCTTCCCGGCGGGTTCCTGGACGGCGACGACCTGGGGGCGGCCAAGGCCGGGGCCGTGCGGTTCCGGTACGGTCGGGTGCGCACGGACGGCGAGCGCCGCTTCCTGGACGACCTCCTGCGGTTCATCGAGGCCGGAAAGCTGGTCCTGGGCGTGTGCAACGGCTTCCAGCTCATGGTGAAACTGGGCCTTCTACCCGCCCTGGACGGGTGCTACACCGAGCCCGCGGCGAGCCTGACCCACAACGACTCCGGCCGGTTCGAGGACCGGTGGGTCCATCTGGTCGTGGACCCGGACAGCCCCTGTGTGTTCACCCGGGGGCTGGACCGTCTGTACCTTCCGGTGCGCCACGGCGAGGGCAAGTTCGTGGTGCGGGATCCCGGCGTGCTCCGGGCGGTGCGGGCCCGGCGGCTCGTTCCCGTGCGGTACGCCGATCCGTCGGGGCGCCCCACCGCGGAGTATCCCTGGAACCCCAACGGCAGCGCCGACGCGGTGGCCGGGGTGTGCGATCCCACGGGTCGTCTGTTCGGGCTCATGCCCCACCCCGAGGCGTTCCTGCACCGAACGAACCACCCCCGGTGGACCCGGGAGGACCTGCCCGAGGAGGGACAGGGCGTGGCCCTGTTCCGGAACGCGGTCCGGTACCTGGAGGAGAACGTGCTGTGACCGGGACGGGACGGAAGGCCGTGGTGCGGTTTGTATCCCTTCGCCGAGTCCCGCCACCGGGAACGGGTGGGAGCGATGGACGAGCACTGGCACGACGCCTGCGGCGTTTTCGGCATCTATAACCACCCCGAGGCGGCCAAGCTGGCCTATCTGGGACTCCACGCCCTTCAGCACCGCGGGCAGGAGAGCGCGGGCATCGTGGTCTCGGACGGCCGGCGGATGCGGAGCCACCTGGGCATGGGGCTCGTGCACGACATCTTCGACGAGGAGGCCCTGGGACGCCTGGGCGGCTCCCACGCGATCGGCCATGTCCGCTACTCCACCACGGGGTCGAGCGAACTGAAGAACGCCCAGCCGTTCTTCGTGGAGACCGTGCACGGGCCCATCGCGTTTGCCCACAACGGGAACCTGGTGAACGCGGCCGAGCTGAGGCGGTGCCTGGAGGAGCAGGGCAGCATATTCCAGGGCACCACCGACACGGAGGTGATCGCGCACCTGTACGCCCGCAGCAAGGGCGAGAAGCTCGTGGACCGGCTGGTGGACGCCCTGGGGTACGTACGGGGCGCGTACAGCATGGTGGTGCTCGTGGAAAAACGCCTGATCGCGGTGCGCGACCCCCACGGGTTCCGGCCGCTCGTGCTCGGAAAGGTCAAGGACTCGTATGTGGTGGCCTCGGAAACCTGCGCCCTGGATCTGATCGAGGGGGAGTATCTGCGGGAGATCGAGCCGGGCGAGATGGTGATGATCAGCTCCAAGGGGCTGGAGAGCCTGCGTCCGTTTCCGGCAGTGGCGCCCCGGCAGTGCATCTTCGAGCACATTTATTTCGCGCGGCCCGACTCGGTGGTGTTCGGCGAGCCGGTGTACCGCGTGCGCAAGGCCTTCGGCCGGGAGCTGGCCCGGGAGCACCCCGCGGAGGCCGACCTGGTGATCCCGGTGCCGGATTCCGGTATCGTGGCCGCCCTGGGCTACAGCGAGGCCTCGGGGATCCCGTTCGCCATGGGGCTGATCCGGAACCACTACGTGGGCCGGACGTTCATCGAACCGGAACAGTCCATCCGCCACTTCGGGGTCAAGCTCAAGCTCAACGCGGTCCGGGGGGTGCTGCAGGGCAAGCGGGTCGTGGTGGTGGACGACTCCATCGTCCGGGGGACCACGAGCCGCAAGATCGTGAAGATGGTGCGGGAGGCCGGCGCGCGCGAGGTCCACATGCGCATCTCCTCGCCGCCCACGTGCTATCCGTGCTATTTCGGGATCGACACGCCCACGCGGACCGAACTGATCGCCTCGAGCCACTCCGTGGAAGAGATCAACCGTTTCCTGACCTCGGATACGGTGGGTTACCTGAGCCGCGAGGGTCTGCGCCGCGCCGCGGCCAACGGGCCCTATGTCTACTGTGACGCCTGCTTCACGGGCGAATA
>CAZBGL010000144.1:0-3253 GCA_964491375.1 uncultured Thermodesulfobacteriota bacterium | reverse complement strand
GGGGCCCGTTTCCGCTTCGGGGCCACGGCGTCGATGGGGGTGCTTGGGGGCGGCTGTGCCGCTCGGGTGTGCCCGGGGCAGATTCGGGAGACGTTGCCGTCCCGCCTTCCGGCCCGTGCGCGATCCAAGCCCCTGGCCGAGGAGTGTGAACGCCCCGTTTTGAGGCGAGTCCATTGGAAGTCGGCCCATGGAATGGCCTGAACCGTTCGACGTGGTGGTGGTGGGTGCCGGCCACGCCGGCATCGAGGCGGCCCTGGCTGCGGCCCGTATGGGTGCGTCCGCCCTGCTGCTCACTTTGAACCTGGACACCGTGGGCAAGATGTCGTGCAATCCGGCCATCGGCGGGCTCGCCAAGGGTCACCTGGTCCGGGAGGTGGACGCCCTGGGCGGCGAGATGGGCCGGGCGATCGACGCCACGGGCATCCAGTTCCGCCGGTTGAACACCCGCAAGGGACCGGCCGTGTGGGCGAGCCGGGCCCAGGCGGACCGGGCCCGGTACGCCGCGCACATGAAGGCCGTCGTGGAGGCCTGCGAGAACCTCACGGTGGTCCAGGCCGAGGTCGTGGGCCTGTGGACCGAGCGCGGGCGCCTGGCCGGGGTGCGCACCCGGGAGGGGATGCTCTACCGGGGCCGGTGCGTGGTGCTGTGCCCGGGCACGTTCCTCCGGGGGCTGATCCACGTGGGGCTGGAGCGCTTTCCGGCCGGAAGGGCCGGGGAACCGCCGGCGGTGGCGCTGGCCGAGGATCTGAGGCGTCGGGGCTTTCCCATGGGACGCCTCAAGACCGGCACCCCGCCCCGGCTCAACGGCCGGACCATCGCGTGGGAGCGGCTGGAAGTCCAGGAGGGGGACCCGGAACCCCACCCGTTCAGCTACGATACGGACCGGATCGATCGACCCCAGGTGCCGTGCCACATCACCTACACGAACCCCAGGACCCACGAGATCATTCGGGGCGCTCTGGACCGCTCGCCTCTGTACACCGGGGTGATCGAGGGGATCGGCCCCCGGTACTGTCCCAGCATCGAAGACAAGGTGGTGCGTTTTGCGGATCGGGACCGGCACCAGATCTTCCTGGAGCCCGAGGGCGGGGGGACCCGGGAGGTGTACCCCAACGGGATCTCCACCAGCCTTCCCATCGACGTCCAGTACGCACTGGTCCGGTCCATCGAAGGCCTGGAGGCGGCCGAGATCCTGCGGCCGGGCTATGCCATCGAGTACGACTTTGTCGACCCCACGGACCTCTACCCCACGCTGGAGTCCAAGCGCCTGGAGGGGTTGTTCCTCGCGGGTCAGATCAACGGTACCTCTGGCTACGAGGAGGCGGCCGCCCAGGGGATCCTGGCGGGGATCAACGCGGCGCTTCGGGCTTCGGGCCGCTCGCCGGTCACGGTGGGCCGGCACGAGGGGTACCTGGGGGTCCTGGTGGACGACCTGGTCACCAAGGGCACCCGGGAACCCTATCGCATGTTCACGAGCCGAGCGGAGTTCCGTCTGCTCCTGCGGGAGGACAACGCGGATCTGAGGCTGACGCCCCTGGGGATCCGGGTGGGCGCGGTGCGGGGCGAACGGGCTGCCCGGTTCGAGGCGCGGCAGCGCCGGATCCGGGTCCTCCGGGCGTTTCTCCGGAGCACGCGGGTTCGGCCGGGCCCCGTCGTGGACGAGGTGTTGCGGGAGGCCGGATCCGGGTCGTTGCGGGAGTCGGCCACCCTGGAGGATCTCCTCCGCCGGCCGGGGGTGGGGGTGGGGGCGCTCAAACGGGTGGTGTCCGGGTGGCCCGAGGCCGACCCCCGCGACGAGGTCACGGTGGAGGTGGAGGTCAAGTACGAAGGATACATCCGGCGTGACCTCGAGGGCCTGGAGCAGGTGCGCAAACTCGAGGACACGCCGCTTCCGCCGGACCTGGACTACGAACGGGTCGAAGGCCTGGCCGTGGAGGTCCGGCAGATCCTGGCCAAGGCGAAGCCCTTGACCCTGGGGCAGGCGCTCCGGATTCCCGGGGTGCGGCCGTCCGCAGGACCCGTGCTCTTGGTGCACCTGAAGCGGGCGGGAAGGTTGTGAGGATCGACCCGTGGGCGCCCCTGCGGACACTGGCCCCGGAGCTGCCGTGGGCGGCTCTGGAGCGGCTGGCCGGGGAGCTGGCTCGCTGGAACCGGCGGGTCCGCCTGGTGGGGCCGCGGGACCTGGACGGTGTGCGGGCCCAGATCGCGGACGCCCTGATCCCGTTTCTCCGCTTTCCACCCTCCGGGCCGTTGGTGGACGTGGGCACCGGAGCCGGACTGCCCCTGCTGCCGGTGGCGCTGGCGTTCCCCGGCCTGCGGGTGGTGGGGGTGGAGCCCCGGCACAAACCGGCTGCGTTCGTCCGCCATGCGGTGCGCGAGCTGGGCATCGGAAACGCGGAGTTCATCCAGGGCCGCGCGCCGGACGTGCTGGCCGGCCGGCCGGATCTCCGCGGGGCCTTTGCCTCGGGCACGGCCCGGGCCGTGGCGGACCCCGCGACGGTGCTGGAATGGCTCGGACCGTTCCTGGGTCCGGGGGGGACCGCGCTGCTCCCCCGTGGAGCGGATCCCGCGCCTGAGGTCCCCGGGTGGGAGAAGATCCGGGACGAGCCCTACGCCGGCGTTCCGGGGATGGGCCCCAGGCGGATCGCCATGTACCAGAAGCCTCCCTCCGCTTCCGATCAGAGGACGGGGTCGTTTCCCGTCCCCTGATCGGCCCGAGCCCCCGGGCGGGAGAGGGGGTGGCCCGCCGGGGGCCCGTTTCCGCTTCGGGGCCACGGCGTCGATGGGGGTGCTTGGGGGCGGCTGTGCCGCTCGGGTGTGCACGGGGCAGATTCGGGAGACGTTGCCGTTGGGCCTTCCGGTCCCTGCGCGGCCCCGGCCTCCCGGCGGCACGGTCCTCTACGCTGTGGGAGCGGCGTTCGGCCCGGGACCTTTCGCGGACCGGCTGGGAAGTCGCCCCGGGGGCTCGCCTCCGCTCGCGGCCCCGGCCTCGGCGGGGGTGCTCGGAAGCTTTTCGTGCCGCTCGCGTGCGCGGTCGGTGGGCTCGGGAGGCCGTGACGTCCGGCCTTCCGGCCGCCGTCGCGGATCCGAGCCCCCGGGGCCGGTTGGGAGGGGCCCGTTCGATCCGTGCGGGGCCGGGAGGGCTCCCTGCGAGGCGCGGGCGCGGCTCCTACGGTCGCCGCGGCCCTGGGGGTTCCGAGCGGCAGGGGCCCGACCCGGGGGTGCTCGCCGGGCGCTTCCGAGCGGCGGGTTG
>CAZBGL010000143.1:0-4686 GCA_964491375.1 uncultured Thermodesulfobacteriota bacterium | reverse complement strand
AGGGCGTGGAGGGGCTGGTGCACGCCAAGGTGGCCCGGGGCACCCGCAATCTGACCCGGCAGCCCGCCATGAGCCGGGAGGAGGCCCTTCAGGCCCTGAGCGTGGGGGCGGACCTGGGCTCCCGCGCCGCCGAGGAGGGCGTGGACCTGGTGGGGATCGGAGAGATGGGAATCGGCAACACCACGCCGGCCGCCGCGATCCTGGCCGCCTTTTCCGGCGCCCCCCCGGAGGACGTGGTGGGCCGGGGTACCGGGGTGGACGACCAGGGTCTGAGGCGCAAGGCCGACGCCGTGCGCCGGGGGCTGGAGGTGAACCGGCCGGATCCGTCCGATCCCCTGGACGTGCTCCACAAGGTGGGGGGCTTCGAGATCGCCGGTATGGCGGGCGTGTGCCTGGGGGCGGCCGCCCGGGGCGTTCCCGTGGTCGTGGACGGGTTCATCGCCTCGGCCGGGGCGCTGGTGGCCGTACGCCTGGCCCCGGCGGCGTCCGAGTACCTCTTTCTCTCCCATCGAAGCCAGGAGCAGGGCCACGGCCGAATGATAGAGGTGCTGGGCCAGCAGCCGCTCCTCAACATGGAGATGCGCCTGGGCGAGGGCACGGGTGCGGCCCTGGCCATGGGCTTGATCGAGGCCGCCGCCAAGATCCTGTCGGAGATGGCCACGTTCAGCGAGGCCGGTGTGTCGAACCGGGAGGACTGACGTGGCCTCCCGGTTCGAGGTCGCGTTCCAGTTCCTGACCGCCGTGCCCCTGTTCCCGGCGCGGCGCTTTTCCCAGGAGGAACTGGCGCGGTCCATGGCCGCCTTTCCCCTGGTGGGGGCCGCCCTGGGGACGGGCCTCGTCGCCTTCCACTGGGTGGCCGGGCGGTTCCTCCCCCCGTTGTTGGAAGGTGTTGTGCTGACGGGTCTGCTCGCATGGGCCACGGGGGCGTTCCATCTGGACGGCCTGGCCGACACGGTGGACGGGCTCGCGGGGGGATGGACCCGGGAGCAGGCCCTGGAGATCATGAAGGACAGCCGCACCGGCGCGGTGGGCGCGGCCGCCCTGTGCCTGGTGCTGCTGGCCAAGGCCGTGGGGCTGGGGCTCCTCCCTCCCGGCGAGCGGGCCTGGGCCCTGGTGGGGGTTCCCGTGGCCGGACGGGGCGCGCTCGTGCTTGTGGCCTACGGGAGCCGGTACGCGCGGTCCCAGCCGGGCCTGGGGACCCCGTACACCGACCACCTGGACGGCGGAACCGTGGCCCGGGCCGTGGTCTGGACCCTGCTGGCCTGTCTTCCGTTGGGCTGGAAGGGCCTTGCGGGGGTTGCGGCGGTTGCGGCCTATGCCCGGCTGGTCCGGCGAGGGTTCCACCGCCGCTGGGGCGGGATCACGGGCGACGTCCTGGGGTTTTCCGAGGAGACCGCGGAGGTGTTGTTCCTGATCGTGTTGCACGCGGTGGCATCGTGAAACCGGAGGAGACCCGGCTGCTGTTGATCCGCCACGGCGAAGCGGGGCGGCCGGGGGTGCTCCACGGGCACGTGGACGTTCCCCTCACGGACCGGGGCCGGGAGCAGGTATGGCGGCTGGCCCGCCGGCTGGCGGAGGAGCCCCTGAACGCGGTCTACAGCTCGGACCTGTCCCGGGCCCGGGAGAGCGCGCGGATCCTGGCGGAGGAGCGGGGGCTTGGGGTCGTCGAGGACCCGGCCTTCCGGGAGCTCTCGATGGGGGCGTGGGACGGCGTGCCCGTAGACGAACTCCTCCGGCGCGAGCCCGAGGCCCTTCGGCAGTGGTGGGACGACCCGGTGTGCACGGGTCCCCCCGGCGGGGAGTCCCTCCGGGACCTGGCCCGGCGGGTGCTTCCCGCCCTCGAGCGGGTCATTCGGGCTCACCCCGGGCAAACCGTGGCCCTGGTGGCCCACGGCGGGGTCAACCGGGTCATTCTGCTCGACCGTCTGGAGGCGCCCCTGGAAGCGTTCCACCGGCTCGCTCAGGACCACGCCTGCGTGAACCGGATCCGCTTCTACCCGGACGGGGCCTGGGTGGTGGACCTGGTCAACGGTTGATCCCGCGTGGGAGGGGAAGGCCCGGGGGGCTCTCCGGGCGGGAGACCGAGTGAGCATCCCGGGGCCCGTTTCCGCTTCGGGGCCGCGGCCTCGGCGGGGGTGCTGGGAGGCGTTCGTGCCGCTCGCGTGGGCGCTGGGCAGGCTCGGGAGGCGTTTGCCGTTGGGCCTTCCGGCCCTTTCGCGGCTCCGGGCCCCGGGCGGTGTCAACCCGAGTCCCCGGTGCGACCGGAGCGATCGTGGCGCGAGACGATGGAAGGCCCGTTGCGCCGTGGCGAGAGATCCGAGGGGATTTCAGGACCCGCTAAGCTGGGACGCTGGAAAGCGAGGAGATTAGAATGCTGGCCAATCCGGGAACATGAAGAGATCTGGCTACCTTGGAACCGTCGGGTCTTAACGGAGAACCGAGAGCCGTCGGCCGATCGCTGTGCGCCGATGGCCGTTGGCCGTCATCCGACAGGAGGTGCGCGATGCCGGTGTACGAGTTCTACTGCCCGGACTGCCACGTGATCTTCAACTTCCTGTCGCGCCGCGTGAACACCACCAAGCGTCCCGACTGCCCCCGTTGCGGCCGGCCGGACCTGGAGCGCCAGGTCTCCTTGTTCGCCATTTCCAAGGGCCGGAAGGAGGGCGACGACGGGGACGATCTGCCCGACATCGACGAGAGCCGCCTGGAGCAGGCCATGGAGTCCCTGGCGGCCGAGGCCGACTCCGTGGACGAGGACGATCCCCGGCAGATGGCCCGGCTCATGCGCAGGCTCTACGACGCCACGGGTCTGAAGATGGGGCCCGGCATGGAGGAGGCGATCCGGCGGATGGAGGCCGGGGAGGATCCGGACCGGATCGAGGAGGAGATGGGGGACGTCCTGGAGGAGGAAGATCCCTTTTCCGGGGGGGGAGGTGCGGCCGGCCCGCGCTGGAAGGCCCTGAAACGGCGGTTGCTCCCGCCGGAGGTGGACGAGACGCTCTATGAACTCTGAACCGATCTCGTTTCTCGATCGCCTGAACGGCCCCCGCCTCGCGTACCGGTTCCAACCGGGCCGAGGGCCCACCGTGGTGTTCCTGGGGGGCTTCACCTCGGACATGAACGGCACCAAGGCTACGGCGCTAGCGGCCCACTGCCGTTCCATGGGCCGGGCGTATCTCCGGTTCGACTACTCGGGTCACGGGGCCTCCGGGGGGCGTTTCGAGGAGGGCACGGTGGGCCGGTGGGCCGGCGACGCCCTGGACGTGATCGATCGGGTGACCCGCGGGCCCCTGGTGCTCGTGGGCTCCAGCATGGGGGGGTGGATCATGTGCCTGGTGGCCCGCGCCCGGCCCGAACGGGTGCGGGGGCTCGTGGGGGTGGCGGCCGCGCCCGACTTCACGGAGGAGCTCGCCCGTTCGCGGTTCAGTCCCGAGCAGATGGCCCGGTTGGAGCGGGAGGGGCGCATCGAGGTGCCCAACCCCTACGACGACGAGCCCACCGTGATCACCCGGGACCTCATCGAGGACGGCCGCCGTCAGCGGGTGCTGCTCGAACCGATCCCGTTCACAGGACCTGCGCGGCTGCTCCACGGGATGGCCGACGAGCAGGTGCCGTGGACGCTGTCGCTGAAGCTGGCCAGCACCCTCACGAGCCCCGACGTGGAGCTCACGCTCGTCAAGGCCGGCGACCACCGCCTGTCGGACCTCCGGGGGCTGGAACTCCTCCGCCGGGCGGTGGAGGAGGTGTGCGCCCGGGTGCGTCCGGCCGAAGGGGCGTGACGTGGACCTTCCGTCTTGGCTCCGCCGGGTGGCGGCGGTGGAAGGGGCCGAGGCCCGCCTGGCCCTTTGGGTGGAACTGTTCCGGAGCGTGCCCCCCGACCGGGCGGCCCGCCTCCTGGCCGGGGTGGTGGAGGCGGCGGCCCGCCGCGCTGCGGGGAGCGTTCCGGCCTACCTGCCGCTTCTGCGCCTCGAGGCCCTGTCCGCGCGGACCGGTGCGGGCCGCATGGCTGCCGTGCTGGAGGCGGCACGCGCACTTTCCCTGACCGCGGCGGAGTTTGTTCTGGAGTTCCACGGCCCCCCGGTCCGGGGCGAGGAGCTGGGTCCGCCCCCGGATCCGGTGCTGGAGGAGTACAGCCTGGGCCACCGGAAAACCCTGGCCCGCGGCCCCCGGAACCCCCTGATGGAACGGGTGCTCCGGGATCCCGATCCCCGCGTGGTCCGGGAGGTGCTCCGCAACCCCAGGGTGCGGGAGGACGAGGTGGTGGCCATTGCGAGCCGCCGGCCCTGCCCCGAGGCCGTATTCCGTCTCGTCGCCGAAAGCGAGGCCTGGATCCGCCGGCCCGCGGTGCAGCGGGCGATCGTGCGGAACCCGTACGCCCCGCCCCGGCTCGCCGTTGCGCTCCTGGTGCTCCAGCCCGAGGGGGTGCTCAGGGATGTGGCCAAGGAAAAAGGGCTCCATCCCGCCGTGCGGGACGGAGCCCTTGAGGTGATCGCCTGGCGGAGCCGTTCGGGTCAGGCCTGATCGGCTTTTTTCTCGTTCGGGGCCGTGTCGGAGGGGATCTCCTCTTTGTCCGCGGGTGTGACGTCGATGGCGTCGGGCTCGTTCAGCGCCTTCTTGAAGCTCCGGATGCCCTTGCCCAGCCCCCCCATGAGTTCCGGGATCTTCTTCCCCCCGAAGATCACCAGC
>CAZBGL010000142.1:0-7529 GCA_964491375.1 uncultured Thermodesulfobacteriota bacterium | reverse complement strand
CCTTCTTGGTGCGATGGGCGCCCGTGAAGGCCCCCTCCTCGTATCCGAACAACTCGCTCTCCAGGAGCTCCCGGGGGAGCGCTGCGCAGTTCACCTTCACAAAGGGCTTGTCCCGCCGCGAGGAGCATTCGTAGATGGCTCGGGCCACGAGGTCCTTCCCGGTGCCGCTCTCGCCCCGGATCAGCACGGTGATGTCGGTATCCGCGATCTGGTCCACGATCGCCTGGATCTCACGCATCCGGCGGCCCCGGTCGAACAGGAGGTGGTAGGGGGAGCCTTCCTCCAACCGGTGACGTAGGCGGCGAACCTCGGCCTCGAGCTGGAGGCGGTCGGTCACCTGCCGGAGCGTCACGCCCAGGGCATCCAGGTCGAACGGCTTCTCCAGGAAGTCAAACGCGCCCAGCTTCATGCACTCCACGACGGCCGCGATGTCCTTTTGCCCGGAGAGCATGAGGATCAGGGTATGGAGCCCCCCGGTCCGGACCTCTTCGAGCACGCGCCGGCCGTCCATGTCCGGGAGGTTCAGGTCCACAAAGGCCACGTCGGGTCGGAGGCGCCACAGGAGCTCCAGGCCTTCCCGGCCCGTGGGCGCGTGGTGCACCTCGGTGCCGTCCCTCCGGCAGAGGGTCTTGATGTGGTCGGTGGTGTACCCGTCGGGTTCGATCACGAGCACGGAAGCGTTCATGGTGTGCACCGATCGGTTGTGAAAGAGGAACGCGGATCGGTGCCCTGTAAAGCAATCCCCGTGCCGCCCCGGAGATCCGCTGGTTCGGAGGCAGTCAGTGGAAGCGCCGGCCTTTCGGGGGAGTGCGGACCGGTAGGTATGGAATGGATGTAACAAACCTAGGGAAAAATTTTTCCTAACCCGAAGGGGAATGGAAGGATATTTCACACCCCCTGAAAGGTGTGGCCCTATCTGTCGCCGGAAGCACGGGTGTTCCCGCTCAGCACCTCCACGCGGTCGATCACCACGGGCTCCAAGGGGACGTTCCGGAACCCGCGAACCGTGCCCGTGGGCACCGAGGCGATGGCGTCCACCACCTCCATCCCCGACACGACCCGGCCGAACACGGCATACCCGAACCCGCGCGGGGTGTCGTCCCGGTGGTCCAAGAAGGTGTTATCGGCGAGGTTGATGAAGAACTGGGAGGTCGCGCTGTCCACCTGTCGGGTGCGCGCCATGGCCACCGTGCCCCTCTGGTTGCTGAGGCCGTTCGCTGCCTCGTTGGGAATCGGTGGGCGGGTAGGTTTCGGACGGAGTTCCCGGGTGAGGCCGCCCCCCTGGATCACGAAACCGGGGATCACCCGGTGGAAAACCGTGCCGTCGTAGAACCCCTCTCGGACGTATCGGAGGAAGTTCTCCACCGTGCGGGGGGCCTTATCCGGGAACAACTCGATCACGATCGTGCCCAGCCGGGTGTGGAGGGCCACCCGGGGTTCGCTGGCCGCCCGCGCCCATGACCCGGCCCCTGCTGCGGCAAGGTACACCCCGAGCCACAGGATCCACCCCTTGGATCGGCCCAGCCGCTGGATCATCGATCGCCTCCCGGAAGTAGGATGAGCCAACTGGACAGGGCATACCGCCGCGTTTCCCGGTCGCGCAGCGACACGAGCACCCGGTTGAGACGGCGCGAGAGGTTCATTCCGGGCGCTTCGACCCGGCCCGTCTCCGGATCGAACCGTGCGGGCAGTCTTCCACGTTCGCTCACGAACAGGTTCACGCTTCCGGGCTCGTACCGCTCCGGGTCGGCCACCCGCACCGAGAATCGGGGCACCCTGGGGCCGGGGAGGAGACCCGGCCGGGGCACCGGCTCCAAGAGATGCAGGGCACCGTATCCCATCCGCTCCCGGAACACGGACTCCTCGGCAACGCTCCCGACCACCGCAAACCGGTGTATCCGCAGCGGATCGCCCCGCGCGTCCACCGCCCCGGGATCCTGGGAAAAACCCAGCCGAAACCCCAACGCCCTGCAAGTCTCCAGTATCGTGTCGTTGTACTCGCCGTACGGATAGGCCACCCACCGCGGCTCCAGCCCGTGTGCCCTGAACCGGGCCAGCGCCTCCTGGAACTCGCGGCGCACTCTGGAGGCGTACTCCCGGGGGGTTTCGCCCGGCGCAGGGGTTCCCACACGGGCGTGGCCGTGGCCGTGGACCCCGAACTCCACGCCTTCCCGGGTCAGTTCCTTCACCTCGCTCCACGTCAGGAAGTCCCGGTAGCGCCGGTCCAGCGCCCGCGTGGGCAGGAAGATCGTGCACGGGTACCCGAACTCCCGGAGCACCGGAAGGGCGTTTTCGTACACGCTCCGGTAACCGTCATCGAAGTGGATGACCACCGGCCTGGGAGGGAGCGGCTCGCCGTTCAGCAGGAACGACTCCAGCCGACGCGTGCGGATCACCGTATACCCGTTCCGGCGGAGCCATTCCATCTGCCTTCGGAACGCCTCCTCCGAGACGTTGGTCGAGGGGTAACGGGGATCTCCCACGCGATGATAGAGGAGAATCCGTACCGGCTCCCCTGGGAGGGGCGATGCAAGCGGAAATGCGGCCGCCCAGCCGATGCCGAGACCCACCAGGAGGCCGAGCGCGGCCCTACGCATCCGGAACCGGCACTCCCTCGGAGGACGCCAACACCTGCACCCGGGCCGTGAGGCGCCGCACCGCCGACTCCGGGACGGGCACGAGCCGGGCGTTGTCGAAGCGGCCGAAGCGGTTGTGCCGGATGACCCGGATCAGGTCCTCCACGTAGGCCTCGCGCCGGGTGGAATACATCAGGAGCCCCTGGGCCAGCAGCGCACCGTCGAGCGGGCTTCCCCGCCGGCGCAACCCCGCGCGCAGGTCCCGGAAGGACTCATAGGCCCACAGCGTGTTCAGGTTGCGCATGTATCCCCGGACCGACGCGGCCAGGTCGGGAAACGACGCAACCGCGTACCGGGCCCCTTCAGGACGCTCCTTGGGGGCCATCCCCTTGGTGGACGAAAACACCCATTGACCGAACAGGGAGTTCCCCTCGCGCGCAAACCGGGAGGTCCCCCAGGCGGACTCCACCGCGGCTTGGGCCAGGGCCAGGGAAACGGGCACCACGTCCACCCTCCGCAGAAGGCGGTGGATCGCAGAGGCGGGGTCCTGCTCCAGTTCGTCGGGGGTGAGCTCCACCCGGTATGCCTTGGCCAGCCTCAACACGAGCAGCGTCTGGAACTCGGAGAGCTTTCCCTGCACCTGCGCCCGGTCCAGGGCGATCTCCAACGCCCTTCTCTGCCTCAGGATCCGGTCGTTCTCGGCCAGGATGTGCGGAAGCACGGAGCGCACGAACGCGCGTTTGCGGGTGGACTGGGGGAGCGCCCCCATGTCGTGGGGAAAGCGCGCGGGCGCCACGTTGGGGACGCGGTCCGGGGCGGAGGCCCACTTTTCCCACACGCGATCCAGTACCCAGGCGAGCTCCCGGGCCGTGCGCACCGAGACCGGCACGATCACCGGGCCCGCCTTCTGACGATCCCCCTCCCGAACGACGGGACCGGACCCACCGTTCGAGGGGCCAATCGATATCGCCAGGGGCAGCAGGACGAAACTGGGGAGCAGGACCGACCGCAGGAGGCGACTTCCGACGCCCCTACTCGGAGGTTGGGTATCTCGGGGTTCCATCGTCGGGACTCCTCAGGGGTTGCGCCTTTGTAACGCCTCGCGGTCGTGTTGTCAAATGGGTTGTCCGGTCCCGGGGCAGGCGGGGCTCACACCGGGCGATCCCGGCCATTTTTCGGTTGACACCGGGGCGGGTTTGCAGTATGTAAGGCCGCCTTTCATAAACCCTAGGTTTAGGGACCATAAACCGAACCGGGGGTGTCCTGCGTGAACATCGGCGAGAGGATTCGGAGACTGCGGCTCCAGGCGGGGCTCACCCAAGAGGACCTGGCCAACCGGGCCGATCTGACCAAGGGGTTCATTTCCCAACTGGAGAACGATACGACCTCGCCATCGATCGCCACCCTCCAGGACATCCTCGATGCTCTAGGGGTGTCGCTGGCGGAGTTCTTCCAGGGGAGCGGGAGCGAGGAGAAGATCGTTTTCGGCAAGCAGGACCGGGTCGTCTCGGGGGACACCGACGAAGGGGTTGCCCTGACGTTTCTCATCCCCCGGGCGCATCGCCATCTCATGGAGCCCGTGCTCCTCCAGCTCGAACCCGGAACCTCCACCGAACCCATCGCGGGGCACGAGGGGGAGGAGTTTGGCTTTGTCCTTTCGGGACAGGTCCACGTCCACCTGGGCGAGCGCGAGTTCCGGGTGCGCAAGGGGGAGTGCTTCTACTACACCGCGGACCAGAAGCACTGGCTGGAGAACCGGGGCAAGCGTCCGGCAACGGTCCTGTGGGTGGCGAGCCCTCCGAGCTTCTGAGCTGTCCGGGCCGCCGCCCCTCACACGAGGAGGTGGGAGAGGTTGCTCCAGAACCTCGGCAGGCACATCCTTGGGGAATATTACGGGTGCGATCCCCAGATCCTGGACGACACGGAGCTCGTGGAGCGCTACATGCGCGAGGCGGCCGAACTTAGCGGCGCGACCATCGTGCAGAGCGTGTTCCACCGGTTCAGCCCGTACGGGGTGAGCGGCGTGGTGGTCATCTCCGAAAGCCACCTGGCCATTCACACCTGGCCGGAGTACGGGTACGCCGCCGTGGACCTGTTCACCTGCGGCCAGACGGTGGATCCCTGGAAGGCCCATGCGTACTTGGAACGCAAACTTCGGGCGCAACGCACCGAAACCCGGGAGGTGCCCCGGGGGCTCTTGAACGTGGAGGGCCCCCTCCATCACAAGCCCCAGCCTGCGGTGCAGCCCCAGGAGGTCCGCGCATGATCATACGGACCCCCACCCATTACTTTCTGGTTCGGGGGCGTGCCGAAGGATACATGGAACTCAACGCCTTCGACGCCGCCCTCCTGGACGCGGGCATCGGCAATACGAACCTGCTCAAGGTCTCGAGCATCCTGCCTCCAGGATGCCAGCCCATGGAGCCGGTCCGGGTCCCTCCGGGAGCGCTCCTGCCCGTGGCCTATGCGGCGATCACCTGCTCCGTGCCCGGCGAGATCATCTCGGCGGGCGTGGCCGTGGCCGTTCCGGAGGAACCGGACAAGCCCGGCCTCATCATGGAGTATTCGGCGTACGGCCGGGCGGACATCGTGGAGGAGATCGTGACCCGGATGGCCGAAGAGGGCATGCGGATCCGGAACTGCCCGGTGCGGGAGATCCGTACCGCTGTGGTGGAACACAAGGTGACCAATAAGGGCGCGGCCTTTGCCGCCGTCGTGCTGTGGGAGAAGGACGGATGACCAAAGGGCTGGACGTATGGTTTCGCGAGGTCCACAAGGACGGCATCGCCGTGGGCGTGCGGGTCACGGGGTATCCCTACAGTGCCCAGACGCCCTTCCAGCGGATCGACGTCATTGACACGGCGTTGCTGGGCAAGACCCTGCTGCTGGACGGCGTGTTCATGCTCACGGACAAGGACGAGTTCATCTATCACGACATGCTCGTCCACATCCCCATGTTCACCCACCCGGAGCCGCGCTCCGTTCTGATCGTGGGTGGCGGCGACGGAGGCAGCGTGCGGGAGGTGGTCCGTCACCCTTCTGTGGAACGGATCGAAATGGTGGAGCTGGACCGTATGGTGGTCGAGGCGTGCAGGAAGCATTTCCCCGCACTGACGTGCGCGCTGGACGATCCGCGCCTCACCATCCACTACGCGGACGGCATCGAGTTCGTCAAAGGAAAGCGTGAAGCATACGACGTGATCTTGGTCGACTCCACCGATCCCATTGGACCGGCCATTGGGCTCTTCTCTGAGAGCTTCTACGCGGATTGCCACAAGGCCCTCAAACCCGGCGGCGTGCTCACGGCGCAGATCGGTTCCCCATTCTTCGATGCGCCCGAGATCAAGCAGATCCTGGGCAACATGGCGGCCTCGTTTCCCATCGCCCTGCCCTATACCGCATCTGTGCCCACGTATCCCGGTGGATACTGGTGTTTCGGCATCGGGAGCAAGGGACCGGACCCCCGAAAGAGACCCAGCCGGGAGCGATACGAGGCCGTGTCCGGAAAGTTCCTGTACTACAACCCGGAGATCCACGAAGCCTCGTTCGTGCTGCCCAACTATTTCCGGGAGGCCTTGGAGGGATGACGCTCCGTCCCCGGGGGTTCCTGGAGTGCACCGGGGACCTCCGGGACGCCCGGATCGTTCTGCTCGGACTGCCGTTTGACGGAACGTGCACCTTCCGGCCCGGAGCCCGGTTCGGCCCCGGCGCGGTCCGTGAAGCCTCGTGGGTGCTGGAGGCGTACTCCCCTCGCCTGGACGCGGAACTGCCGGGGAACCGCATCGCCGACCTCGGGGACCTCGACCTGCCGGCCACCGACCCGGGGACCGCGTGGGCGCGGGTGCAGAGGGCGGCGGCACGTCTCCTGGACAACGGCGCCCGGGTGTTGTGCCTTGGGGGTGAGCACTCCCTCACGGCACCCCTCGTGCGCGCCCACCTGGACCGTCATCCGGATCTGACCGTTCTCCAGTTTGATGCCCATGCCGACCTCCGGGATCGCTACGAAGGGGAGCCCCGGTCCCACGCCTGCACGATGCGCAGGTGTCTCGACGTACTCCCTCCGGAACGGCTGTTCCAGTTCGGAGTTCGCTCGGGAACCCGGGAGGAGTTCGCTTGGATGCGGGCGCACGAAACGCTCCGGCCGGCGGACCCGGCCTCGGTCGCCGAGGCCCTGGCACGGGGGGAGGGGCCCCTGTACGTCACCCTGGACGTGGACGTGTTCGATCCCGCGCTCGTGCCCGGCACGGGCACGCCTGAACCTGGGGGCATCGGGTTCGGTGCGTTCGAGGACTGCCTCGGCGAGATCGCCCGCTGCGGCCGCCCCCTGGTGGGCGCCGACGTGATGGAGCTGTGCCCCCCCTACGATCCCACCGGCACCAGCGCCGTAGTGGCGGCCAAGGCGGCCCGGGAGCTTCTCATCCTGATGGCGGCCTCGATCTAGTCTGCCACCACCGGAACCCCCACCTTGGAGAGTGCCTGTTCCAGGCGTGCCGGCTCCAATGACTCCACGGGTTCCGTCGGGAGCCCGGCCCATCGGCACACCAGGCTCTTCCGGATCCGCCTCAGCCGGCCTTCCAGTTCCGGGACCGTTTCCAGGGCCTTGAGCTGCCACTCCTCGGCCGCCATGGCTCGCACGCTGGGCCCGCACCGGCGGAACGCCTCCAAGAGGGCGGCGTCGGACGGGTGCAAGGCGCGTTTTTTCGAACTGGACACCATGCCCAGGGCACCCAGGAGGATAAAGTGCTCTACGTGCATGAGCAGGCCACGGGTCGCGCCCTCCTCGGGCTCGATCCCGAGGTCGCCGGCCAAGGATCGGTACACCCGGGACAAGGCGAGGGAGAGGTCCATGAGCCATCGGGCCTGGTCCTGGAACACCCCTCCTTTCAGGATCCGACGCTGCAGGTGCGTCACCACGAGGAGACTTCGGACCGGGTGGAGGCCGAGGCGGATTAC
>CAZBGL010000141.1:0-3426 GCA_964491375.1 uncultured Thermodesulfobacteriota bacterium | reverse complement strand
TCCCGGCCGCGTGCCGCAGCGCGGTCCGGTTCGTGCTCCAGGGCGAGGTGAGCAGCATCTACAAGCACGCCGGTGCCGTGCGCAAGGTGCACAACGTGGTGTACTTGCCGCACCTGGAAGCCGCCGGCCGGTTCCTGGCCGCCCTGGACCGGGTGGGGAACGTCCGGTCCGACGGGCGGCCCATCCTGGGGCTCTCGAGCCGGCAGGTCCTGGAGGTGTTGCTGGAGACCGATCCGGAGGCCTGCCTGGTGCCGGCGCACATCTGGACCCCGTGGTTCTCCCTGCTCGGTTCCAAGTCGGGATACGACTCGGTGGAGGCCTGTTTCGAGGACCTGGCGGGCGAGATCTTCGCCCTGGAGACCGGGCTTTCCTCGGACCCGGCCATGAACTGGCGGGTGTCCGCCCTGGACCGCTTCGCCCTGATCTCGTGCTCCGACGCCCACTCGCCGGCCAACCTGGGCCGGGAGGCCTGCGCGTTCGACCTGGACCCTTCGTATCCCGGCGTGTTCGGGAGCCTGCGGAATCCCGATCGCCGCGGCTTCCTCGGCACGGTGGAGTTCTTCCCCGAGGAGGGCAAGTACCACCTGGACGGCCACCGCAAGTGCGGGGTGCGCCTGCACCCGGCCGAGACCCGCCAGCGGGGCGGCGTGTGCCCGGTGTGCGGGGGGCGGCTCACCGTGGGGGTGCTGCACCGTGTGGAGGAACTCGCGGACCGCCCCGAGGGGGCCCGTCCCCCCGGGGCGGCGCCGTACCAGCGCCTGGTGCCCCTGCCCGAGGTGGTGGCCGAGGCCCTGGGGGTGGGCAGCCGCACCCGGCGAGTGGCCGCGGCGTGCGAGCGGCTGGCCCGGGACCTGGGCCCCGAGATGTGGGTGCTGCGGGAGGCCCCCTTGGAGGCGGTGGCCCGGGTGGCCGGTCCCGTGGTGGCCGAGGCGGTGCGCCGCGTGCGCGTGGGCGAACTCCGCGTGGAGGCCGGCTTCGACGGCGCGTTCGGGACCGTGCGGATCTTCTCGCCCGAGGAGCGCCGGGAGATCGAGCGCCAGGGCCTCCTTTTCGCGCTCCCCGAACCGCACGGAAAGGGGCCGGAAGGGCGCGCGCACGAGCCGTTGCCCGCCCGGGAGCCCGTGCCTCCGGTTCCCGTGCCGGGGCCCGAGCCGTCCTCCCCCGCCGCCGGCCTGGACCCGGAGCAGCGGGAAGCCGTGGAGGCCCCGGCCGGTCCGCTCGTCATCGTGGCCGGGCCCGGGACCGGCAAGACCCGCACCCTGACTCGCCGGATCGTCCGCCGGATCGAGCGGGGGGACGTGGCCCCGGAGCAGGTCCTGGCGGTCACGTTCACGAACCGGGCGGCCGCGGAGATGCGCCGTCGCCTGGCGGAGCGCCTGGGGGGGGCGGCGGACCGGATCACGGTGTGCACCCTGCACCGGCTGGGCCTGGACATCCTCCGGGAGGCCCACCGGGAGGCGGGTCTGCCGGGAGGTTTCGCCCTGGTGGGGCGGGACGAGGCTCTGGCGCTCCTGCGCGAATCCGCAGGCCTGGGCGTGCGCGAGGCGCGCGCCGCGCTGGAGGCCGTCTCCCGGGCCAAGCGCACCGGCCGGACGGACGGGGTGCCCGAAGGGGTGCTCCGGGCGTACGAGCGGGCCCTCGAGGAACGGACCGCCCTGGACCTGGACGACCTGGTGGTGCGGGCGGCGCGGCTTCTGGAGGAGAACCCCGCGGTGGCCGCCCGCTGGGGCGGCCGGTTCCGGTTCGTGGCCGTGGACGAGTTCCAGGACGTGGACCCGGCCCAGTACCGGATGCTCCTGGGCCTGGCCCCCCCGGGATCGGACGTCACCGTCATCGGCGATCCCCACCAGTCGATCTACGGGTTTCGCGGGGCCGACCCGGGCCTGTTCGGCCGGTTCCGGGAGGAGCATCCGGGCGTGCGCACGGTCCGGCTGGTGCGGAACTATCGCTCCGCCCCGGAGGTGCTCCGGGTGGCCCGGGGGGTCCTGGAGGCCTCGGGCCACCGGCCGCAGGCCCTGGAGCCCCAGGCCCGCGGCGGCGTGCCGGTGTGCCTGGCGGAGGCCGACGACGAGGCCGGGGAGGCCCGGTTCGTGGTAGCGGAGCTGGAGCGGCTGGTGGGGGGCACGTCCCATCGCTCGTCCCGGCGGGCCCTGGCGGCGGACGCCTCCCTGGGGTTCGGGGACGTGGCCGTGCTGTGCCGGGTGCGGGCCCAGGTGCGGGCCGTGGAGGAGGCGCTGGGCCGGGCGGGGATCCCGTACCAGACGCTGGCCCACGACGCGGGGCTCGTCCGGGGCAAGGGGCGGCTCGTTCTGGAACGGCTGACGCGCCTTGCCCGGGAGGATCCCCCCCTTTCGCGCGTGCGCGCGGCGCTGGCCGAGGCCGGGGTGGACGAGGCCGACCCCGTGGGCGCGGGGTGGCTCGCGGCGGCGGCAGCCGCGCGCACCCTGGGCGAACTCGTCGACGGGGTGGCGCTCGGCGAACCGGGTGACGTGCCCGTGGCGGCCGACCGCGTGGCCGTTCTCACCATGCACGCGGCCAAGGGGCTGGAGTTCCCGGCCGTGTTCGTGGTGGGGTGTGAGGACGGGATCGTCCCCTACCGGGACGGACGGCGGCCCGCGGACGAGGCCGAGGAGGGCCGGCTCTTGTACGTGGCCGTCACCCGGGCCCGGTCGTGGCTTTGCCTCACCCGGGCGCGGCGCCGGCGCCTCTTCGGCGAGATCCGCCGCGGTCCCCTTTCGCCGTTCCTCGCGTTCCTGAAACACGCCGGGGAGGAGGTGCGCACCGTGCGGGTGTCCGCTCCCTCCCGCTCCGGCCGGCAACTGTCGCTGTTCGGGGGGTAGCCGCCGTTCCGGTCGTGGCCTGCGGGGCCGGCCCCGCACCGGCTCACGCCGGTTCCACCTCCACGGGCACCGGGGCCTCCGGGCCGGGCGGGAGCAGCGCCCGCGCCCGCGCTCCGGACCCGTGGCGCCCCCACCACAGGGCGGGGTCCGAGGCGGTGGCAGCCCCACCGCCGGCGGTGTGGCCGAATCCGTCGGGCACGGCCACCGCGTCGGGATGGAGCCCCCGCAGGAAACGCACGGGGAACACGGCCTCCCCGTGGGGCGTGCGTACGCGCACGGAGCGCCCCCGGGCCAGCCCGCGGCGTCGGGCCGTGTCGGGATGGACGAGCGCAAACGGTTCGTGGGCGATCTCCCGGCCCCAGCGGGTGTTGGCGTAGGTGCGCGGGATCGTGCCCGGCCGCGCCATCACCAGGGCAAGCCCTCCGGCTTCGGGAAACTCCGGGATGCGCGGGGCAAGCCGAATCGGCCGCAGGGAGTTGGGGGCCTTGGGTTCCTCGGCCACCCAGATGCCGCGCCTCATCAGCGCCTGGAAGCTGCCCGGCCCCCAGGATTTGCGCAGGGTCTCGTCCAGCATCTCCCCGAACGT
>CAZBGL010000140.1:0-3549 GCA_964491375.1 uncultured Thermodesulfobacteriota bacterium | reverse complement strand
GGCCTCGCGGGCCGCGTGGCGCACGGCCGGGAGCAGGTTGACCAGCGAAAGCCCCACGATGATCAGGGCGAACGGCGAGAAGTCCCTCAGGATCCCGGCCGAGGGGCGCTCCCACCGCCGACCCCCGGCCAGCAGGAGCCCGATCACGGCCAAGCCGCCGAACATGCCCGAGACCGGTATGCCCACCCACCGCACCGTGGCCCACGCCACGAGGCCCGCTACCAGGCCCGAGACGGCGAACAGGGGGGCCTGGCGCACGGCGGCCCCGGGCCCCTCGGCGAACGCCGGCACCGAAAGCGAGAGCAGCACGGTGGGGAGCACCGAAAGCACCGCCACGTCCGCGCCGAGCCGGGCCGCCGGGATCCCGGTGACCGCGGCCAGCACGGTCACGATGATGCCGGCCAGGGCGAGCGTCATGAGGCCCGCGTATCCCACGATGGACAGGGCCGCCGAGGCCGTGGGGGAAAGGCCCGAGGCCCGGATCATGGGCGCCACCACGGGCTCGGCGATCACGCCGGCACCCTCCATGAAGTTGCCCACGCCCATGGTGAGCAGGGCCGTGCGGTGCCACCGGTTCCGCACCCGGTCGGCGTACCAGGCCACGATCCGCTGGAGACTGCCCGTGGCCAGGCACACCGTGGAAAGGCCGATGCCCGCCACGATCACCAGGAGGAGGGGCAGGGTGGTGAGCACGCCGTCGGCCCCGGCCCTCAGGAGCACACCCGCGGGCGTGTCGAACGCCCAGGCGCACAGCCCGAACGTGTAGATGAGGCCGGCCACCGAAAGCTCCAGGGCCGATCGCCGAAACCCCACGGCCAGCACGAGCACGAGGACCACGGGCGACCAGGCGAGCGCGTACGCCAGTCCGAAGCTCATCCCTCCCCTCCTTCCGGCCAGCGGCCGGCGCGCGCGGCCGCGAGGAACCGATCCACGGTCTCCACCCGGAACAGGGGCCACAGGGCGTTTTTCCGGTACAGGTCCAGGCAGGCCCGGTGGACCTCGGGTTTGTGGGCCGCGGTGGCGTCCTCCAGGATCACGGCCCGGAAGTCGTGGGCCAGGGCGTCGAACGCCGTGGCCAATACGCAGAACGGCGTGGTGATGCCGGCCACGGCCACGGTGTCCACCCCGGCCAGCCGAAGGGTCTGGTCCAGGTCGGTCTTGTAGAACGCCGAGAACCGGCGCTTGGGCACCACGTGGTCCCCGGCCGCGGGCGCGAGCTCGGGGATCACCTCGGCCCCCGGCGTGCCCCGCAGGGCGTGGGGTTCCATGCGGCCTCCGAACAGGAAGTCGCCGGGTAGGAACGAGTCGTTGGCGAACACCACCGGGAGCCCCTGTTCCCGCAGCCCCTCGGCCGCCCGCCGGATCGCCGGGACCACGGCCATGCCCTCCCGCTCGACGGCCGTGTGCCGGCCGGTCTTGAGGTTGTCCACCAGCATGTCCACGATCACCAGGGCCGGCCTCACGGTGCCCCCTCCAGGCCCAGGATCCGGGCGGCGTTCCCGCCCAGGATGGCGGCCTTGGCCCCCTCCGAGAGGGGGAGGGCGCGCACCGCCTCCACGTTCGCCCGGATGCCCGGGTTGCCCGGCCAGTCGGAACCGAACACCACCTTGCGGTGGATCCGCTCCAGGTTCGGGAAGTACTCCAGGAGCTTCCGGGGTGGAAGCCCCGACACCTCCAGGTACAGGTTCGGGTGGATCCGGGCCAGCATCTCCGCCCGGTCGTACCACAGGCCCCGGCCACCGTGGACCATGAGCAGCACGAGTTCGGGAAAGTCCGCGGCCACCTCGTCCAGGAGCAGGGGATCGCCGTACTTGAGCTTGGCCCCTGGGAACACGCTGGTCCCGGTGTGCACCATCACCGGCCAGCCCACCTCCGCGCAGGCGGCGTACAGCGGGTACAGGTCGGCGCTGTTCGGGAAGAAGTGCTGGTAGGTCGGGTAGAGCTTGAGTCCCCGGAACCCCAGGCCGGCCAGCCTCCGCACCTCCCGGTCGGGCCGGGGGGTGGTCCAGGGGTTGATGCTGGCGAACAGGATCAGGCGCCGGGAGCCCCGGAACCGCTCCAGCACGTACTCGTTCGTCGTGACCCCGGTCACCCGGGGGCTCACCTCGGCCAGGCCCACCGCGTAGTCCACCCCCTCGCGCTCCAGGTAGGCGTCGAAGCCCTCCGGGGTGAGCAGCGCGTTCCAGTCCCCCCGGCCGTCCCAGAAGCTGTCGCAGTACGCGGCCGCGTCGGGCCTCAGGTGCTCCCTCGCGGCGAGGTGGACGTGGAAGTCGATGATCACAGGCGGCTCCTCCGGGGCTGCGCCGCGTGCCGGTAAAAAGGGGCCCGCGGCGCCGGCAACGCCGCAGGCCGGATCTGGGAAAAGGAGGTTCTGGTTCCGCCGGGCTCGGCGGAGGGACCGCGACGCGGTCCTACCGGTGGCGCCACTGGGGCGCCCGCTTCTCCAGGAAGGCCGTGAGGCCCTCGTTGGCGTCCTCGGTGGCCATGAGCTCTTTCAGGTAGATCTTCTCCACCCGGGACAGGGCCTCGGCAAACCCCAGGCCCCGGGCGGCCCGCAGGGCCTTCTTGGTGATGCGCAGCACCGGTCCGGACAGGGTGGTGAACACCCGCAGGAACTTGCCGAACTCCTCGTCGAAGCTCTGGAGCGGCACCACCTTGTTCACCAGGCCGATGGCCTTGGCCTCCTCGGCCCGGATGATCTCGCCGCCCACGATCAGCTCGAACGCCCGTTTCTCGGGCACCAGCCGGGGCAGCACCACGGCCGCGAGTGGCGGGAACACGCCCACCTTCACTTCGGGCTGCCCGATCTTCAGGTTGTCGGCCGCTACGATCATGTCGCAAAAGATCGCCAGCTCGCACCCGCCGCCCAGGGCCGCGCCCTTGACCGCGGCGATCGTGGGGATCTCCAGGGCCTCCAGGTTGTGGAAGATGTCGTGGAACACCTCGATCATGCGCTCCACCTTGTCGGGCGTGTGGTCGGCCACGTCCACGCCCGCGGAGAACGCCTTGTCCCCGGCCGCGGTGATCACCAGGGCCCGCACCTCCAGCTCCCGGGCCTTGATGGCCACCAGGGCGTCGTTGAGCTCCTCCATGGTGGGGATGTCGAGCACGTTGAGCGGCGGCCGGTTGATCCGGATCCAGGCCGCGCCGTCCGCGTCCCAGGTCTCGATGAACTTGTACTCGGCCATGGTCGCCTCCCTTGGGTTCCCCTGGGTGAGTGACGTGCGTGGGCTCAGCGAGACGCCGAACAACTCCGTCCGTGGGTTCTTCGGCCCCGGCCCCTCGGGGACGGCCCCGTCGAGGCCCCACAGATCGCTCGGTCTTCCAAACCTCGTGACCTGGCACCCCCTCCATGGGATGCCGCCGCGGGCTGCTCGTTCAACGGCCTGCTAGATGTACTGCCCGCCGTCCACCTTGATGACCTCGCCCGTGATGTGGCGGCCGCACTCCGAGGCCAGGAACGCCACGAGCCAGGCGACGTCCTCGGGCTTGCCCGCCCGTTTCAGGGCGGACTCGTTGATGGCCGCCTCGCGGAACTCGGCCGGCATG
>CAZBGL010000139.1:0-18142 GCA_964491375.1 uncultured Thermodesulfobacteriota bacterium | reverse complement strand
GTGTTCCTGGGGGTGAGCGGGCTGCTCTTCTACAACATCGTCACCTGGTACAGCATGCAGAGCTTCCAGATGATGCGGTTCCCCATGATGGGGCACATGAACGTGAACCGCATGGTGTTCCAGCCCACCTTCCACAACATGGCCGTGACGCTGTTGCTGCTCGTGCCCATCGTCACCATGCGGCTCCTGGCCGAGGAGAAGAAGAACCGCACGGCCCAGCTCCTGTTCACCTCGCCCGTGCGCCTGGGCGAGATCGTGGCCGGCAAGTACCTGGCCGCCATGCTGCTGCTGAGCGGGATGCTCCTGTTGAGCCTGTACATGCCCCTCCTGGTGTGGTTCTACGGGAGCCTGGACTGGGGCCCGATCTTCACGGGGTACCTGGGCATGGTGCTCCTCCTGGGGGCCTTCGTGGCGTTCGGGCTGTTCGCCTCGAGCCTCACCGAGAACCAGATCATCGCGGCCGTGCTCACGTTCGGCATCCTGCTCGTGTTCTGGCTCCTCGGGTGGGCGGCCGAGCTGGGGGGCGACTTCGCCGAGGTGTTCGAGCACCTGTCGATCATCACCCACCTGGAGGGCTTCCTGAAGGGCGTGATCGAGGTGAAGGACGTGGTCTACTACGTGTCGGTGGCCGCGTTCGGACTGTTCCTGACCCACCGGGTCCTTGAGTCGAACCGCTGGAGGTGAGCCATGGCCCCGGAGCGTTCCACCCGTTTGACCATGAAGACGTCGAGCAAGGTGGCCGGAGTCCTCGGCGCCCTGTTCGTGCTGGCCAGCCTGTTCGTGGCCGAGTACTACCCGTTGCAGAAGGCCCTCCTGTGGATCCTGGCGGTGGTGGGCGGCGCCGCGCTCCTCTTCTTCTTCATCGCCGAGCGGGGGATCCTGGTGCGCGCGCCGGGCACCCGAGCGGCCCGGTACGGCGCCAACGCGGCGGCCATCACCCTGGCGTTCCTGGGCATCCTGGTCATCGTCAACGTGCTGGCGATCCGCCACAACGAGAAGTGGGACTGCACGGCCCAGAAGCTCTACACCCTTTCGGACCAGACCCTGAAGGTGCTCCGCGACCTGGACAAGGACGTGACGGTCACCGCGTTCTTCTCGGACGGATCGGAAGAGCGCTCCAAGATGAAGGGCCTGCTCGACAACTACGCCGACGAAACGCCCCGGCTCAAGGTGACCTTCGTGGATCCGGACAAAAATCCCGCCCTGGCCCACCAGTACGGGATCCGGGAGTACGGCACCACCGTGTTCGAAAGCGAGGGCAAGACCTACCGGATCACCGAGACGAGCGAGGAGGCCGTGACCAACGCCCTGATCCGGGTCACACGCGAGGGCAAGAAGACCGTGTACTTCCTCACCGGCCACGGCGAGCACTCCATCCAGGACACCCAGCGCAGCGGCTACTCCGCCGCCAAGAAGGCGCTGGAGGAGCAGGGGTTCGCCGTGAAGGAGCTCCTCCTGCTCAAGGAAGGGGCGGTGCCCAAGGACTGCGACGTGCTGGTGATCGCCGGGCCCACCAAGCCCTTCCTGGACAAGGAAGTGGAGGCGGTCCGGAACTACCTGGAGGAAGGGGGCAAGGTGCTCGTGCTCGTCGACCCCCAGACCGAGACCGGGCTCGAACCCGTGCTCGAGGGCTGGGGCGTGGCGCTCCGGAACGACGTGGTCATCGACACCATGAGCCGGCTGTTCGGCGGGTCGTACACCACGCCCATCATCACCCAGTATCCGCAGCACGACATCACCAAGGACTTCCGGCTGGCCACGTTCATGCCCCTGGCCCGCAGCCTGGACCGGGCGGAGAACCTGCCCGAGGGCGTCACGTACCACCCCATCGCCCGCACCTCGCCCCAGGCCTGGGGTGAGACGGACCTTTCCAACCCCAAGGCCTCGTTCGACCCCGCCGAGGACCACCGCGGGCCGCTCACGCTCGCGGCCCTGTTCGAGCGCAAGAGGGGATCGGGCGACGACGAGGTGGTCTCCCAACTGCTCGTGGTGGGCGACTCGGACTTCGTGGACAACACGTACTTCCATTTCTCGGGCAACGGCGACCTGTTCCAGAACATGGTGAGCTACCTGGCCAAGGAGGAGGACCTGATCTCCATCCGGCCCAAGGACACCAAGCCCCAGCCCCTCGTGCTGAGCCGGGCCCAGGCCGCCACCCTGTTCTATGCCAGCGTGGTGGTCGGGCCGGCCGTGCTCGTGCTGGCCGGGCTCGGCATCTGGTGGCGGCGGCGGAACCTGTAGCCGGATCCCCAGCCAGGGAGGCAGTGCCATGCGGTTCAAGAGCACGTGGATCGTGATCGGGATCTTCGCGGCCCTGGCCGCCTACCTGTACTTCGTGGAGGAACCCCGATACGAGGCCAAGAAGGAGGCCGAGAAGAAAGAAGGGCTCCTGTTCCCGGACCTCGACACGGACAAGGTCACGGAACTGGTGATCGAGCGCAAAGGGAAGGGCAAGGCCCGGGTCAAGAAGGGCGAGGACGACAAGTGGTTCCTGGTGGAGCCCTGGGACGACCGGGCCGACGACGGCCGGGTGCGCACCCTGCTCTCGGACCTGAAGAACCTCAAGGCCAAGAAAGAGGTGGCCCCGGCCGACGCGGACATGGAGCCCTACGGCCTGGACGAGCCCGAGTGCACGGTGACCACCCAGGGCGTGGCGGTGCGCCTGGTGATCGGGGACAAGAACCCGGTGGGCGACGCCCGGTACGTGCGCGCCGACGACGGGGCGGTGCGGGTGGCCAAGAACTACGCGCTGAGCGGGTTCCTGCGCGACTTCAGCGACCTCAGGAACAAGGACGTCCTGGAGTCGTTCCCGTGGAGCCGGCTGGAGAGCGTCGAGATCCGCCGGCCCGGCGCCCCCACGGTGCGGCTGGTCAAGAAGGACGAACGGTGGTTCGTGGAGGCCCCGTTCCAGGCCGAGGCCGACCCGGACGCCGCCGAGCGGGTGGCGGACAAGCTCCGCTGGGCTCGGGTGCAGAAGTTCTTGGACGAGGACCGGGGCAAGGCCGAGGAGAAGCTGGCCAAGGGCCTGGCGGTGGTGCTGCGGGCCGAAGGGGAGTCCGAGCCCGTGACCGTGCGCATGGCCGAGGTGGACGGCCAGGTGTGGGCCGACCGCACCGGCCGCAACGCATTGTTCACGGTGGGCAAGGACGTGCTGGAGGCGTTCCGGAAGGACCCGGACACGCTCCGGCGCAGGAAGCCCGTGCTGACCAAGACCTGGCGGATCAAGGAACTCGAACTCGCGCTGGGCGGCACGACGCTGGTGTACGCGAAGGAAAGCGGCACCTGGAAGCGGGACGGGGCCGAGGTCCAGGGCGAGGAGAAGGAGAAGCTCCAGGACCTGGTGCGCGCGTTCGTCAACGCCGAGGCCGAGGAGGTGATCGCCGAGCCCGGCCCGGCCGGCGAGTACGGCCTGGACGATCCCGTCTACACCGCCCGGATCAAGGAGGAGAAGAGGGAGCAGACCGTGCGGGTGGCCGAGAGGGACGGAAAGGTGTACGCGCGGGCCGGCGACGGGGGCCCGGTGTACCGGATGCCCGGGGAGTACCTGGAAGCCGCGCGCGCCCTGGTGAAGGCGGCGACCCAGCGACCCGAGGAGAGCGCCGGGGAGGGTTCCTCGGGCGATTCGGGCCGGGGGAAGAAGGGCGGTTCCCCCTAGGGCGAGAAGGGGCGTGGGACGGCCCTTGCGCCCGCCCCGGAACGGTCCGGGGCGGGCGTTTTTCGTCCGCGCGCCGCTCCGGTGGAGCCCCCGGCGGGCCGTGTGGTAAAGTCATCGCCCGGATCGCACCTGGACACACACCTTGCGGAGGCATGCCCCATGGGCGTCCGGCCCATCCGGTGGGAGGAGGGGCGTTTGGTCCTGCTGGACCAGACCCGGCTTCCCGCCGAAGAGGTCTACCTGGATCTCAGCGAACCCGAGGGCGTGGCCCGGGCCATCGAACGCATGGTGGTGCGGGGTGCGCCGGCCATCGGCGTGGCCGCGGCCTACGGGGTGGTGTTGGCGGCCCGGCGGGCTGCCGGAGGGCCGCCGGGCCGGTTCCGGGCCGAGGTGGAAGCCGCGCTCGATCGCTTGGCCCGCACACGGCCCACGGCCGTGAACCTGTTCTGGGCCCTCGGCCGCATGCGTGCGGTTCTGGAGCGTGCGGCCGGGGGGGATCCCTCCGGTGCGGCCGCCGCCCTCGAGGCCGAGGCCCGGGCCATCGAAGCCGAGGACGTGGAGGCCAACCGCCGGATGGGCCGGTTCGGGGCCGAGCTCCTCCCGGATCCCTGCACGGTGCTTACCCATTGCAACGCCGGGGCCCTGGCCACGGCGGGGTACGGTACGGCCCTGGGAGTGATCCGGGCGGCCGTGGAGGCCGGCAAACGCGTCCACGTGTTCGTGGACGAGACCCGGCCCTTCCTCCAGGGGGCGCGCCTCACGGCGTGGGAGCTCCGGCGCGAGGGCATTCCCTGCACCCTGATCACCGACAGCATGGCCGGGTACCGGATGAAGCTGGGGGGGGTGGACGCGGTCGTCGTGGGGGCCGACCGGGTCGCCCGGAACGGGGACGTGGCCAACAAGATCGGCACGTACACCCTGTCGGTGCTCGCCCGGGAACACGGGATCCCCTTCTACGTGGCCGCGCCCCTGAGCACCGTGGACCTCTCCCTGGCTTCGGGCGACGCGATCCCCATCGAGGAGCGGGATCCGGCCGAGGTCACCCGCTGCGGCGGCCGGCCCGTGGCCCCCGAGGGTGTGGCCGTGTGGAACCCGGCGTTCGACGTCACCCCGGCCGGCAACGTGACGGCCATCGTCACCGACCGCGGGGTGGCCCGTCCGCCCTTTGAGGCGGCCCTGGCCTCCCTGGCCGAAGGGGGTGCGCCGTGATCCCCCGGTCCAAGGCGGCCGCACTGCTCCTGGGGCTCTGGGCCGCGGCCGCGCTGGCCGGGTGCTGGGGACGGGGGGCCCGCGAGGACCTGTCGGCCCGGGAGTTGTTCAAACTCGCCCGGCGGGCGGTCGAAAAGTACCGGTACGAAGAGGCCCAGGAGCTGATCGACCGCATCCGGGACGAGTTCCCGTTCTCCCGGTTCGCGGTGGAGGCGGAACTGCTGGAGGCCGACATGGCCTACAAGAAGGGGGCGTACGAGGAGGCGGCGGCCGCGTACCGGTCGTTCGAGGAACTCCATCCGACCCACGCCAAAGTGCCCTATGCCGTGTACCGGCGGGGACTGGCGTACCTCGAACTGAGCCACCCGCCCGACCGGGACCAGACCCCCACCCGCCAGGCCCTGGAGGCGTTCCAGAAGCTGCTCCACGCCTACCCGGGCAGCGAGTACGCGGGCGAGGCGCGCCGGCACGTGAGGGAACTGCGCCGGCGCCTGGCCGAGCACGAGATGTACGTGGCCCGATACTACCTGAGGAAGAAGAAGTACCGGGCGGCCCTGGGAAGGCTCCAGGCCCTCGTGACACAGTACCCGGACAGCCCCCTCCGGGACGAGGCCCTGCGCTTGGCCCTGGACCTGAAGAGCCGGCTGGGGGAGGAGGAAGGGCCGTAGGGGAACCACGGGGTGCGGGAGCACCCCGGTGGCGCGAGCCGGGCTGCGAGCGCCCGGCTCGGCAAGGGGAAGGAGGTCTCCATGGAAGCGGCGATGATCGAGCTCACCCACATGGGCAAGGAGGCGTTCGACGAGGGGCGGTACGAGGAGGCCGAGCAGTATTTCCGGAAGCTGCTGGACATGGGCTGCCGGTTCGCCGACGTGCTCAACATGCTCGGAGCGATCGCTTTTTCCAAGGGGGACCGGGCCGGGGCCGAAGGGCGGTTCCGGGAGGCCCTGGAGATCAATCCCCACTACACCGAGGCGCTGCTCAACCTGGCCGTGACCCTGAACGAGATGGGCCGGTACGAGGAGGCCGAGGAGGCGTTCCGCCGGGCGCGGGCCGCGGCGCGGGTCGACCAGGGCGTGATGGATCCCTACGTGAAGGGCCGCCTGGCCAACCTCCATGCGGACATCGGCGAGATCTACCACGGCCTGGGCATGCACGAGGAGGCCGAGCTCGAGTACCGCAAGGCCTTGGAGCTGGGCCCCCGTTTCCCGGACCTCCGGACCCGGCTCGGGATCCTCTACCGGGACATGGGCCGCTACGACGATGCGATCGAGCAGTTCCAGCGGGTCAAGCAGGAATACCCCCACTACACCCACGCCGCGATCCAGCTCGGCATCACCTACTACAGCCGGGGGCAGGTGGAGCTGGCCGTGGAGGAATGGAACGCGGTCCTGGAGAAGGATCCGGACAACGCCAAGGCCCTGATGTACCTGCGTCTCGCCGAGCGGGATCAGATCTGACGAAGATTCCCTACTTGTGAAATCAGGTTCAAGTTTGGAGCCCTCCGGGCCGACACGGGGAATACCCGGCGAACAGATCCCGGGCGGGGGGAGGCTGGGTGTCTGCCCATGGCAACACAGGAGGAGCCGTGGCGCGCGTGAGGGTGTCTCTGGCCTGGAAACTCGGTGGAGCGGTCCTGGCCGTGGTGGGAGCGGTCGTGGTGGTGGCAGGGCTTCTCTCGACCGCGGCAACGGTCCAGGAGTTCCGGTGGTTCCTGTCGTCTCAGGTCTTGCCCTTGGTGCGTGCAGCCGTGGACGAGCAGGGAGCCCGGTTCATCGCGCTTTTTAAGGCCCAGCAGGACGAGGCGCGGGCCCAGCTCGAACAGTGGTTCGCCCAAACCGGCGAAGACATGGTCCGCAGTCTGGCCGAAGAACTCCTCCTTTTGGCCGAGGAGGGTGATTCCGAGTCGTTGCGTGCTCTGCTGGAGGCCAGGGTCGGTTCCCTACCCCTGCTGCTCGGAGCCCGCGTCCGGATCGATCCCGGTGGGCACACGACCGAGGTGGGTTCGCTGGAGGCGTCGAGAGGCCGGGTGTTCAAGGTGCGGTCGGTCGCGGGGCCTACGATCGTGCACCTGGAGGTTCTGGTGGACACCCGGCCCCTGCGCTCGGCCTTTGATCGCATGGACCGCCTGCTCCAGCAAGCCCGGGCCGACATCTCGCTCTACCGGGAAACCCTGCGCGGCCGGCTCGACGCCGAGTACCGGGAGGCCTCCCGGCGTACGGTGGCTCGGGTTCGACACCTTTTTTGGGTGGTGGGCACGACGGCCGTGGTGCTGGCCGCGCTCCTGTTGGGCTGGCTGTTCATCCGGGCCCTGTCCCGCCCCCTCCAGGCCTTCGTGGAGGCGGCCGAGCGCGTGGCCGCCGGCGACCTCACCCGGGAACTGAGCGTGCGGCGCCGTGACGAGATCGGCGCGCTGGCCCATGCGTTCCGGTCCATGACCGAGAAGCTCCGGGCCAACATCACCCGAATGCTCGAGCTGTCGGGTTCGCTCCGCGAGGGGGCGGAAGTGGCCGGCCGCATGTCCGGGAAGATCCACGAGGTGGTGGGGGTCCAACAGGACGCCGTGGCACGGATCCGGGACGCTACCGGCCGCATGGACCGATCGATCACCGACGTGGCCTCGCGGGCGGAGGCCCTCACCGCCGAGGCCGAGGAGACCTCGGCCGCGGTCCAGCAGATGAGCGCATCGGTTTCGGTCGTCTCCCGCCTGACGGAGGACCACGCCCGCTCGGCCACCGAGGCGGCCGAGCGGGTGGCCGCCATGATCGAGTCGCTCACCCGGATCGCCACCCATCTGGACGGCCTCACCGCAACATCCGAGGAGATCACCACGGCTCTCTACCAGATGCGGGGCATGGTCCAGGAAGTGGAAGCCAAGGCGGTCGAGTCGGCCGGTGCGGCCGAGGCCGTGTCCCAGGAAGCCTCGGAACGGGGCATCGAGGCGGTGCGCGCCGCGGTGCGGGGGATCGACGAGATCGTGCGCACCGTGGAGGAGATGGGCGAGCGAATCGGCCGGCTGGGCCGGCGGTCGGACGAGATCGGCCAGATCGTGACCGTGATCGACGAGATCGCGGACCAGACCAAGCTCCTGTCCCTGAACGCGGCGATCCTGGCCGCCCAGGCGGGTGAGCGGGGGAAGGCCTTTTCCGTGGTGGCCAACGAGATCAAGGCCCTGGCCGAGCGCACCTCGGTGTCCACCCGGGAGATCGCCCGGATGATCGAAGGGGTCCAGGCCGACACCCGGGAGGCCGTGGCCAAGGCCTCGGAGGGTATCGCCTCGGTCCGGCGTGGCAAAGAGCTGGTCCAGGAGGTGGAGGCCGCCCTGGATTCGATCCGGTCCCGGTCCGACTCGGCCGCGGCCCTGTCCCGGGCGATCCAGGAGGCGACGACCGACGAGGCCGCGGCCGTGGCCCAGATCGCCGAGGCCGTCTCCTCCATGAACGACGAGGTGGAGTCCATCGCCCAGGCCACCCGGGAGCAGGACGAGGCCAACCGGGCGGTGCTGGGGTTGATGGACGCCATCCGCACGGGCTCCGGGGAGGTGGTGCGGGCCACCTCGCAGCAGGCGGAGACCAGCGAGGAGATCGCGGCCATGGCGTCCCGCGTGGCCGAGGCCGCCGTGGAGATCGCCCACAACACCCAGGCCCAGCGGGAGATGAGCGAGAGCATCGTTCGCTCCGTGGAGGAGGTGAGCCGTACCCTGGCGGAACTGGCGGCTGCCGCGGCCGACACCAAGCGGGCCGTCCAGGGCCTGGAGCGCCACGCGGCCGAGATCCTGGCGGAGGCGGGACGGTTCCGGCTGGACGGGGAGTCCGGCGAGGATACCGGGGGGCGGGCGGCTACGGTCCCTCGCGGACCCGGAAGTCCTCCTGGTGGAGGTCGGGCCGGGACTTGAGCACGATCTGCCTGCCCAGGGTGTTCTCCAGGGCCTCCAGCCCGGAGCGCTCCTCGTCGTACAGGTAGTGGACCACCTCGGGATGGGCCTCAACCACCACGGTGTCGCCGGAGAACTGGTCCCGGCGGCGGCGGATCTCTCGGAACACGTCGTAGGCCACCGTGGCCCGGGACCGCACGTACCCCTTGCCCTCGCAGTAGGGGCACGGCTCGCACAGGGTGCGGCCCAGGTCCTCGTGCACCCGCTTGCGAGTCATCTCCACCAGTCCCAGGCTCGAGATCTGGAGCAGGTTCGTCTTGGCCCGGTCCTTCCTGAGCTCGGCCTGGAGGGTCTCGAACACCTTCCTCCGGTTCTCCTCCACCTCCATGTCGATGAAGTCGATGATGATGATCCCGCCGATGTTGCGGAGCCGAAGTTGATACGCGATCTCCCGGGCGGCCTCCAGGTTCGTCTTGAGGATGGTCTCCTCCAGGTTGCGCTTGCCCACGTACGAGCCGGTGTTCACATCGATGGCCGTGAGGGCCTCGGTGCGCTCGATCACGATGTAGCCGCCGCTCTTCAGCCACACGCGCCGCTCCAGGGCCTTGGAGATCTCGATCTCGATGTCGTAGAAGCCGAAGATGGGCTCGGGCCGGTTGTACAGCACCACCAGGGGCTTGGCCTGGGGCACGTAGGTCTCCACGAACTCCAGGATCTTCTTGTACTCCTCGGGCGAGTCCACCACGATCCGCTTCACCTCGGGGGTGTACAGGTCCCGGATCGCCCGGAACGAGATGTCCAGGTCCCAGTGGAGCAGGTTGGGCGCCGGGACGCGGGCGGCCCTCTGGAGGATCTCGCTCCACAGCCGGGTCAGGAACACCATCTCCCGGTCCAGTTCCTCGGGACCGCACCCCTCGGCCGCGGTGCGCACGATGAACCCGCCGGGGCCCTGCCGCAGGCCCGCCACGAGCTCGCGCAGCCGGGCGCGCTCGGCCTCGTCGGTGATCCGGCGGGACACGCCGATGTGGTTCACCTGGGGCAGATACACCAGGTTGCGGCCGGGCAGGCTCACGTACTGGGTGATGCGGGCCCCCTTGCGGCCCAGGGGTTCCTTGGCCACCTGGACCAGGATCTCCTGGCCCTCCCGCAGCAGGTGCTCGATGGGCTCCGACGGCCGGGGCGGCCGCAGGGCCACGCCCTCCTCGGCCAGCTCGTCGTCGCCCAGGTCCCCCTCGGGTTCCCGCTCGCCCGTGTACACGTCCGACACGTACAGGAACGCGGCCTTTTCCAGGCCGATGTCCACGAACGCCGCCTGCATGCCGGGGAGCACGCGGACCACCCGGCCCTTGTAGATGTTGCCGGCCACCCGCCGGTCCTTGACGTGCTCGATGTAGAGCTCCACCAGCACCTTGTTCTCCAGCAGGGCCACCCGGGTATCCTGGGGGGTGGCGTTGATGATGATCTCCTTGGTGAGCGCGGGGGCGGTGTCCGCCAACGCCATGGTCTCGGCTCCTCTTCGGTCACACCCGCATCCGGGTTTTCACGATGCGCTCCGCGGCCCGCTCCCCCTCCGGAACGCCGGCGAGCGCCCTCAGGAACTCCTCGGGGGCCACGGCCGTGCCGTTGGGGTTCCGGCGGAGCCGCAGCCAGATCTCTTCCCCCTCCATCCAGAGCCCCTCCACGTGGCGGCGGGCGTCCAGTACCCGGTCGGCCTTGTTCCGGCGCCGCTTGACCACGGGAAACTCGGGCGCGTTCCAGAACGCCTCGATCGCTGAACGCCAGCCTCCCCGGGCCTGGGCGGCCCGGCAGGCCTCGTCCGAGGGGGTGATCCGGTACTCCTCCACGGTGTCCCCGCCCGTGAGGCCGGCGCTTTCCTCGGGCAGCACCCACATGGCCTCCACCCGGAGGCCCTCGGGCAGGTGCTCGTTCACGCGGCGGTGGGTCTCGGCCAGGGCCGGGACCTCCCGCACCCGCACGTCCGCCAGTTCGGCCAGGCTCTCGGTGCCCAGGGGAAGGGCCGGCCCCAGAACGAGGCGGGGCTGGGGGTGGTGCCCCCGGGAGTAGACCAGGGGCACCCCGGCCGCCCGCAGCGCCCGGTGGAGGGCCGCCACGGTCTCCAGGTGCGAGATCAGGGCCGCCGGGCCGGTCTTGGAGAACCGGAACCGGAGCCGGGGCGCCCGGGAGGGGTCGGCCGGCTCGTCCGTCGGGGCCTCCCGGCGTGCCGGGAAGGGCGCGGTTTCGGCCGTCCGGGGGCGCACCACCTCGAAGTCGCACAGCCCACACCCGTGGCACCGGCCGTCCCGGCAGTCGGGCGTGGGCTCGGCCCGCAGCGCCCGTTCCCACTCCTTCAACAGGAACGAACGCTCCACCCCCAGGTCGATCGCGTCCCACGGAAGCGGCTCCCCGGGCGAGCGCTCCCGAAGGTACGCCCCGGGATCCAGTCCCGTCCTCCGGAACGCCTCCTCCCACAGGTCCCACCGGAACTCCCCGGTCCAGGCGTCCATGCGGCACCCCAGCCGGTACGCCTCGAGGATCGCGGCGCCGAGCCTCCGGTCGCCCCGGGCGAGCACCCCCTCGAGCACGCTCATCCGGGCGTCGTGCCACTTGAGCTCCAGCGAGCGGGCCCGGAGCCGTTCCCGGAAGAACACCTGGGCCTCTTCGATCTCGGCCGCTCCGAGCTGGCGGGCCCACTGGAACGGGGTGTGCGGCTTGGGCACGAAGCTCGAAAGGCTCACCGCCAGCCTCCCCCGGCCCCGGGGAACGGCCCGGGCGATGCGCCGGACCATGTCCACGATGGCCTCCCGGTCCTCATCGGTCTCGGTGGGGAGCCCGATCATGAAGTAGAGCTTGAGGCTCTTCCAGCCGGCGGCGAACACCTTGTGGACCGCGCCGAAGATCTCGGCCTCGGTCACGTTCTTGTTGATGACCCGCCGGAGCCGTTCGGTGCCGGCCTCGGGGGCCAGGGTGAACCCGGTCTTCCGGACCCTGCGGATCTCCTCCAGGAGCCGGCCGTCCAGGGAGTCCACCCGTAGGCTCGGCAGGCTCACGGCCACGCGGGAGGCGGCGTGTTCCTCCATGAGCCGCACCAGCAGGGGGCCGATCGAGGTGTGGTCCCCCGTGGAGAGCGACAGGAGGCCCACCTCGTCGTACCCGGTGGCGTCCAGGGCCTGGCGCACCGACCGGGCGATGACCTCGACGCTCCGCTCCCTCACCGGGCGGTAGTAGTAGCCCGCCTGGCAGAACCGGCACCCCCGGGTGCAGCCCCGGGCCACCTCCACCGTGAGGCGGTCGTGCACCGTGGCGATGACCGGCACGATCGGCCTGCGGGGCGCGGGAGCCCGCTCGAGGTCCGGCACCACCCGACGGCGGACCCGAACCGGCGGCTCGAACCCTCGGAACGCGCCGGCCTCGAACACGGGCCGGGTCCGGGAGGGCACGTACACTCCCGGCACCCGGGCCAGGGCCTCCAGGCGATCCCTCCGGTCCGGCCCGGCATCGGCCACGGCCCGGGCCATCTCCACCACGGCCTCCTCGCCGTCGCCCACCAGGAACGCGTCGAAGAAGTCGGCGAACGGCTCCGGGTTGGCCGCCACCGGCCCCCCGCCCACCACCAGGGGATCGTTCGGGCCACGGTCGGCCGCGAGCAGGGGTACCCCGCCCAGCTCCAGCATGGCGAGCACGTTGGTGGCCGCGAGCTCGTAGGGCAGGGTGAATCCCACGAGGTCGAACTCCCGCAAGGGGCGGCCCGATTCCCGGCTCACCAGGGGCCACCTCCTGCGGCGCAGGAGCGCCTCCATGTCGCGCCACGGCGCGAAGGCCCGCTCGGCCAGCACGTCGCCGCACCGGTTCAGGGCGTCGTACAGGAGCAGGAGCCCCAGGTGGCTCATCCCGATCTCGTACACGTCGGGAAAGCAAAGGGCCACGCGGACCCTCGCCGATCCCCAGTCCTTGACCACCGCGCCGGCCTCCAGGCCCTCGTACCGACCGGGCTTTTCCACCTCGAGCAGGGCCCGTCCGTAGCGCATCAGTGCATCCTTCCGCCGGTTGTGGGCCGCTCCCCTGGGGACCGGGGCCCGAGGGGATCGGCCAGGAACGCGTCCTTGCAGGCCGGGCACAGGATGTAGCCCCGGGAGCGGTACACGTCCCGCTCCAGTTCCGAGGCGTCGGCCGCATCGAGTTGCCTCATGAACGCCTCCAGGTCCTCCATGTCGCCGGCGTCGGGCAGGACCCCGTCGAAGTCGGCGGTCACGTGGATCGTGACCAGGTACTTGAGGCTTCCGGGGGGGAGTTCCACCCCGCATTTCCCGCATCGAGTCATGACGGCTGACGGCTGCCTCCGGAAGGACTGGAACGCTGGAAAGCTGAAGCGCCTTGTTAGCCCTCACCGTTCCCGCAGTCGAGGCGGGTCACAGTCGCCGGCTGACGGCTGTTGGGTCTGCGGCCCGATCGCGCCTGGAAAGGCGCCCCATATCAGGAGCCAGAATTCAGAAGACAGAGGACAGGGAGTGGATCCTGTCCTCTGGTTTCTGAAAGCGGCCCCAAGCGAGAACAGGCCCCTGGCGGACCGCCGGTCTCCAAGGCCCGGGAGGACCCCCTGGCCGGCTCCCCCCCATCAACGATCCCTCCTCACAGAAGACCAAACGCGCTCCCCCATCAGGTGTCCGGTCTCAGGCGACAAAGGAGAGGGGACAACCCGCGGTCCTGGCTCCGGAAACCCGTTGTGTGAACCCCGGTCAGTTCCGGCCCCCCAGCCTCTCCCTGAGGGCCCGGCCCGTGTGGGAGGCCTCGCAGGCGGCCACCTCCTCGGGGGTGCCCTGGGCCACGATACGGCCGCCCGCGTCCCCGCCCTCGGGGCCCAGGTCGATCACCCAGTCGGCGGTCTTGACCACGTCCATGTTGTGCTCGATCACGAGCACGGTGTTCCCCTGGTCCACCAGCCGGTGGAGCACGTCGAGGAGCCTGCGCACGTCCTCGAAGTGGAGGCCGGTGGTGGGCTCGTCCAGGATGTACAGGGTGCGGCCCGTGGCCCTGCGGCCGAGTTCCTTGGCCAGCTTCACCCGCTGGGCCTCGCCCCCCGAGAGGGTGGTGGAGGACTGCCCCAGGCGGATGTAGCCCAGGCCCACGTCCTCCAGGGTCTGGAGCCTGTCCCGGACCGAGGGCACGTTCCGGAACAGCTCCCGCGCCTGGGTCACGGTCATGTCCAGCACGTCGGCGATGGAGGCGCCCTTGTAGCGCACCTCCAGGGTCTCCCGGTCGTACCGGCGGCCCCCGCACTCCTCGCACGTCACGTACACGTCGGGCAGGAAGTGCATCTCGATCTTGATGAGTCCGTCGCCCCGGCAGGCCTCGCACCGTCCGCCCTTCACGTTGAACGAGAACCGGCCCTTGCCGTAACCGCGCACCTGGGCCTCGGGGAGCCGCGCGAACAGGTCCCGGATGGGCGAGAACACCCCGGTGTACGTGGCCGGGTTGGAGCGGGGCGTGCGGCCGATGGGAGACTGGTCCACGTCCACCACCTTGTCCACGTGCTCCACCCCCTCCACCCGGTCGTGGTCCAGGGGGCGGAGCCGGGCGCCGTGGAGGGCGGCGGCCAGGGCCGGGTACAGGGTGTCGACCACCAGGGTGGACTTGCCCGAGCCCGACACGCCGGTCACGCACACGAACACCCCCAGGGGGATCTCCACGTCCAGGTCCTTGAGGTTGTTCCCCCGGGCCCCCCGGACCACGAGGCGGAGGCCGTCCGCCGGGCGGCGGCGTCCGGGCACCGGAATGGCCTTTCGGCCCGCCAGGTACGCGCCCGTGAGGCTCGCGGGATGCGAGGCGATCTCGTCGGGCGTGCCCTGGGCCACCACGTGGCCGCCGCGCTCCCCGGCGCCCGGCCCCATGTCGATCACGTGGTCGGCCGTGCGGATCGTGTCCTCGTCGTGCTCCACCACGATCACGGTGTTGCCCAGATCCCGCAGTTCCAGCAGGGTGCCCAGCAGCCTCTGGTTGTCCCGGGGGTGGAGCCCTATGGTGGGCTCGTCCAGGATGTACAGCACCCCGGTGAGCCGCGAGCCCACCTGGGTGGCCAGGCGGATCCTCTGGCTCTCGCCGCCCGAAAGGGTGGTGGCCGGACGGTCCAGGGTCAGGTAGCCCAGGCCCACCTCCAGGAGGAACCGGAGGCGCTCGCGGATCTCCCGGAGCACCCGCTCGGCGATCCGGGCCTCGCGCTCCGGGAGGTCGAGCTCGCAGAAGAAGCCCAGGCACGCCTCCACCGTGAGCGCGCACACCTCGTGGATCGCACGCCCCCCCACGGTCACGGCCCGGCTTTCGGGCCGGAGGCGCGCCCCCCCGCACTCGGGACACGGCCTCCGTTCCAGGAACTCGGCCAGATCCTCCAGGTCGTCCTCGCTGCGGGCCTCGCGCAGCCGCCGTTCGAGGCGGGGGATCACCCCCTCGAAGGGCTTCCGGAACCGGTAGGTGGAGTTCCGGGCCTGGAACGCGAAGTCCACGGCCTCGTCCCCGGTGCCGTAGAGCACGGCCCGGCGGACGGGCTCCGGCAGCTCCTTCCAGGGGGTGTGGAGATCCAGCCCCAGGTGCTTTTGCAGGGCCTGGAGCATCTGGCGGAAGAACACCCCGTTCTTGCCCGCCCAGGGCGCCACGGCCCCCTCGGCCAGGGTCTTCCCGGGATCCGGCACGACCCGTTCGGGGGCCACGGCCAGCCGGGTGCCCAGGCCGTCGCAGGCCGGACACGCCCCGTGGGGCGAGTTGAACGAGAACACGCGGGGGCTCATCTCGGGAAACGACACCCCGCAGTCCGGGCAGGCGAAGCGCTCCGAAAAGACCAGGCGCTCCCCCTCCCTCCCCTCCCGTGGCCGCACCTCCACCACGGCCAGCCCCTCGGACCGGGCCAGGGCCAGCTCCAGGGCCTCGGCCAGGCGGCTCCGAGCCGAGGGCCTGACCACGATCCGGTCCACCACCACCTCGATCGTGTGGCGGCGGTTCTTGTCCAGCACGATCTCCTCGTCCAGTTCCCGGGGTTGGCCGTCCACCCGCACCCTCAGGAACCCGGCGCGGCGCAGTTCGTCCAGCAGGGCCCGGTGTTCGCCCTTGCGGCCCCGGACCACCGGTGCGAGCACCTCCACGCGGGCGCCCTCGTCCAGACCGAGCACCCGGTCCACCATCTGGGTCACGGTCTGGCTGGTGATGGGCCGGCCGCAGGAGGGGCAGTGGGGCTGTCCCACGCGCGCGTACAGCACCCGGAGGTAGTCGTACACCTCGGTCACCGTGCCCACGGTGGACCGGGGGTTGCGCACCGTGGTCTTCTGCTCGATGGAGATGGCCGGAGAGAGCCCCTCGATGGCGTCCACGTCCGGCTTGTCCATCTGCTCCAGGAACTGCCGGGCGTAGGCCGACAGGCTCTCCACGTACCGGCGCTGGCCCTCGGCGTACAGGGTGTCGAACGCCAGGCTCGACTTGCCCGAGCCCGACAGCCCGGTGATCACCACGAGCCTGCCCCGGGGGATCTCCAGGTGCAGGTTCTTGAGGTTGTGCTGGCGGGCGCCCCGGATGCGGATCGTCTCGTACCCCATCACACCCCCACCATGCGCCGCCCCTCGGCCAGGAGGGAGTCCACGTCGCCGGGGCTGCGGCCTTCGGCGTAGAACCGGAGCTTGGGCTCGGTGCCCGATGCCCGCACCAGCAGCCACGATCCGTCGTCCCGCTCGAGCCGGAGCCCGTCGATGCGCACCGCGCGCACCACCGGCCGGCCGGACAGCGCGGAGGGCGCGGTGAGCCGCGCGATCCGTTCCACCACCGCGGGCCGGTCCGCGGGGTCCAGGGGAACGTCCACCCTCCGGTAGGTGAACGGACCGGTCACGGCGAACACCCGGTCCAGATCGCGCCGCAGCCCCCCCGCCTGGACCGCGAGCGCAACCAGGAGCAGGGCGTTGAGCAGCCCGTCCCGCTCCGGAAGGAACGCCGGGATTGCGATCCCGCCGCTCTCCTCGCCGCCGATGAGGGTTCCCGGCTCGGCGACCGCCTCGCCGATGTGCTTGAACCCGATGGGCGTGACCACGAGCTCCAGGCCCCTGCGCGCGCACAGCAGGTCGGCCATGGCCGTGCCCGAGACCGAGCGGACCACCCGGCCGGCCATGTCCCGGTCCTCCAGCAGGTGATGGAGGAGCACCGCGAAGATCCGCTGGGTGGAGAAGTACCGGCCCCGTTCGTCCACGGCGCCGATCCGGTCGGCGTCGCCGTCGTTGGCCAGGCCCACGAGCGCTCCCTCCCGGGCCACCGCCTCCATGAGGCCTCCCAGGTGCTCCTCCAGGGGCTCGGGCGGGATCCCGCCAAAGCCCGGGTTGTGCTCGGTGCGCAGGGCGGTGACCCGGCACCCGGCCTCGTCCAGCAACTCCCCGAGCCACGGCCAGGCGCATCCGTGCATGGCGTCCACCGCCACCCGGGGGCGGTGGCGGCGCAGGTGTTCCCGGTCCACGAAGCCCCACAGGGCCTCCCGGTAGGGGTCCCACACGTCCAGGCGCTCCAGGAGCCCCCTGCGCCGCGCCTCGCCAGGCCCCAGGCACGGCACCGCCCGCCCCTCGGGAGCGCGCTCCAGAAGGGCCTCGATCCGCCGGCTGGTGCGCTCGCGGGCCGCACAGCCCTGGGGTTCCTTGAACTTGACCCCGCTCCACTCGGGCGGGTTGTGGGAGGCCGTGATCACCAGCCCGCCCCCCAGTCCCAGGTGACGCACCGCCCACGACACCAGGGGCGTGGGCACGGGCCGGTCCGCCAGGAGCACCCGGATCCCCCGGGCGGCGAGCACGCCGGCGGCCTCGGCCGCGTACTCCGCCGAGAGGAACCGGCGGTCGTACCCCACGGCCACGCCCCGTGCGGCCAGGCCGGACTCCTCCAGGAAGGCCGCCACGGCGTCCGCCATGCGCCGGAGGTTGTCGAAGGTGAAGTCGCGGGAGATCACCCCCCGCCAGCCGTCGGTGCCGAAGCGGATCCTCATGGCGAGTCCGTTCCGCGGAGAGGGCCCGGTCCCGGACGTCCGGACCGGCGGCGGGCGACGGCCGCCGCGGTCTCCAGGGCGGCGCGGAAGCTCGACGCGCGGGCCACGCCCCGGCCCGCGATGTCCAGGGCCGTTCCGTGGTCCGGGCTCGTCCGCACGATGGGAAGCCCCAGGGTCACGTTCACCGCGTCGTCGAAGTGCAGGAGCTTCAGGGGCCCCAGGCCCTGGTCGTGGTACATGGCCACCACGGCGTCGTAGGCACCCGAAGCGGCCCGCCGGAACACCGTGTCCGCGGGCAGGGGGCCGGCGACCTCGAGGCCGTCGGCCCGGGCGGCCCCCACGGCCGGAGCGATCCGTTCGGAGTCCTCCCGGCCCAGGGTGCCGGCCTCGCCCGCGTGGGGATTGAGCCCGGCCA
>CAZBGL010000138.1:0-6281 GCA_964491375.1 uncultured Thermodesulfobacteriota bacterium | reverse complement strand
GGGCCCTCGCCACGGCGCAACGGGCGTCCTTTCGTCTCGCGCCACGATCGCAACGGTCGCAACGGGGACTCGGTTTGACACCGCCCGGGGCCCGGGGCTGCGAAGGGGCCGGAAGGCCAGGCGGCTGCCGCCTCCCGAGCTCCCCGACCGCCCACGCGAGCGGCACGATGACTTCCGAGCACCCCCGCCGAGGCCGTGGCCCCGAAGCGGACACGGGCCCCCTGGCGGCATCACCACGCTCCGGGAGGCCCCCCGGGCTCGGGCGGGCGCGAACACGCCGTATGCGACCTCGCCGCGGCAACCCGCCGCTGGCCCCTACCCCGCCCGGGCAGCCTCCTGCTGCGCCGGAGGGGCCGAGAAGAACCCCTCGGTCCGGCGCCGCTCGTGGAGTTCGCCGATCTTGCCCTTGTTCCACGAGCTGATCTTTGTGAAGTACCCGGTGATCCGGGTGATGCCCTCCACCTCGTCGCTCCCGCACGACGGGCACGAATCCCACAGCCCCCGCACCGTGCGCGCGCACGCCACGCACGTGGTGAACTCGGGGCTGAACGCCACTTGGTCGTTGTGGGTGTTGCGGAAGATCTTCTCCACGAACCGCGCGAGGCTCTCGGGATGGGGCCGCTCCTCGCCCAGCCACACGTGGGTGATGGCCCCGGCCTCGATGAGCGGGTGGAACAGCCCTTCCAATCGCACCCGGTCCGCCGGGTTGGTGGGGCTCCCCACGTGGAGCTGGGTGGAATTGGTGTAGTACACCTCGCCCCGGGACACGTCGCCCCGCACGGCGCGGCCCGCGGCCGGGGAGTAGTACTTGAGGTCGAGGCGCGCGAACCGGTAGGCCGTGGACTCGGCCGGGGTCTGCTCCAGCACGAAGTGCATGTTGTGCCGCTTCGAGAGCTTGTCGGCCAGGAGCTTCATGTGGGCGATGATCTTGAGCCCGAACCGGAGGGCCTCGTCGCTGTCGTGCAGTTCCCGGCCCGTGTGGATCTTGACCATTTCGTTCAGGCCCACCATGCCGATGAGGTAGCTCACCCGGTGCATGCGCAGGTAGGGCTGGCCGTCCCGGTCCATGGTGAGGAGCGACAGCGGACCCCGGTCGCCCTGGCTCAGCAGCCGCTCGATGAAGGCCTTTTTCTGGAGGTGGGCCTGGGCGGCCAGCTCCACCATCTCGGTCAGGTACTGGAACAACCGGATGTCGTCCCCGCCCGCCCGGTAGGCCAGCCGCGGCAGGTTGATCGTCACGTTCTGCAGGGCCGAGTACCGCATGCGCCAAGGCTGCTTGGCGTCCTCCAGGTCGGACTTCTCCAGCTTGAACGACAGCCTACAGCACTCCGAGATCTTGGCCGTGTCGCCCCGGTCGAACACGAAGTAGGTGTTCCCCTTCTCGGCCGCAACCTCGCAGATGTGGTGCAGGAACCGCTCGTGGCCTTCGGTCTCGAAGAACTTCTCGGTGATGTGGACGAGCGGCTTGGGGAAGAAGAACGGACGGCCCGAGGCGTCCCCTTCGGCGTACACGTCGAACAGGAGCCACAGGAAGCGCTGGGCCTCCTTCTCGTACTCGCCGTACGTCTTGCCCGTGTACCGGCCGCCCGGTCCGATGGCCGGCACGTCCTGGAAGTGCCGGGGCACCTCCCAGTACAGGTTGATGTCCGAGAAGATGGCCTGTCCGCCCCGGGCCACGGCCTGCTGGGAGTACTCGAAGATCAGCATCTGGGCGAGCTGCTTCACGTCCCGGTCGGACATACCCTCCAGGTACGGCGCAAAGAACAGGTTCACCGCGTCCCAGCCGATGGCCCCGGCAAAGTTGGACTGGAGCGCAGCGGAGAACTTCACCATGTGGGCCAGCAGCACCTCGGGGTGCTTGGCCGGCTTGGCGTTGGCCAGGCTGTTGGGCAGGTTGAGCCCGAACTTCTTCAGGTACTCCAGGCTCTGGCCCGAGCAGTACGGCCGGTCGACGAAACCCAGGTCGTGCAGGTGGATGTCGCCCCGCATGTGGGCGTCGGCCACCTCCTGGCTGAACACCGCCAGGAGCGCGTACTCCTTCTTGATGTTCTCGGCCAGGGTCAGGTTCGTGGCCTCGGGGCCGTGGGGCACGTTGGCGTTTTCCCGGTTGGGCTGGACGAGGAGCTGCTCCACGTCGTACAACGGCATGCCGAGCCGGGTGTGCATGCGTCGGGCGCTCTCCAGCCCCATCTCGATGAGCTTGGCGTCCACGAGCTCGCGGATGAGGGGCGCGGTCAGGACCTGGATCTGGGACCGATGGATCATCTTCTCGACCGCCTCGGCCACCCGCTCGGCCGTATCCCGGTCGAGGAACGTCTCCCGAACCAGGGCCTCCACGATGCGACCCCGGTCCCAGTTGACGATCTCCATGTCCGACGTGCGGACGAACAGCACCCGGTCCGTGGCGTCCTGGCCCACGGGCTCCGCCCTGCGGTTGAGCTCCATGACCTCGCCCATGCCGCTCGCTCCTTTTTTCTGGAAGGAAAACAGGGGGTTAGAGAGGAGACGCACGCCACATGTTGTGTGGTGCCCGTAATATACCACCACATATTGGGGTGCGCCAGCCCAAAAATGTCCTCCGCTCCCCACACCCTCGGCGAGCGGGAACCACCCGCCTCCCCCCGCTTGCGCACCCCTTGTGACTCCTTTATGCTTCGTGCGTTTCCGGTGTGACCTTCCCAGGCGGGCAGGCATCTGAATGGTACGAAACGAGGACGAGACACGACTGGTGGAGCGAGCCCGCGAGGGCGACTTCGAGGCGTTCGAGGAGCTGGTGAACCGCACCGAGGGCAGGATTTACAGCCTGCTGCTACGGCTCACGGGCAATCCCGAAGACGCCAAGGAACTGCTCCAGGAAACGTACCTGAGCGCATACCAGCACCTGGATCGGTTCAAGGGCGAGGCGGCCTTTTCCACCTGGGTCTACCGAATCGCGGCCAACCACGCCCTGATGCGTCTCAGAAAGAAAACGCCGGAAACGGTCTCGCTGGACGAGCTGCCCCTGCCGACCCACGAGGAGATCCGGCGACAGGGCGTGTCCGACTGGGCCATCGATCCGCGGGAGGCGGTGTTGCGGAGGGAGGTGCGGGATCTCCTCTACCGCGCCATCCTGGACCTGCCGCCGATCTACCGGGCGGTGGTGGTTCTGAGGGATGTGGAGGGCCTGAGCACGGCCGAGACGGCCGCGATCCTCGGCACCACCGAGGGCGCGGTGAAGACCCGCCTCCACCGGGCGCGGATCCACCTGAGGCAGAAACTGAGTCCGCACTTCGAGGAGACCGAGGCGCCCGCAGGGGCGGCGAACGGGCCATGACGAAAAAGCTCTCGTGCCAGGAGATCCTGGAGCACCTGTCGGAGTACATCGACGAGGAACTCGACCCGAGCCTGTGCGCCGAGATCGAGGCCCACATGCAGGGGTGCAACCCTTGCGTGGCGTTCCTGAACACCCTGAGAAAGACCGTGGTTCTCTACAAGTACTCCGGGGGCCGGGAGGAGGGGGTGCCCGAGGAGGTCCACATCGACCTCCACCGGTTCCTCCGGAAGAAGTGCCTGGAGGAGAAATGAGCCTGGAGGTGATCATCTGGATCGCGATCATTGCCGTGGCCGGCTACTGGCTCACCCGCGGGGGCGGGTGAGGCGCGTGCTGACCCCGCCGGTCGGCGGCACGCCTGGATTCCGTTTCGAGACCCGTGCAAGGAGAGAGAAGATGGCCGAGGACAAGGTGCTCAACGTAACCGACGCGGACTTCGAGGAGAAGGTCCTCAAGTCGGACAAGCCCGTCCTGGTGGACTTCTGGGCCGCGTGGTGCGGCCCCTGCCGCATGATGGCCCCGGTCGTGGACGAGGTGGCCGAGGCCTACGCCGGCAAGGTGGTGGTGGCGAAGATGAACGTGGACGACAACCCCCAGACCCCGGCCAGGTACGGCGTGCGGGGCATCCCCAACCTCAAGCTGTTCAAGGGGGGGGAGGTGGTGGACGAGATCGTGGGTGCGGTACCCCGCCAGAAGCTCGAGGAAATGCTCCAAAAGGTGCTGTGATGCCGTTGTACGAGTATCGATGCCCGAGCTGCGGCGAGCGGTTGGAGGTGCTGGTGCGATCGTCCGGCTCCGGCCAGGCCCCGGCGTGCCCGGCCTGTGGAACGCCGATGGAGCGCCAGTGGGCACCGGTGGCGGCCCACACCCGGGGGGCTTCCGGTGGATGCTCGGCGCCCCGGGGCGGGTTCACCTGAGGCTGACCCCCGCGGGGCGGTCCGCCCCGGAACCGTTACAGCTCCGGGCCCGGGCCCGGCTTGCGTTTGATTCGGAGGCGTTCCCATGGCATCCGTTCGGGGGAGGGGGTGGGCGTTCGGCGTGTGCCTTCTGCTGGCGGGGGGGTGGCTCCTAGCCTGCTCCCAGGGGCCTGAACACAAGGAGGTCCGCCAGGCGCCGGACTTTTCCCTGCCCACGGTCGACGGCCGAATGATCCGGCTGTCGGATCTGCGGGGCAAGGTGGTGCTCCTGGACTTCTGGGCCACCTGGTGCCCACCGTGCCGGGTGGCGATTCCCCACCTGGTGGAGCTCCAGAGGCGCTACCGCAAGGACGGTCTGGTGGTCATCGGCATGAACCTGGACCAGGATCCGGACGAGCTGATGGGATTCATGCGCCGGACCGAGTTCAACTACCCGGTAGTGATGGTGGACGAGGGCACGCGCAAGGCGTTCGGCGGCGTCCCCACCATTCCCCAGGTGTTCCTGATCGACCGGAAGGGACGGATCCGCAAGAAGTACCTGGGCTACAGCCGGGAGATCGCCGAGAACATCGACCGGATGATCCAGCACCTGCTCCAGGAACCGGCGGAGGAGTCCGGTGAGCCGTGACCTGGTGGACCGCTGGCGCAGGGGTACCGATCTCGACCCCGGCACCCTATCGGCCCGCCGGCTCGACTGGGCGGGCCGGCCGCCGCCCTTCAAGGAGTACCCGGACCGCCCCCGCATCCCCCTCCCCCCGACCGCCGGGTCTCGCCTGGATTCGGCCCCGTTGGGGGAGGTGCTGTCGAAGCGGCGCTCCCGCCGGGAGTTCACCGGCGAGGCCATTCCGCTGGCCGACCTCGCCGCCCTCCTCTGGGCCTGCCAGGGGGTCACCGCGCGCCACGGTCCGTACCTGCTCCGCACCGCGCCGTCGGCCGGTGCCCTGTACCCGTTCGAGACCTACGTGTCCGTGCAGGCGGTGGAAGGCCTCGATCCGTGCCTGGCCCACCTGAACGTGCCCGGTTTCTGTCTGGAGGTGGTCGCGCCCGGCCACCACGGACGGCCCGTCGCACTGGCGGCCCTGGCCCAAGGCTTTCTGGAGCGGGCCTCGGCCGTGGTGCTCTGGACCGCGGTGTACCCCCGGGCGGCGTGGAAGTACGGGGAACGGGCCCTGCGCTACATCGGCCTGGACCTGGGACACGTGTGCCAGAACCTGTCGCTCGCGGCCGAGGCCCTGGGCCTGGGCTGCTGCCCGGTGGCCGCCTTCTTCGACCGACCCCTGAACGAGCTGCTCGGCGTGGACGGGCAGGAGGAGTTCGCCTACTACCTGGCCGCCGTGGGCCCGGTGCGATCCAAGCGGCACGGGGATGCGTAACGTCGGACCGGGGAACCGGCTCCCCGCCACGGGGCATCACCGGACAGCCGGTGGGGAGCCGCCGTCCGGCGGCCCTTCCCCCGCCAAGGCCTCCAGGAGTCGCCGGGCCATGACCCGGGCCATGCGGCGGCGGTGGCCCGGCGTGGAGTGCTGGTTGGGCGCCGGGCGGGTACCCGAGGTCACCCGCTGGGCCGCGCGCTCCAGGCGTTCCGGTAGGGGCGCCTGGCCCTCCAGGATCTCCATGGCCTCCTGGGCCAGCACCGGCGCGGGCCCCAACCCGCCCACGGCGATCCGAACCCGGCGCAACCGGCCCCCCTCCACACGGAATGCCACGGCCACGTTGGCCAGGGGATAGTCGATGGAGGCCCGCCTCCGGAACTTGAGAAAGCCGGACCGGACCCCTTGCCCGGCGGGCACCGTCACCCCGGTCACCACCTCGCCCGGTCCCCTCCTGAGGTGCGCCGCGCCGTCGGGCGCGTAGAGCGCCTCCAACGGGATCGTCCGCTCGACCGGGCCGCCCCGTTCCCAGCGCAGCAGGTTCACCCGCGCGTCCAGGGCGATCAGCGCGGGCACGGTGTCGGCCGCGGCCACGGCCAGGCACCGGTCCGACCCCGGCGCGGCCCGGCACACGTCGGCCCCGCGCTTGAGGCACCCGCCCAGGCTCTGGCGCCAGAACGCGCT
>CAZBGL010000137.1:0-18979 GCA_964491375.1 uncultured Thermodesulfobacteriota bacterium | reverse complement strand
TGGGGCGGTGGAGGTGATGGTGGCCGAAGCGGGACGTGTCCGCAGGCCCAAGGGGGCGGGGCCGGGTCAAGTCGTGGTCTCGGGCGACCGAACCGTTCGGGTGAGGCCCGGCTGGGGAAGCCCCAAGCCCGTCGAAGGCCGGGGTTGAAGGCCGGTTCGGCCTTCCGCTAGGATGCAGCGATCTGTCTTTCCCGCCGGGTGCCCGGAGGACGTGTCCGTCGCCGGAGAGGTCCATGGGTGTGCGCCACCGACGACATCTGGCCCATGCGCTGCTGCTGGGCGTGTGCTTCGTGCTGCTCTCGCGCCCCGAGCGGTTGTGGTCCTCCATCCCTCCAAGGCTGCCCTCCCACGTAGCCGAGCCGGTGCTCGGGGAACTGGTGGAACCCGCGGCCCCCGGGGTGGACGAGCGGTTCGGGGAGCGCGTGGAGGACCGGATCCTGGAACTCCAGGGGGTGCGCCGGGTGCGGGGTGTGATCCGGAGGGGCGAGAACCTCGACCGGGTGCTCCGCAAGGCCGGCGTGGCCGGCCCCCAGGCGGCGGCCTTCGCCCGGGTGCTCAGGCCGGTGTTCGATCCCCGGAGGATGCGGCCGGGGGAGCGCTACGAGGTCCTGGTGGACCGGCAGGGGCGCCTCCTCCGGTTCACCTATCGCCGGAGCGCCCTGGAGGTGTACCGGGCCGTGGCCCGGGAAGGAACCTGGGCGGTGGAGCGGGTCGACGTGCCCGTGGAGCGGAGGGAGACCACCCTGGTGGGGCGGGTTCGGGGCTCCCTCTACGAGTCGTTCCTGGCCTCCGGAGGGGACCCGGACCTGGTGATGGCCTTCGTGGAGCTGTTCTCGTGGGACGTGGACTTTTCCCGGGAGACCCGCGAGGGGGATGAGTTCCGGGTGATCTACGAACGCCTCTTCGTGGGGGACGAGGCCGTGGGCAACGGGCGGATCCTCGCGGCCCAGTACCGGGGGACGCGAGCCACCTACACCGCCATCTACTACCGCTCGGACCGCACCGAGGGGTATTTCGACCCCGAGGGACGCAGCGTGCGCAAGAGTTTTCTGCGTTCTCCCCTCAAGTTCACCCGGATCTCCAGCCGGTTCACCCTGGCCCGGCGCCACCCGGTCCTCAAGGTGGTCCGGCCCCATCGCGGGGTGGACTACGCGGCTCCGGCCGGAACCCCGGTGTGGAGCGTGGCGGACGGCACGGTGAAGTTTGCGGGCTGGCGCGGGCAGGCCGGGCGGGTCGTGATCGTCCGCCACGCCCGGGGGTACGAGACCTACTACAATCACCTCTCCCGGTTCGCCCGGGGGATCCGGAAGGGGGTCCGGGTGAAGCAGGGCCAGGTGATCGGGTACGTGGGCAGCACGGGGCTGGCCACGGGGCCGCACCTGGACTTCCGGGTGAAGCGTTACGGCCGGTGGGTGGACCCGCTCCGGGAGCGGTACCCGGCCGGGGACCCGGTGCCCAAGGCCGAACGGAGGCGTTACCGGGCCTGGGCCCGGACCTGGGTGGAACGCCTGGAGCGGCTGGGTCCCACGGCCATCGAGGTGGCCCGGGAGGCCGAGTGATGCGGGCCGTGGTGCAGCGGGTGAGCCGGGCCGAGGTGCGGGTGGGGGGCCAGATCGTGGGCCGGATCGGCCGGGGCTTCCTGGTGTTCGTGGGGGTGGCGCCGGGCGATGACCGGGACGATGCGGCCTACATCGCGGACAAGGTGGCGGGGCTCAGGGTGTTCGAGGACCGGGCCGGCAAGATGAACCTCTCCCTTGGGGACGTGGGAGGGGCCGTGCTCGTGGTGAGCCAGTTCACGTTGCTCGCGGACTGCCGCAAGGGGCGCCGGCCCTCGTTCACGGGCGCGGCCCCCCCGGACCGGGCCGAGGCCCTCTACGAGGAGGTGGTCCGCCTCATCGCGGCGCGGGGCGTTCCCGTGGAGACCGGGCGTTTCCGGGCGGAGATGGAGGTGGAACTGGTGAACGACGGCCCGGTGACCCTCCTTCTGGATTCCGGACGCCTGTTCTGAGCGCACATCGCTACGGGGTCGTATGGTTCTGGGCATTCTTTCCGACACCCATCTCGACGAGGTGGACGAGCGGCTCGAGCGTCTGCTCCAGGGCCCCCTGGCCCCGGCGGAGGTCCTCCTCCACGCCGGCGACCACACCGGCCCGGGGGTGGTGGACCATCTGGAGTTCGTGGATCCCCGACCGTACTACGGCGTGGCCGGGAACATGGACGCCCGGGAGGTCCGCCATCGGCTTCCCGAGCACCGGGTCTTCGAGCTGGGAGGGTGCCGGATCGGGCTCGTCCACGGCTGGGGTGCCCCGTTCGGTTTGAGCCGAAGGGTGCTCCAGGTGTTCCCGAGCCCGCCGGACCTCGTGGTGTTCGGCCACAGCCACCAGCCGGTGGACCTGGAATACCAGGGAATACGGATCATCAACCCCGGTTCGGCCATGGCCCGTCGGTGGACCCGGGGGTGCACCGTGGCCCTGGTGGAGGTCGAAGCGGGGAACATCGGCCCGGTGCGCTTCGTGGAGGTGGAGGGGTGAGGCGTCGGCTCCTGTGGGCGCCCTGGCGCATCGAGTACATCCGCGGGCCGAAGCCCGAGGGGTGCGTGTTCTGCCGGGCCCTGGAGGAGGACGACGACCGGCAGAACCTCCTGCTCCTGCGGGGCGAGCGGGCGTTCGTGATGCTCAACCGCTACCCGTACACCGCGGGCCACCTGATGGTGCTGCCGAACCGCCACGTGCCCGGTATCGAGGACCTGACCGCCGAGGAGGCGGCCGATCTGTGGCGCCTCTGCGTGCGGGCCAAAAGGGCGTTGGACCGGGCGTTCCGGCCCGATGGGTACAACGTGGGCTTCAACCTCGGCCGGGCCGCCGGGGCCGGCGTGGAGGCCCACCTCCACCTGCACGTGGTCCCCCGATGGGTGGGGGACACGAACTTCCTGCCCGTCCTGGACGACGTCCGGGTGATCTCGCAGTATCTGGAAGAGGTGTACGACACCCTGGCGCCCCACCTGCAGGACGCCGCAGGCCCGGGCGCCCCCCTGGGGAGTGAATCATGTTCCGGTTCGTGAAACGGGTGTTCCTGGGCACGCTCATCGTGGCCGTGGTGCTGGTGGGGATCCAGCCGGAAAACCTCCAGGCCCTGAGCCAGACCATCCGGTTCCACGTGAAGCTCTGGGACCTGTGGCACCTGTACTCCACCCCGCCGTTCCCGGTGGCGCTCCTGTTCGGCGTGTTCTTCCTGCTGGGGTTGGTGAGCGCCGGGGTCCACGGCGTCTACGAGCGGATGAGCCGCCGAGCCGAGATCCGGCGGCGGGACCGCCGGATCCGGGAGCTGGAGGCCGAGGTGGAGGCGCTTCGGGCGCGCCTGGCCGAGCGGGAGGCCCCTGCCCCCCAGCCCCGCCCGGGGGCACCGGAAGGGCGTGCCGAGCCGGCCAAGGCGCTGGAGGCCCCGTCCCCCGAGGAGGAGCCCACCCTGTAACCCTTGGAGGCCTCCCCCATGCCCGCCGGAACCGCCCCCCGAACCCCCTCCGCCGGGGCCAAGCTCACGCCCATGATGCGCCAGTATCTGGAGCTCAAACGGGCGCATCCGGACTGCATCCTCCTGTTCCGGCTCGGCGACTTCTACGAGATGTTCTTTGAGGACGCCGAGGTGGCCAGCCGGGAGCTCGAGATCACCCTCACGAGCCGCGAAAAGGGCGACGATGCCGTGCCCATGTGCGGGGTGCCGTGGCATTCCGCGCGGGGATACATCGCCCGCCTGGTGGAACGGGGCTACAAGGTGGCGATCTGTGAACAGGTCGAGGACCCGCGCCAGGCCAAGGGGCTGGTGCGCCGGGAGGTGGTGCAGGTCATCACCCCGGGGCTCGTGACCGACACCGAGATGCTCGACGCAAAGGCGCCCCGCCACCTGGTGGCCGTGGCGCCGGGACGGCGGAGCCTGGGATTTGCCTACGCCGACGTGACCACCGGTTCGTTCCGGGTGGGTGAGGCGGGTTCATGGGAGGAGTTGTCCGACGAACTGGGGCGGGTGGAGCCCCGGGAGGTCCTGGTGCCGGAGGACGGATCCCTGCCCGACGGGGTGGTGCCCCGGGGGGTGGAGGTGACGCCGTGGGATGCCGGGGCGTTTTCCCGGCGCACGGCCCGGCGGCGCCTGCAGGACCACCTGGGGGTGGCCGATCTGGCGGGCTTCGGCGTGGACGACCTGGAGGAGGGGCTGAGGGCCGCCGCCGCCCTGCTCGCCTACGTGGAGGCCCATTACAGGAGCGCCGCGGCCAACCTGCGGCGGCTTGCGCGGCACGCCCGGGGGCGCCACCTGGTCCTGGACGAGGCCACCCGGCGCAATCTCGAGATCTTCGCCACCCTTTCCGGCGGCCGAAGGGAGGGCACCCTGTTCCACCTGGTGGACCGGACCCGCACCGCCATGGGGGGACGGTGCCTCAGGGAGTGGATGGCCTTCCCCCTGAAGGACGTGGAAGAGATCGAGGCCCGGCTGGGGGCCGTCGAGGAGCTGGTGCGGCGGGGGGAATGCCGGCGGCGGCTCCGGGACCTGTTGCGGGGTGTGCACGATGTGGGTCGGCTGGCCGGCAAGGTGGCCATGGGCACGGCCGGGCCGCGGGACCTGGTGGCCCTGCGCCGCTCCCTTGAGTGCCTGCCCGAACTGGCGTCGGTCCTGTCCGACGCCGGGGACGACCTGCTCTCGGGCCTGGCCCGAGGCCTGGATCCCCTTCCCGAGTTGACGGGGCTCCTGGCCGCGGCGCTCACCGACGATCCCCCGGTGGTGCTGACCGAAGGGGGGATCATCCGGGAGGGCTTTGACCCGGAGATCGACGAGCTGCGGACCATCCAGCGGGACGGCCGGGGCTGGATCGCCCGGTTCCAGGCCCGCGAACGGGAGCGGACCGGGATCGCGTCGCTCAAGGTGGGGTTCAACAAGGTGTTCGGCTACTACATCGAGGTGACCCGTCCGAACCTCCACCTGGTGCCGGACGACTATGAACGCCGACAAACCCTGGCCAACGCGGAGCGTTTCGTGACACCGGAACTCAAGGAGATGGAGTCCAAGGTGCTGGGGGCCGAGGAAAGGTGCCGGGCCCTGGAGTACGAGCGCTTCGTGGAGGTGCGCACCCGGGTGGCCGCGTTCGTGGACGCCCTCCACGACCGCGCCCGGGTCCTGGCGGTGCTGGACGCGCTGGCGGCGCTGGCCGAGGTGGCCGTGGAGCGGGGCTACGTACGGCCCCGGGTCCACGACGGGTTCGAGATCGACATCCGGGCCGGAAGACATCCCGTGGTGGAGGCCAGCCTCACGGAGGAGCGCTTCGTACCCAACGACGTCCGGCTCGACGAGCGCCAGCACCTTCTTATCATCACCGGCCCCAACATGGCGGGAAAGTCCACCATTCTCCGCCAGACCGCCCTCATCGTGCTCCTGGCCCAGATGGGTTCGTTTGTCCCGGCCGAGCAGGCGTCCATCGGCGTGGTGGACCGCATCTTCACACGGGTGGGCGCCTCCGACGACCTGGCGCGGGGCCGTTCCACGTTCATGGTGGAGATGACCGAGACGGCCAACATCCTCCACAACGCCACCCGGCGGAGCCTGGTGATCCTCGACGAAATCGGCCGCGGCACGTCCACCTTCGACGGGCTGTCCATCGCGTGGGCCGTGGCCGAGCACATTCACGGTTTGGGCGCCCGGACCCTGTTCGCGACCCACTATCACGAACTCACGGACCTGGAGCGCACGTGCGAAGGGGTGGCCAACTTCAACGTGGCCGTGAAGGAGTGGGAGGGCGAGGTCATCTTCCTGCGCCGGCTGGTCGAGGGCGGGGCGAGCCGGTCCTACGGCATCCAGGTGGCCCGGCTCGCGGGTCTTCCGGCCCGGGTGGTGGAACGGGCCCGGGAGATCCTGAGGAACCTGGAGGCCGGGGAACTGGACGAAACCGGCAGGCCCCGCTTCGCGCTTTCGGAGCGAATCCAGAACCGGCCTGCGCGCCACCAACTCGACCTGTTCGCAGCCGCGGGGTACCGCAGGCGCGAGGCGCTGGTGAGGGAGCTGGCCGGCCTGTCCGTGGAGACCCTGACCCCGGTGGAGGCGCTGGTGCGGCTGGACGAACTGCGCCGGCGTGCCCGGGAACTGATGGAGGACCGGCCGTGAGGCGGTGGATCGCAGGGGCGCTCTTCCTGGCGGCCGGCCCGGTCTGGGCCGCCCCGCCGGTGGCTCCGGTGCTCGAGGCCTACCTCCACGAGCGCGAAGGGGACCTGGACGCCGCACTGGAGTCCCTCCGGGCGGCGCTGGAAGGGGATCCGGATTCGGCCGCGATCCGGATCGAGATCGGCCGGGTCCTGGCGAGCCGCAAGCGGTACGACGAGGCCCTGGCCGTGGTGGACGAGGGCTTGGAGCGCCGGCCAGAGCAGCCGGATCTTCTGCTCTTCCGGGCCCGGGTGCTCCAGGCCCAGGAGCGGATCGGGGAGGCGGCCGAGGCCGCGCGCCGGGCCGCCGAGGCCGGCGGCCCGGCCGGGGCGTTTGCCTTGGCGGTCCGGCTCCTGGAACGGCTCAAGCGCTTCCAGGAGGCCCTGGACCTGGCCCGGCGATGGACCGGGGCCCAGGAGGACGCGGAGGCGTGGTTTGCCGTGGGCCGGCTCCTGGTACGCCTGGGGCGGGAGCCGGAGGCGCGAAAGGCCCTCCGGAAGGCGCTGGACCTGGATCCCCACCACCGGGGGGCCCTCCGGGCGTTGGGAGAGATGGAGGAGCGGGCCGGGAACCTGTCGGCGGCCGAGACCCTGTACCGGAGGGTCATCGAGTCCAATCCCCACGACGTGGAGGCGCGCTTCCGCCTGGGACGGGTCCTCCTCAAGCAGGACCGCCTCGAGGAAGCCCTGGAGGTGTTCGAAGGGGCCGAGCGGTGGTCCGACGGAAGCCCCATGGTGCGGTTCCGGGTGGGTTTCGTCCTTCTCCAGAACAAGCGCCTGGAGGAGGCGGAAGAGGTGTTCCGCACCGTGGCCGAGGGCCGCAAGGACGACCCCCTGGCGTGGTACCTGCTGGGGATCACCCGGCTGGCCATGGAGAGGTACGCCGAGGCCCTGGAAGCCCTGGAACGGGTGCCCCCGACGGCGGATCAGTACCCCGACGCCCTGGTGCGGCGGGCCATCGCCCTGGAGAACCTGGACCGGACCGCCGAGGCGGTGGACCTCCTGGAAGCGTGGCTCGCAGACCACCCGGACGACGAAGAGGTGACCCTGGCCCTGGCGGGACTTTGGGAGGACCAGGGGGACTTCCGGCGGGCGGTGGATCTTCTGGAGGGATACCTCAAGGGGCACGAGACGCGCAACCACCGGGTGTTTTTCACCCTGGGGGTGCTGTACGACAAGCTAAAGGACTGGCAGAAGAGTGCCGAATACATGAGGCGGTCGCTGGAGATCAACCCGGACGACCCCCACGCCCTGAACTACCTCGGGTACACGTACGCGGAACACGGGGTCAACCTCGAGGAGGCCGAGCGGCTCATCCTGCGGGCGCTCGAACTCAAGCCCGGGGACGGGTTCATCACCGACAGCCTCGGCTGGGTGTATTACCGGCAGGGGCGCTACGAGGAGGCCGTGGAGACGCTCCGGAAGGCCGTGGAGCTGGCGCCCGAGGACCCCGTGATCTGGGAGCACCTCGGGGACGCCCTGCGGAAACTGGGCCGTACCGAGGAGGCGCGGAGGGCGTACGAGAAAGCCCTGGAGTTCGCTCCAGACGCCGAATCGGCTCGGAAAAAACTGGAGGAGGTCCGTTGAGGCGGCGGAGCGCCGGGGCGGTGTTGCTCGTCTCCCTGGCGGTGGGGGCCTGCGCCCCCCGTCCGCACCTTCGGGTTGGGGAGGGCCGGCGCACCGATCCCGCGCCGTGGGTGGAGGCGCTCCGCCGGTACAACCGAGAGCCCCGGCAGGCGCGCCTGGCCGGGGTTTTTCGTATCCCCCGGCGGGGGAGCGCCCGGTTTGGCGCCCTGGTGGACGGGGAGACCGGCTTCCGGGTGGACGCAACCGGGGGGGCAGGGGGTCTCCTCCTCTTTTCGCTGTCGTGCACGGCCCAAAGGGGATGCCTCGCCTACGTGCCGGGCAGGGGCCGCGCCTACCGGGTGGCGCCTTCGCCGTGGCAGAGGTGGCTCGGAATGCTGCTTCTGGGACGGGCACCCCGGCTCGGCCCTCCCAGGAGGGCATGGATCCTGGAGGACGGAGGCTGTGTGCTGGAGTTCGTGGGCGGCGACTGGGTGCAACGGATCTGGGTGTCCGGCACCCCGGCCCGTCCCGTCCGGATGGAGGTGCTCCGGGCCGGGATTCGCCGGATGGCGGTGACGTGGAAGGGGACGCTCCCGGATACGGAGGTGCCCTTTCCGGAGGAGCTCCGGGTGCTGGACCTGGACCGGGGTCATGAGCTCCGGATCGAGTTCCGGCGGGTGACCGTGCTGGCCGCCCCCGTGGACCCTGAAGACGTGGACCTCAGGCTTCCGGCCGTGGTGCCGGTGGAGGAAACGGACCCGTGGAACCCGAAGGTCTTCCCCCTGTGGCTTCCGGTGCCGAACCCACCGGGGATTCCCACGATCCCCTCGGGCTGATGGGCCGGAGGGACTTCTCGGTCCTGGTGGTGGACGATTCCCCGGGGCTTCGGCGCGAGGTTCTTTCGCTCCTGGAGCGGATGGATTTCGTCGCCCGGAGCGACGAGGCGGCCAACGGGCTCGAGGGATACCGGAAGGCCGTGGAGAACCCGCCGGACCTGATCCTCTGCGACCTGGTGATGCCGTCGGTGGACGGCTTCAAACTGCTCTCCCTTGTGCGGGCCCATCCGAAGCTGCGAGACGTGCCCGTGATCCTTCTCACCGGGCAGACCGACGTCGAGACCAAGATCCGCGGCCTGGAGCTCGGGGCCAGCGACTACGTGACCAAGCCCTTCGACGCGGGCGAACTCTTGGCGCGCATCAAGGTGCACCTCAAGACCAAGGCCCTCCAGGATGCGCTCAAGCGGTCCAACGAGGAACTGCGACGGCTGTCCACCGTGGACCCGCTCACGGGTCTGTTCAACCGAAGGCACTTCATGGCCGAACTGGAAAAGGAGTTCAGGCGTGCACAGCGGTACAACACGCCGTTGTCGTTCGTCATGATCGACATCGACCACTTCAAGAAACTGAACGACACGTATGGGCACCAGGCCGGGGACGACGTGCTGAGGGAACTGGGCACCCTGTTGCGGCGGGAGATCCGGGACACCGACGTGCCCGGCCGGTACGGCGGAGAGGAGTTCTGTGTGCTCCTTCCCCAGACGCCGGTGGACGGCGCGGCCGAGTTCGCCGAGCGGTTCCGGCGGGTGGTGGAGGGCCACGTGTTCCCGGCCCAGGGCCGGGACCTCCGGATCACGGCGAGCCTCGGCGTGGCCTGGTGCCCGGCCGAGGGCGTGGAGCGCGCCCAGGACCTGATCGAGGAGGCGGACGGGGCCCTGTACCGGGCGAAAGGGGAGGGCCGAAACCGAGTGGTGGTGAGGCGATCATGAACTGCCCGAGTTGCCGACACGTGAACGCACCGGACCGGAACTTCTGCGGGGCCTGCGGCGCTCCGCTGGCCGCCTACTGTACCCGCTGCGGTTTCCGGAACCGGGCCGCCGACCGGTACTGCGGGGGGTGCGGCCGGGCCTTGGGCGAGGCGGCGGCCGTGGGGGAGGAGGGCGCGGTCGCCCCCGGGGCCCCGACGCCGCCCCAGGACGAGCTGGGGGAGCTGCTCGCGGCCGCCCAGGAAGCCGTGGGGGGAGACGCCGAGGGGGAAGACGTGCGGGTGACCCAGGACGACATCGACCGCCTGTTCGGAGACTGAGCCCGTGGCACTACCCAAGAAGGCCGAGCAGCGGCTCGGCGAGCTCCTGATCCAGGCGGGAGCCCTGAGCCCCGAGGAGCTGGAGCAGGCCCTGGCCGAGCGGGCGCGGAGGGGGCTGGCCAGCCGGCCCCTGGGCAAGTTCCTCGTGGAGGCGGGGTACGTCCGGGAAAAGGACGTGCTCCAGGCCCTGGGACGCCAGTTCAACCTGGCCGTGCTCGACCTGGACGACGTGGAGATCCAGCCCGAGTTGCTGGAAGACGTGCCCGAAGAGGTGTGCCGCCGCTACGGGGTGCTGCCGCTTTTTGCGGTGGGCGACGAGGTCACGGTGGCGGTGAGCGACCCCACCCAGATCGAGGCCGTGGACCTGATCGCCGGCTTCCTGAAACGGCCGGTGCAGCCCGTGCTGGTCAGCGAGACCCAGGTGGCCCAAGCCATCCGAAGCGCCTACCACCGGGAGGACCCCGAGGCCGGGGAGGAACCCGAAGACCTGATCACCCTGGCCAAGCTGGACGTGGACGTGGGCGGGGGGGAGGCGGACATCGAGAGCCTCCGGCGGGCGGGCGAGGAGGCCCCCATTGTCAAGATCGTGGACAAGATCCTCCGGTTGGCGGTGCGCGAGGGGGCCAGCGACATCCACATCGAGCCCGGCGAGGAGCACCTCCTGGTCCGGTTCCGCGTGGACGGGGTGCTCCACAAGCGCTTCGCGTTCTCCATGCGTCTGGCCCCGGCCGTGGTGAGCCGGGTCAAGATCCTGTCGGACCTGGACATCTCAGAGCGCCAGAAGCCCCAGGACGGCCGGATCCAGATGCGGATGGGCGGCCGGGAGCTGGAGTTCCGGGTGAGCGTGCTGCCCGTCTATTACGGCGAAAAGGTGGTGATGCGCATCCTGGACCGGGCCAGCGTGCGGGTACGCCTGGAAGACCTGGGTTTCTCCAGGAACAACCTTCGGGTCTTCGAGTCCATGATCCGGCAGCCCAACGGAATCGTGCTGGTGACCGGTCCCACAGGAAGCGGCAAGTCCACCACGCTGTATGCGGCCCTGAACGCGATCAACTCCATCGAAAAGAACATCATCACGGTCGAGGATCCGGTGGAGTACCAGATCCCCCTGATCAACCAGGTTGGGGTGAACCCCAGGAGGGGGTTGACGTTCGCCAACGCATTGCGGGCCATCCTCCGGCAGGATCCGGACATCATCATGATCGGAGAGATCCGCGATCCTGAGACCGGCCGGATCGCTGCCGAGGCCGCCCTGACGGGGCACCTGGTGCTGTCCACCCTGCACACGAACGACGCCCCGAGCTCTGTCACCCGCTTGGTGGAGATGGGGGTGGCCCCTTTCCTGCTGGCCCCCACGCTCTTGGGCGTACTGGCCCAGCGGCTGGTGCGCAGGATCTGCCCCCATTGCAAGGCCCCGTACGAACCGAAACCCCCCGAGATCGCCGAGGCCGGAGCCGAGGCGCTGGTGGGGAAGGTCACGTTTTACCGGGGCCGGGGATGCGGCTACTGCGGCGGCACCGGATACAAGGGGCGCACCGGCATCCACGAGGTGCTCCGGGTGGACGAGGAGGTCCGGGACCTCATCCTGGAACGGGCCAGCGTGGGCATGATCCGGCGGGCCGCCCAGGCCAGGGGATTCCGGGACTTGCGTTTTGACGGCCTGCGGAAGGTGGTGGCCGGGATGACCACTCTGGAGGAGGTCGTCCGGGTGACCAAGACGGTGGACTGAATGAACGCCGAGTATGTGAACGCCTTTTTGGTCCCCGCCGTGGAGGTGCTGCGCAAGCTGGCCGGGATCAGGGTGCGGCGGGGGCGCGCGCGGCGCGTGGAGGACGTCCACGTGGGGGGGAACCTGAGTGTGCTGATCGGGCTCCAGGGCGGGCTCTCCGGCGCGGTGGTGCTCACGGCGTCCCGGGAGGTGGCATGGGCTCTCGCGGGTCGGATCGCCGGTCCGGGCACCGAGGCCGAACGGGACGTGCACGCCGTGTGGACCGAGGTGGCCAACATGATCGTGGGCAACGCCACGGGGTTCCTGGAGAAGCTCGGGGTGCGGGAGGCCCTTACGCCGCCCGCCATCCTGGACGGCAACGGCGTGCGCCTGGAGTTCGGCGAGGGGGTGGAGAATGTGGTCCTGCCCCTGGAGACCGATGTGGGGCGGGTGGAGATGATCGTGAGCCTCGTCCGGGAAGCTCCCTGACAGCCACCGAACGGGGCATGGAACGAGGAGAAGGCCATGGCGAAGCGGGCGATGGTGGTGGACGACAGCCCCTACATCCAGAAGGAACTCGTCAAAATCCTGGAAAAGCACGGCTTCCAGGTGGTGGCCACGGCTTCCAACGGCCTGGAGGCGGTGAAGAAGTACAAAGAACTCCGCCCGGATCTGGTGACGCTGGACCTCGTGATGCCCCAGATGGGGGGGCTCCAGACCCTGATTCTCCTGCGAAAGATCGATCCCCAGGCGCGGGTGGTCATGGTGAGTTCCATGTCCAGTCGGGAGAAGATCATGGAATGTGCCAAGGCCGGCGCCCGGTACTACATCCTCAAGCCCTTTGAAGAGGAAAAGGTGGTGGAGGTGCTGAACAAGGTGATGGCCTCTTCCGCCTGAGCCCGCGTCCTCACCGGGGCGGCCTGTCTCCCCTCCTGGAAACCGCCGAACGTCCAATCCTTACCCGGTCTTCCGGCTGTTGACACGGGATGCCGGCTCGGGCATGGTGCCAAGGTCGGCCCCCCGGGGGGCGTCCTGGATGGATTCGATGTCCGGAACCCGCGGAAGCCGCAGGGAACAGAAGGCCCTGGCCACCCGCCGGAAGATCCTGGTGGAGGCAACCCGTCTCTTTGCCCGCCAGGGGTACCACAAGACCACCATGGCGGACCTGGCCGCGGCCATCGGCATGACCCAGGGCGCCATCTTCCACCACTTCCCCACCAAGGAAGCCCTGCTCTACGCCGTGGTGGATCGCCTGTCCAAGGGGCTCCGGGCCTACCGGGCGTGCCTGGAGGGCGCCCCCTCGGCGGAACGGGTACGCGAGATCGTGGGGCTCATGGTCACCCACTTCAAGCAGCAGCCCGAGGCCACGGTGTGCCTGGCGGCCCTGGCCACGGAGTTCGCCGGCACCGACGATCCGATCCTGGAGCGGATCCGTACCGCCTATGACGCGTTTGTGGACGCTTTCGCGGCGGCGCTGACCCACCACCCGCGGGTGGTCGATCCCCGGGCCGCGGCCGTGAGCTTCATGGGGGCGGTCCAGGGGATCGCCATCCAGGCCATGCTCCGTCCCGATGAGACCACGATCGACGCCCTTGCCCGGGGGTTCCTGGACATGCTGGCCCCCTGGTGAGCCGGCACGGACACAAAAACCGTTTTGTTTGCCTTGACATAGCAATTGCTATGCTGTAAGGTGCGGGTCCTACTCCATGGATTCCCTTGATCTTACAGCGCATTCCAGAAGGACTCTCGAGGGGGGAGTCTGGAACGGCGTTGTGATTCATCCCGCGCGAGGGACCGTGTCCGTTCAGCCCCTTCTGTCGGTGGAGAACGTGTCCCTGTCGTTCGGCGGGCTCCAGGTGCTCCACCGGGTGAGTCTCACGGTGGAGCCCGGCCGGGTGACCTCGATCGTGGGTCCCAACGGCGCGGGCAAGACCAGCCTGTTCAACGTGATCGGCGGCTTCTACCGGCCCGACGCGGGCGCGATTCGGTTCGACGGACGGGACATCACGCGCCTGCCCCCCCATCGCCGGGCCGCCCTGGGCCTGGGGCGGACCTTCCAGAACATCGCCCTGTACCGGGGCCTGAGCGTGCTCGACAACATCAAGCTCGGCGCCCACGCCCACATGCGTTCGGGGATGGTGGCCTGCGGCTTCCGGCTCCCGTGGGCGCGGCGCGAGGAGCTCGCCCTGCGGGAACGGGTGGAAAAGGAGGTGATCGACTTCCTGGAAATCGAGCACATCCGGGGTGTGCCGGTGTCCGCGCTGCCCTATGGACTCCAGAAACGGGTGGAGCTGGCCAGGGCGTTGGCGCTGGAACCCAAGCTCCTTCTCCTGGACGAACCCGTGGCCGGGATGAACCGGGAGGAAACCGAGGACATGGCCCGGTTCATCCTGGACCTGGTGGAGGAACGGGGGATCACCGTGCTCCTGGTGGAGCACGACATGGGCGTGGTGATGGACCTTTCGGACCACGTGGTGGTGCTCAACTTCGGGCGGGTCATCGCCCAGGGGCGGCCGGAGCAGGTGGCCCGGCACCCCGAGGTGGTGAGGGCGTACCTGGGCACCAAGGCCGCGGAGGGAGCCGGGTCGTGGACTTCCTGATCCAGCTCGTGGTGAGCGGCATCGCGGTGGGGGGGGTGTACGCCCTGGTGGGCCTGGGTTTCGTGGCCATCTTCAAGGCCACGGGCATCGTGAACTTTGCCACGGGCGAGTTCATGATGCTGGGCGCCTACTTCGCTTACACCACCCTGGTCGTGCTGAAACTGCCGTTCGCGGCGGCCCTGGCCGCGGCGGTGGTGGGATGCGCCCTGGTGGCCCTGCTGGTGGAGCGGGCCCTGCTGCGGCCCCTGTTCGGCGAGCCCACGATCACCGTGGTCATGGTGACCCTGGGCCTTTCGAGCATCCTCAAGGGCCTGGCCCAGATCATCTGGACCGCCGAGTTCAAGAGCTTCCCCCCGATTTTCCCCCGGAAGCCCGTGATCCTGGGCCCGGCGGTGGTGCCCAGCCGGCTGTTCTACGGGTTCTGCATCGCGGCGGCCGCGGTGGCCCTTCTGGCCGGGTTCTTCCGGTTCACTCGGGCGGGGGTGGCCATGCGCGCCACGGCGTCCGACCAGGGGGCAGCCTACGCGCTGGGAGTGGACATCCGGCGCGTCTTCGGGTCGTCCTGGGCCATCGGTGCGGCGGCCGCCGCCCTGGGGGGGGTGGTGGTGGGGGCCATCGGCGGGATCAGCCCCCAGCTGGGCGCCCTGGGCCTCAAGGTGTTCCCGGTGGTGATCCTGGGAGGGCTCGACAGCGTGGCCGGGGCCATCGTAGGGGGGATCTTGATCGGTGTGCTCGAGAACCTCGCGGGCGGATACCTGGACCCGTACGTGATCGGCGGATCGGTGAAAGAGGTGGTACCGTTCCTGGTGCTGTTGGGCATCCTGCTGGTGCGACCCTACGGGTTGTTCGGCACGAGGGAGATCGAACGGCTTTGAGTTCTTCCGAGCGTCCTCGCGTTCCGGCTTTCTAGCACCCCAGCCCCAGAGCCCATGCGCATCGGCGACTTCAAAGAGACCTACGCGGCCGACGAGGCGATCCTCCGGACCCCCACGGTGCGGTTCTGGACCGGGGTGTTTTTCGCGGCCCTGGCGGTGTTCCCGTTCGTGGCCGGCGACTACCTGATATACCTGGCGGATCTGGTGGGCATCACGGTCATCTCGGCCATGGGCCTCAACCTCCTGACCGGGTTCACGGGCCAGATCAGCCTGGGGCACGCCGCGTTCATGGGGGTGGGAGCGTACACGGCTGCAGCGCTGGCCTCCCGTTGGGGCGCGCCCATCTGGGTGACGCTTCCGGCCGCGGGCGGCGCGGCAGCCCTGTTCGGGGTGGTGGTGGGCGCGCCCAGCCTCCGGATCAAGGGGCTGTACCTGGCCATGGCCACCCTGGCCGCCCAGGTGATCGCCGAGTTCGCCTTCATCAACCTGGAAGGGATCACGGGCGGCATCCGGGGGATCAACGTGCCGGCTCCCCGCCTTTTCGGCGTGGAGCTGGCCACCGACCGGGCCCTGTACGGGCCGATCGTGGCCGTGGCCGCGCTCGGGGTGTGGTTCGCGGCCAATCTCAAGCGCTCGGCCCCGGGGCGCGCGTTCGTGGCCGTGCGCGACCGGGACATCTCGGCCGAGCTCATGGGCATCTCCCTGTTCCAGACCAAGCTGCGGGCGTTCGCCCTGGGCTCGTTCTACGCGGGCGTGGCCGGGGCCCTCTGGGCGTATTTCATGAGAATCGTGACCCCGGAGCACTTTCCCCTGAGCCTGTCCATCCACTACCTGGCCGTGGTCATCGTGGGGGGGCTGGGCACGGTGGTGGGCTCGGTGTTCGGGGCGGTGTTCATGACCCTGGTGCCCGAGGTGTTGCGGGGCCTGGCCAGCCTGGCCCGGCCGTACTACCCCCAGGCGATGACGGTGCTGTCTCCGCTGACCGAGGTGGTGTTCGGCGCGCTGATCGTGGGGTTCCTCCTGTTCGAACCCCACGGGCTGGCCGAGGTGTGGCAGCGCACCAAGCGGTTTTTCCGCCTGTGGCCGTTCGTTCATTGACGGGCCCGTGCACGGGGCCGGAAAGGAGGCGAGGCATGATCCGGAAGAGACTCGTTGCGGCGCTGTTGGCGGTGGGGTGTGCGGCCGGCACGGCCGGCGCGGCCGACACGATCAAGGTGGGCGCGGCCCAGCCCCTGACCGGGCGGTTCGCGTTCGCCGGGGTCCAGATCAACCAGGGGCTGGCGGATGCACTCGCGTGGATCAACGAGAAGGGGGGGGTGAAGGGCCGCAAGATCGAGTACATCTTCGAGGACTCGGGGTACCAGGTGGACAAGGCCGTGGCCGTGTTCAAGAAGATCATGGCCGAGCACAAGCCGGTCATGTTCTACGGCGAGAGCACGGGCCTGGGCAAGGCCATCGCGCCAGAGCTCAACAAGACCTACAAGGTGCTGTACGGGTCCACCTCGTTCAGTTCCGAGCTGGCTGACCCCAAGCGGTACCCTTACACCTTCGTCTCCGGGCCCACCTACAGCGACATGATCGGCGTGCTCCTGGAGTACGTGGCCCAGAACCCCCGGGGCGGCAAGCCCACGGTGGCGTTCTTCTACAGCGACACCGAGTTCGGCAAGGATCCCATTCCGTACGCCAGGAAAAAGGCCAAGGAGCTGGGTGTGGACGTGGTGGCCGAGATCGTCACCAAGGTGGGCGCCGTGGACGTGACCAGCGAGGTGTTGGAGCTCGTCAAGAAGAAACCCCAGTACGTGATCGTTCACGGCTTCGTGCTCTCGCCGATCCCCCAGGTGATCCGGGGGGTGCGCGACTACGGGCTGGACACCAGGTTCATGGGCACCTTCTGGTCGATGAGCCAGATGATCATCGACAAGCTGGGCGAGGACGCCGAAGGCTACATGGGGATCAACCCCTACGCGTACTACTACGAGACGGACGTCCCCATGATCCAGAACATGCGCGCGTTCAACGCCAAGCACCACCCGGACGTGAAGCACCGGCCCAACAGCTACATCCAGGGATGGTTCACCGGGCTCGTGTTCGCCAAGTGCGCCGAGGTGTGCCTGGAGAACGGATGGAGCATCACCGGGGACAACCTGGTCAAGGCCCTGGAGTCCATCCGGGACTGGGACGTGGGTGGCCTCATGCCGCCCGTGACCTTCGTGGACCACAAGATCCCGGTGGGCCGGGTGTACCGGGCCGACGTCCAGAAGAAACGATTCGTGCCCGTCTCGGACTGGATCCGGCTCGACTAGAGGGAGCCTCCCTCGGGCCGAGGCCCCCCGGCGCGACCGCCGCTTGCCGTCACCCAGAGGGACGTCCTTGGGGGGGAGGACGGGATGGGGGCGCCTTCGCACGACCGGGCGCGAGGGCCCCCTGGTCCGGGCGGGCGCGGACCCCTGCGGGAACCCGCCGGCCGGGCGTGCAGGGGGCCCTCCCCCGACGAAGGGCGGGATCCGGACCCCGGCACCGGTGAGGGGGCCGTTTCCCCCCGCCCGGTGTCGGGGCGTTTGGGCGTTCCATCCTTCCAACGTTCCAGGGAGTGCCGTCGAGGACCCATGGCCGTGTTGCTGGAGTTGAACAACGTGGAGGTGGTCTACAACCACGCCGTGCTGGTGCTCAAGGGGCTGTCGCTCCGGGTGCCCGAGGGCGAGATCGTAGCCCTGCTCGGCACGAACGGCGCGGGCAAGTCCACCACGCTCAAGGCCGTCTCGGGCCTGCTGCCCCTGGAGGACGGCGAGGTCACGGACGGCGACATCCTGTACGAGGGCGGGTCCATCCGCGGCCTCCTCCCCCACCGGGTGGCCCGGATGGGCCTGATCCAGGTGCTGGAGGGACGCCGGATCTTCGAGGACCTCACGGTGGAGGAGAACCTGGCCGTGGCCACCTACGCCCGCAAGGGCCGGCCCGGGTCCGGGTTGGACCCCGAGGCGGTGTACGCGTACTTCCCCCGGTTGCGGGAGCGCCGGCGCCAGGTGGCCGGGTACCTTTCCGGCGGAGAACAGCAGATGCTGGCCATCGGCCGGGCCCTGGTGGCCGGGCCCCGGATGCTGCTCCTGGACGAGCCCAGCCTGGGGCTTGCCCCCCTGCTGGTGGACGAGATCTTCGAGATCCTCCAGCGCATCAACCGGGAAGAGGGGGTCACCATGCTCCTGGTGGAGCAGAACGCGGCCATGGCCCTGGAGATCGCGTCGTACGGATACATCATGGAGGGTGGACGGGTCGTGCTGGACGGCCCCCGGGACCTGCTGCTTCGGGACCGGGACGTGCAGGAGTTCTACCTGGGTCTGCGGTCCGGGCACGGCCGGGTGAACTACCGCGAGGTCAAGCACTACAAGCGTCGGAAACGGTGGTTGTCGTGAACGAAGACACCCTGGTCGGCCTGCTGCTCAAGCGGGCGGCCGAGCATCCGGACCGTGTGGCCCTTCGGGAGAAGGAGTTCGGGATCTGGCAGCGGGTCACCTGGGCCGACTACCTGGGCCACGTCCGCCGGACCGCGTTGGGGTTCGTCCGCCTGGGACTTCGGTCCGGCGACAACGTGGCGATCCTCAGCGAGAACCGGCGGGAGTGGCTGTACGCCGAGCTCGGGGCCATCGCGGCCGGGGGCCGGGCCGTGGGCGTGTACCCCACGAGCCCGGCCCCCGAGGTGCAGTACGTGGTGGACCACAGCCTGGCGCCCATCGTGGTGTGCGAGGACCAGGAGCAGACCGACAAGATCCTGGAGGAAAGCGACCGCCTGCCCCGGGTGCGCCACATCGTGGTGGCCGACATGAAGGGGCTGCGGAACTACAACGACCCCCGGATCCTCTCGTTCCAGGAGCTCGAACGCCTGGGCGCCGAGGAGGAGCGGGCGAATCCGGGCCGGTTCGAGGCCCTGTGCTCCCGGGTCCGGCCCGAGGACGTGGCCATCATCATCTACAC
>CAZBGL010000136.1:0-19709 GCA_964491375.1 uncultured Thermodesulfobacteriota bacterium | reverse complement strand
TGAGCGCTCTCACCGCTCGGGACCACCTGGAGACCCTGGGACACCTGCAGGAACGCACCAACCGGAGCTTTTCGACGTTCGTGTACAACACCCTGCTGTTCTCCATGGTGGAGGGCCGGATGAAGGACCTCCAGAAGATGCTGGAGAACGCGGTGAAGACCTCGGGCATCGAGTCCCTGCGGGTGGTGGGCCCGGACGGGACCGTGTTGTACAGTGGGCGCCCCAAGGAGATCGGCAAGCCGCTGGAGGATCCGGATCTCGCCGCGTTGGTGCGGAAGGGGGCCAACTCGAACCGTCTGCTCGAACACCGCGGCCGCACGCACATGGTCACCGCCGTCCCCTTGCAAAATCAGGGGGTGTGCGTGTCGTGCCACGGGAAGGACGGCCCCTACCTCGGGGCGATCCTGGTCGGCATGGATTTTTCGGAGTTCGCCGACGAGCTGCGCGCCGTGTACACCCGGCAGGGCGTCGTGCTCGTGCTGACGATCCTCCTGGTGGTGGCTGTGGTGTGGGGTTCGGTCAGGGTCCTGGTGCTCCGGCCGCTGTTCCGGGTGGTGGACGGGGCCCGGCAGATGGCCGAGGGGGATCTCACCCGAGACCTGCACGTGTCGGGTCAAGACGAGATGGCCCGACTGTGCGATCATCTGAACACCCTGCGCGCGCACCTGCGGGAGAGCCTGAAACGCTCGGCATCGGTGGCCGAGGCCCTGGCCCACGCTGTGGAGGACCTCCACCGGGCGAGCGAACATCTGGTAACGGTGGCCATGGAGCAGTCCAGCGGAGCGGCCGAACAGGCCTCGGCGGTGCAGGAGGCCACCACCACGGCGGAACAGATCGCGGCCACATCCAATGAGATCTCGGCCAACGTGGAGAACGTGGAGCACGTGGCCGAGGACACGTACAAAGCGTGCATCCAGGGCCGGGACTCGGTGCGGGAGGCCATCGACGGGATGAAACAGGTGCGCGAACAGGTGGGAGAGATCGCCTCGGCCATGGTGGCCTTGGGCGAGAGGTCCCAGAAGATCGGCGGCATCGTGGACATCATCGACGAGATCAGCGAGCAGACCCACCTGCTGGCCGTGAACGCGGCCATCGAGGCGGCGGGCGCCGGCGAACACGGGAAGCGCTTCGGCGTGGTGGCGGCCGAGATCCGGCGCCTTGCCCAGCGCACGGTGGAGGCCACGGCCCGGATCAAGTCCCTGGTAGAGGAGATCCAGGACTCCACGAATGCCACCCTCCTTACGACGGAAAGGGGAATCGCCACGGTGCGCACCGGGGCCGACCGGGTGGACCAGATCGGGGAGAGCCTGGACAACATCCTCTCCCTGGTCCGGCGGACCAAGGAGTCCACAAAGGAGATCACCGTGGCCACCCAGCAGCAGGCCACGGCCGGCGAGCAGCTCGTCCTGACCATCACGGACATCAACGACGTGGCGGTCCAGGTCAGCCGCTCCGCCGAGCAGGTGGAGAAGGCCGTGATCGGGTTGAAGGACCTCGCCCGGAAGCTCAAAGATCTCGCCCAGGAGAATCTGGGCCTCCAGGGATTCTCCGTGTAGTCCGGCATGCCCGTGGAGCGACGGTATCTCCAGATCTTCTTGGAGGAGGCCGAAGACCTGCTCCAGCGGCTCGACCAGCGGCTCCTGCGGCTCGAGGAGCACCCGGAGGACGCCGAGGCGCTCCGCAGCGCCATGCGCCTGGCCCACACCCTCAAGGGAAGCGCCCGCATGGTGGGCTTGGTGGACGTGAGCCAGGCTGCGCACACCCTGGAGAACCTCCTGCGGGCCGAATCGGAGAAAAAGGGGGGGTTCTCCTCTGAGAGCGTGGGGGCTCTCCTCCGGGCCACCGACGGAATCCGGACGCGGCTCGCCGGGGTGGGCGGGAGGCAGCGGCCCTCGGCCGGGCCTCCCGAGGAGCGGGCCGCAGGCCCCCCAGGGGATCCCCCCAGGGAGCCCCGTGGCGAGCCCGGCCCGGGGGGCCGGATACGGGTCAGCGCCGACCGGCTGGACGCCCTCCAGACGCTGGTGGACGACCTGGTCATCCAGGAGGCCCGGATCATGGACCAACTGGAGCGGTTCTGGCGCCAGATGCGCACCGGCAGAGACCGAGCCTCCGACGCTCCGATGCGGGCGTGGCCGTTCAGCGAACGGCGGTTCGAGCAGTTTCTGGAGGAGGCGAGCCGTCTGGACCAGTTGGTGGGTCAACTCCAGCACCAGGTTCTGGAACTGCGCATGGTGCCCCTGGGGGACCTGCTGGAAGGCTTCCGGCGCACCGTGAGGGACCTGGCCCGGGAACTGGGCAAGGAGGTGGATCTGGTCATCGATGGCAAGCTCACCGAGGTGGACCGCCGGCTCCTGGACGGCATCCAGGCCCCCGTGGCGCATCTCGTGCGCAACGCCGTGGACCACGGCATCGAACCGCCCGACGAGCGTGAGCGACTGGGAAAGCCCCGCCGGGGACGCTTGGTGCTCCGGGCGTACCACCGGCCGGGCGCGGTGGTGCTGGAGGTGGAGGACGACGGCAGGGGGCTCGATCCGGCACTCATCCGCCAGAGAGCCCTGGAAAAGCGCCTGATCGGCCCGGACGAGGCCGAAGACCTGGGAGACGAGGAGACCTTTTACCTGTTGTGCGAGCCCGGGTTCAGCACCCGTGAGAGCGCCGACCAGGTCTCGGGAAGGGGCGTGGGACTGGACGTGGTCAAGGTTCGGGTGGAAAAGCTCAAGGGGTCCCTGGCGATTCAGAGCGAGAAGGGGCGCTTCTCGCGTTTCCGGATGCTGCTGCCCCTGTCCCTGTCCACCCTTTCGGTGCTGGTCGTGTGGACCGGAGAGACTCCCTGCGCCGTCCCGTCGCTGTTCGTGGAAGGCTGCCATATCGTGCCCTCCGCCGAGGTGGCCCAGCGGGGAGGGCTTTGGAACCTGGGGGGACGGGTGGTGCCCGTGGTGAGCCTGGCCCGGATCCTCGGCGCACACCCCCGGGAGCCGGCGGACCGAGTCGGAGTGGTGGTCCTCACCTTCCGGAATCGGAAAATGGTCCTCCAGGTGGACCGATTGGAGGGGGAGCGGGAGATCGTGCTCAAGCCCCTGGGCGAGCACCTCAGGGGCGTTCCGTTCCTTCTGGGGGTCTCCTTCCTCCCCACGGGGGAGGCCTTGCCGGTCCTCAACGTGGTGGACCTCTACGGACGGTGGAGCGAACTGGAGGCACTTTACCGCTTCGAGGCGAGCCCGCCCAAACGGGCTGCGAGGGTGCTCGTGGTGGACGACTCGGTGACCACGCGGCACATGGAGGAGAACCTCCTGCGCCACCTGGGTTTTTCCACACTCTCCGCGGCCAACGGGATGGAGGCCTGGCGGATCCTCCGGCAGCAACCGGTGGATCTGGTGGTCACGGACCTGGAGATGCCGGGTATGGACGGGCTGGAACTGAGCCGGAGGATCCGGAACGATCCGGATCTGTCCGACCTTCCGGTCATCGTGGTCTCCAACCGTTCCTCTCCCGAGGACCAGGAGGCGGCCCGGCAGGCCGGAGCAAATGTGTGTCTGCGAAAGGACCGGTTCAGGCAGCGGGAGTTCGCAGAGGCGGTACGGGCCCTCTGCGCGCGGGGCAGACACGCGGAGGGGGTTTCGTGATCCGGGTGCTGGTGGTGGACGACTCCCGCCTGGTGCGCACGGTGGTGCGCGACCTCCTCGAGGAGGATCCGGACATCCAGGTGGTGGCCGAGGCCGAAAACGGCCTCGAGGCGGTGAAGCGCTGCCACGAGGTACGCCCCGACGCCGTGGTCATGGACATCCACATGCCCGTGATGGACGGGTTGACCGCGGTGGAACGGATCATGGCCGAGTGCCCCACACCCGTGCTCATCCTCAGCGCCACGGTCAACCCCGGGGAGGTCCAGAGCGCCTTCCGGGCGGTGAGGGCCGGTGCCTTCGAGGCCCTGCCCAAGCCGGACGGAGCGGTCTCCCGGGAAGAGTACACAGCCCTGGCCGAGGAGCTCCGCTCCAGGATCAAGCTGTACGCCCGGGTGGGACGCCGCCGGGGATGGACGATCGAGGACGCAGCCCCCAGCGGCCCGGCTTCGGTGGCCGGGCCGGTGCGGCGCAGCGCGGTGGCCGTGGCGGCGAGCACCGGCGGTCCCCGGGCCGTACAGGCCCTCCTGTCCGCCCTCCCCCGGCCGTTCCCCTGCCCCGTGCTCCTGGTCCAGCACATCAGCCTGGGGTTCACGCGGGGCTTCGCCCGCTGGCTCGAAAAGGAGACCGGTTTTCCGGTGCGGGTGGTGGAGACCCCGGAACCGTTGCACCCGGGCACCGTATATCTGGCCGCAGACGGGGGGCACTTGGTGGTCCGACGGGGGCGTGCCGTGCTGCATCGCGGGCCACCGGTCAACTCGTGCCGCCCCTCGGCCGACGTGCTGTTCGAATCGGTGGCCCAGGCGTTCGGCTCGAGGAGCGTGGCCCTGGTGCTCACGGGCATGGGTCGGGACGGCGCCCGGGGTGCCTTGGCCATCCGCAGGGCCGGCGGCGAGGTGCTGGTGCAGGACGAGGCCTCCAGCGTCATCTTCGGGATGCCCAAAGCGGCCATCGAAGCAGGGGCGGCCACGCGGGTAGTGCCGGCCAGGGAGATGCCCGGCGCCCTGGTGGAGGCCCTGGGATCGGAAGCCCCCGAGAGGCGAGACGGGTGATGGAGACCCCAGAGATCCTCGTGGTGGACGACAGCCGCATCGTGCGGGCCATGGTTTCGGACGTGCTCCGGGCGGAGGGGTATCGGGTGCGGGAGGCATCCGATGGACGGGAGGCCCTTGCACGGATCCAGGAATCCAGGCCCGACCTGGTGCTTCTGGACGTCATGATGCCCGAAATGGACGGCTACGAGGTGTGCCGGGCCCTGCGCCGCAACGAGCGGGAGGAGGAGTACATCCCCATCCTGATGCTCACGGCCAAAGGCGAGGTGGAGGATCTGGCCCGGGGGCTGGCTGCCGGGGCCGACGATTACATCGCCAAGCCCTTCGACAACCTGGAGCTGTTGGCCCGGGTGAAGAGCCTCTTGAGGATCCGTGCCCTGCAGAAGCGCCTCTACCAGCAGAACCTGGAGCTGGAGGCGAAAAACCAGCAACTCGAGGCCCTTACGCGCCAACTCGACGCGGCCAACCAGGAACTGCGCCTCCTGTCCGTGACGGACGGGCTCACCCGGGCGTACAATCACCGGCACTTCCAGGAGAGGCTTCGCACGGAGTACGCCCGTGCGAGCCGCCACGGCGAGCCCCTGGCGTGCGTCATGATCGACCTGGACCACTTCAAGCGGATCAACGACACGTACGGCCACCCCATCGGTGACCGGGTGCTCGTGTGGCTGGTGGGCATCCTGAAGGACGGCGTGCGCAGCGAGGACCTGGTGGCCCGCTATGGGGGGGAGGAGTTCGTCCTGCTCCTTCCGAACACGGACGCGACCCGGGCCCGCAACCTGGCCGAGCGGCTCCGGAAACGCATCGCCTCCGAACCCGTGCCCCTGGCCGAAGGGGACGGCCGGCTCCGGGTGACGGTCAGCATGGGGGTGGCCGACTACCGGCCCGGGGAGGTGGACCGCACGCCCGACGAACTGCTCAAGGCGGCCGACGAGGCCCTGTACCGCGCCAAAGCCCATGGCCGGAACCGGGTCGAGGTGGCGTGACCCTTGGTTGTGGGGGGCGGGGGGGGTCGGCGCCCTGGCCGCCGCCCTGGGCCTTCCCCCGGCAGGGTTCTGGCCCGCGGCGTTGCTCGGGGTTTCGGCGCTCGTGGGGGGATGCACCGCCCGGCCGGACCGCGCCCCGTTCTCCACGGGGTGGATGTGGGGCCTGGGGTATTTCGGAGCCCTGCTGTGGTGGCTGGTGCCCACCGTGGTGCGGTACGGCGGGCTGGGATGGATCGGGGGGGCGGCGTGTATCGGGGCCCTCGTCGCATACCTGGCCCTGTACCCGGCGCTCACGGCCGCGGTGGTGGGCCTGGCCGCCCGCCGTTCCCCCTCGGGTGCCCTGGTGCTGGCACCGCTGGCCTGGACCGCATCGGAAGGTCTGAGGGGACGGCTCCTCACCGGCTTCCCCTGGGGGGACCTCCCCCAGGCCCTGTGGCGGGTGGGCCCGGCCCTGGACCTGGCCCCCTGGGTGGGAGTCGACGGGGTGCGTTTGCTCTTGGCCGCCCTGGCGGCGGCCCCGGCTTGGGTGCTGGCCCGGCGCCTCCACGGGAAACCCCTGCCGCGCTGGCCCTTGATCGTCCCCCTGAGCGCCGGAGCCGTCTGGGCGGCCCTCGCGGCCACCCCGCCCCCCCTCCCCCCCCCGGAGGGACGCATCCGCATCGGGGTGGCACAGGGGAACATCGACCAGGCCCAGAAGTGGGATCCAGCGTATCGGGAAACCACCCTGCGGATCTACGGGCACCTGAACCAGGCCCTTGCGGCCCAGGGCAGCCGGCTCGTCGTGTGGCCTGAGACCGCGGCTCCCTTCTATGCCCAGGACCGGTCGGCCGACCGGGTGCGTCTGGAATCCCTGGTGCGAGAGGAAAAGGTCTGGCTCCTGTTCGGCGCGCCCGGGTACGTGCGCACCCCCCGGGGCGTGGAGTACCGGAACGCCGTGTTTCTGATGGGCCCGGCCGGACGGTTGCGAGGCCGGTACGACAAGGTCCACCTGGTGCCGTTCGGTGAGTACGTGCCCCTGGGGCGGTTCTTCCCTTTCGTGAAGAAACTCGTGGAGGGGGCCGGGGACTTCCGGCCCGGAGAGGGAGTGCGGCCCATCCGAGCGCCGGGCCTTCCCGCGCTCGGTCCCCTGGTGTGCTTCGAGGCGATCTTTCCGGGCCTTGCGGCCCGGCACGCCGAACTGGGGGCCCAGATCCTCGTGGTGCTGACCAACGACGGCTGGTTCGGGCGGACCCCGGGGCCCGCCCAGCATCTGGCGTTCTCGGCGTGGCGGGCGGCCGAGAACGGCCTTCCGGTCGTACGGGCGGCCAACACCGGTATCAGCGCCGTCTTCGACCGGAAGGGGCGCCTGGTCCGGGCCACGCCGCTGGGGGAGCGTGCTCGGTTCTCGGTGGACGTGGCCTATCCGCTTCCGGGCGCCACGCCCCAGGCCCTCCTGCGACCGTGGATCGCCCCGGCCTGCGGCGTCTTGGTGGCGGGTGGCCTTTTTGCTATCCTACGCCGCCCGCGCCGGATGGCATACCGGACACAGTCGCCGAGTCCCCACCGGTACAACGCCGAGGAGTGAGAGCCCATGTCGATTCCGGACCGGATTGCGGACCTCCGCCGACGCCTTGACGAACTCTGGAGGCATCTTTGACTTTGCCTCCAAGGAGAAACGGGCCTCGGAGCTCGAGGCCCAGATGGCCCAGCCGGATTTCTGGGACCACCCGGACCGCGCAGCCAAGGTCAGCCAGGAACGCGAACGCCTCCGGGCCGAGATCGACGCCTGGAGACGCCTCCGGGACGAACTGGACGAGTGCCAGGTGGCGTGGGAGCTCATGGAGGAGGAAGAGGACCCGGATCTCCAACGGGAGACCGAAGACCGATTGGAACGGGTGGAGCGGGGCGTGCGGGAGATCGAGTTCCGCAAGATGCTCTCCGGCCCCCACGATCGGTCCAACGCCATCGTGGCCATCAACGCGGGCGCGGGGGGCACCGAGGCCCAGGACTGGGTTCAGATGCTGCTGCGCATGTACCTGCGGTGGGCGGAGCGGAGGGGGTATCGGGTGGAGGTCGTGGACGAGCTTCCGGGGGACGAAGCCGGGATCAAGAACGTGACCTTCACGGTGAGCGGCCCCTACGCCTACGGGTACCTGAAGGCCGAGGAGGGGGTGCACCGGCTCGTCCGGATCAGTCCGTTCGACGCCCAGGCCCGTCGTCACACCTCGTTTGCCTCGGTGGCCGTGTATCCCGAGGTGGAGGAGACGACGGACGTGGAGATCGATGAGAAGGACCTGCGAATCGACGTGTTCCGTGCGAGCGGAGCGGGCGGTCAGCATGTGAACCGCACGGAGTCGGCCGTCCGGATCACCCACCTCCCCACGGGGATCGTGGTCACGTGTCAGAGCGAGCGGAGCCAGCACAAGAACCGGGCCAACGCCATGCGGATCCTCAAGGCCCGGCTCCTGGACCTGGAACGGCGGAAGAAGGAGGAGGAACGACAGGCCCTGTCCGGGGAAAAAAAGGAGATCGCCTGGGGGAACCAGATCCGCTCCTATGTCCTACAGCCCTATCAGAAGGTGAAGGATCACCGGACCCAGCTCGAAGAGGGAAACGTGGGCCGCGTGCTCGACGGGGACCTCGACCCGTTCATCGAGGCGTACCTGCTCCGCAGCGCCGGAGGGGAGCGGGCAGGTTCCGATCACTGACCCTGCAGCATCCTCCGGTACCGCTCCAAGGCCTTGCGCTTTTCCCTGGAAAGCTTGCCCTCTGCCTGCTGGACCCGGCGTTCCAGTTCCTCGAGGCGGCGCCGGGCCTCTTCGGCTTCTCTCCCCTCCGGGTGCGCCCTGAGGAACGAACGGTAGGCCTCGGCCGTGTCGGCACGGCGCGCGGCTTCCCAGTCCGCACGGGCCTGCACGTCGGCGCCGGCCCCTCGGCTCTGCGCGGGAGGCGCTTCCGCTTCGGCCCGAAGCGCGGCGGCCCGCCGCCGGGCCTCTTCGGCCATGGGATGATCCGGATACCGCCTCCGGAACGCCTCGTAGGCCTCGGGCGTGTGGGCCCGCTCCGCCTCGGCCCATGCGGCGTCCCCCCCCTCCTCGGACGGGGGTCCGGGGGGAGCCCCTTTGCCCGAGGGTCGGGGTTCCTCCGCCCCCTTCCCCCCTTCTTCTCGGCGGAGGGTTTCCAACAGGCGCTCGGCCTCGGCCGCCTCGGGCACGTCAGGATACGCCTCCAGGAACCGCTCGAGGGCCGCAACGGAGCGGGCCTCGCGGGCGATCCCGAACGCCGCCCGGGCGGCTTTCAGGTGGTCGAGCCGGGCCTGGGCCTCGGTGGCGTGGGGCGAGTCCGGATACTTCTCCAGGAACGCGGCCAAGGCCTCGACGGTGCCGACGTCCATGGCCTCCCCGAAAGCCTGCTCGGCCTCGGTCGCCCGCTCCCGTCTCAACTCCAGGAGCCTTCGGGCCTCGTCCGCGAGCGGGGAGTCCGGATACCGCGCCAAAAACGACTCCAGCGCCTCCGGGGTTCCAGAGGCCACGGCCCGCTCATACGCCCGACGGCTCTCCTGCTCCCAAGCCTCCTTCGCCTCCTCGTACTCGCGAAGCGCTCGGAGCTTCCGGCGCGCATCCTCCGCATAGGGGCTGTCAGGATGACGGCGAACGTAGCGTCTCAAGGCCTCGGCCGTGCCTTCCCTGAGGGCTCTCGCGTAGGCGTCCCGCTCGGCCTGCTGGATCCGCCGCAGCGCCTGGAGCACGAGTTCCCGCACCTGATCCAGGTCGGACGCATCGGGCCGGAGTGTGGCGTACCGGACGAAGTGGTACAGGGCCCGCGGGTAGTCCTTGAGCCGGAAAAAGTAGACCACCCCCAGGTTATAATGGGCCTCGGGGAAATCCGGGGAGATCTGGAGGGCCGCCAGGTACTCGTCCCGGGCCTTCTCGTACTGGCGGAGCTTCAGATAGTAGTTGCCCGCCCGCTTCCGGAGCGCGGCCTCGGGAGCGACCCGGGCCCCGGCTGCGGAAGTCCACACGAACAACCCGACGAACAGGGCAGCGCCCCCCCGCACCCACCACCGCATGGAACGCTCCTCCCAACCCGCAAGCCGATTCTCCGAGGAGGAGTATACGGGCACGGGCCGTGCGGTACAAGTTGTCCCACCCGGCCGAGCGGCGGAAATCCGTTGACGCCCGACGTGCCGCGACTATAATAAGCGGCTTATTCTGCGTCTGGAGAGCACCGTGGCCAAGCACCCGCTGATCATCGACGTGGATGCCCTCCCGGAACACGGCCAGGAGGTCTCCCTGTTCCTTTCCGCCGGGGAGGTGGCGGCCCGGTTGCAGGAGTGGGGATCCGGAGCGGTGGACGTGCTGACCCCCTTGGCAGGGGAGGCACGGATACAACCTTCGGGAGGCGACGTATTCGTCTCGGGCTCCATCGGGGCCCGGGTCCGGGTGCGGTGCGTGCGGTGCCTCGAGCCGTTCGAACACCGCGTGGAGGAGACGTTCCATCTCACCTTTGTCGAAGACTTTCACCTCCCGCCGGGAGAACACGAACTCCATCCGGAGGACCTGGACCTGGTGCCGCTTGCGGAGCGCACCGTCGATCTCGCACGGACCGCGCTGGAGCAACTCCTCCTGGGGCTTCCCGCCCATCCCGTGTGCCGGGAGGACTGCGCCGGGCTCTGTCCCCGTTGCGGGGCGAACCGAAACCTCGAATCTTGCAACTGCCGTGAAAAGGCGCCCGATCCCCGGTGGGAAGCGCTGGCCCGGTGGCGGCCCAAGCGGTCCGCCGGATAAGGTTCTCCGTTCCCAACGACCGAACACCCCATGCTGCGCTCAGGAGAGAAACATGGCCGTACCCAAGAGGAAGACCTCCCTCGCCCGCAAACGCAAACGCCGGTCCCACCACGCCCTGTCGGTGCCCAACCTGGACACGTGCCCACGGTGCCTCGAGCCCAAGGAGCCCCACCGGGCGTGTCTGCACTGCGGCACCTACAAGGGCCGTGAGGTGGTCCGGATCGAGGAAGAGGAGCTGTAAACGGCCTCCCCGATGCGGATTGCCCTGGACGCGATGGGGGGCGACCACGCCCCCGAGGCCCTGGTGGAGGGAGCGGTCCGAGCGGCCCGGGAGTTGGGCATCCACGTGATCCTGGTGGGCGACCGGGAGATCCTGCTCCAGCACCTCCAGCGCTACGACACCGAAAACCTGCCCCTCTCCATCAAGCACGCCTCCGAGGTCGTGGGCATGCACGAGAGCCCTTCCGTGGCCGTGCGCCGGAAGAAGGACGCCTCGGTGCGCGTGGCCTTCCAGCTGGTCAAGGCGGGCGAAGCGCGGGCTGCCGTGAGCGCCGGCAACTCCGGCGCGGCCATGGCCTTCGCCGTGCTGACCCTGGGCCGGCTGCCCGGGGTGGACCGGCCGGCCATCGCGGCGGTGCTGCCCTCCCTGGGGGGGGCCACTGTGCTCCTGGACGTGGGGGCCAATGTGGAATGCAAGCCCATCCACCTGGTCCAGTTCGCCGTGATGGGAGAGGTGTTCAGCCGTTACGTGCTCCAGGTTCCCCGGCCCCGGGTCGGGATCCTGTCCAACGGGGAGGAGGAGACCAAGGGGACCGATCTCACCCGCAGCGCCCACGCGGCCATGAAGCACTCCTCCATGAACTACCTGGGGTACGTGGAGGGACGGGACATCTTCGCCGGCACCGCCGACGTGGTGGTGTGCGACGGCTTCACGGGCAACGCCCTGCTCAAGAGTTCGGAGGGCCTGGGCCAGGCCATGGCCCAGATCATCCGCGAGGAGATGTCCCGGGGGGTGCTGCCCCGCATGGGCTACTTGCTGGCGCGGCGGGCCTTCCGCAGGCTCAAGGAGCGCATGGACTACGCCGAGGTGGGGGGGGCGCCGCTCCTGGGCGTGAACGGGGTGGGGATCGTGGCCCACGGCTCCTCCGACGCCCGGGCCATCCGCAACGCCATCCGGGTGGCCCGGGATTTCGCGGAGCGGCGCGTGAACCTGCACCTGACCCAGATGCTCGAGAAACATCAGGACCTCGAAGCCTGGGCCTCCCCCAAGGGCCGGTTCTGGAGCCAGATCCGCGACCGGATCATGCATTCCCGCCGCGAGGGCAAGGACAAGGAAGAGGCCGAGTGACCGAACGCCGTCACCTGCCGAGAACCCGGATACTGGGCACCGGCCGGTGCGTGCCGGACCGGGTGCTCACGAATGCGGACCTGGAGGCCCGGGTGGACACCAGCGACGAATGGATCCGCACGCGCACGGGCATCCGGGAACGCCGCATCGCCCCGCCCGGGATGGACACCTGCGATCTGTGCGAGGGGGCGGCCCGCCGAGCGCTGGAGATGGCCGGCCTCCGACCCACGGACCTGGACCTGGTGATCGTGGCCACGGTGACCCCGGCCCTGGGGTTCCCGGCCACGGCCTGCCTGCTCCAGGACCGCCTGGGGATTTCGGGCCAGATGGCCTTCGACCTGAGCGCCGGGTGCACCGGCTTCCTGTACGCCCTCACCGTGGCCGACCAGTTCATCCGGACCGGGGCGGCCCGTCATGCCCTGGTGATCGGGGCCGAGATCCTGAGCCGGATCCTGGACTGGGAGGACCGCACCACCTGCGTGCTGTTCGGCGACGGCGCCGGGGCGGCCGTGCTGGGCCCCGCGGAGGAACCCGGCCAGGGGATCCTGGCGGCGCGGATGGAGGCGGACGGGTCCTACTGGCCGCTGCTCCACATGCCCGGTGGGGGATCCCGGCACCCGGCGTCGCCGGAGAGCCTGCGGGAGCGTCTCCACTGCGTGAAGATGCAGGGCAACGAGGTGTTCCGCGTGGCCGTGCGCACCCTTCACCGGATCGCGGAGGAGGTGCTGGAAACGGCGGGGTGCTCCGGGAACGATCTCGACTGGTTCGTGCCCCATCAGGCCAACCGGCGGATCATCGATGCCGTGCGTCTCCGGCTTCACGTGCCGGAGGACAAGGTCTACGTGAATCTGGACCGCTACGGGAACACCTCGGCGGCCTCGGTGCCGATCGCCCTGGACGAGATGGTGCGGTCCGGGCTTCTGAAACCCAACGACCTCGTCTTGTTGGACGCCTTTGGCGCCGGGTTCACCTACGGCGCCGTGCTGATCCGGTGGTGAGCGGTCAACCGGGGGTTGCGCCGGGGAAGGGACTTTACGTATAGTCACGCGGACTTTCCCGCAAGCCCTCCGTCCCTCCGCGGGAGACATTCCATGGGCACCGCGTTCGTGTTTCCGGGGCAGGGGTCCCAATACGTCGGGATGGGCCGGTCGCTTGCCGAAGCCTTTCCAGAAGCACGGCAGACCTTCCAGGAGGCCGACGAAGCCCTGGGCCGTCCCCTGTCGAAGTTGATCTTCGAGGGGCCGGAGGACGAGCTCCGGCTCACCCAGAACACCCAGCCGGCCATCCTCACGGTGAGCGTGGCGTGCCTGCGGGCGCTGCGGAGCGCCGGGTTCCCGGACCCGGTGGCCGCGGCCGGGCACAGCCTGGGGGAGTACGCCGCCCTGGTGGCCGCCGGGGCGTTGGAGTTTGCCGACGCGGTGCGCCTGGTGGAGCAGCGCGGCCGGTTCATGCAGGAAGCCGTACCCGTGGGCGAGGGGGGGATGGCCGCCGTGATCGGCCTGGACGTGGACGCGGTGGAGGCCCTGTGCCGGGAGGTGACCCGGCCCGGGGCCGTGGTGGAGGTGGCCAACGACAACTGCCCGGGCCAGGTGGTGGTTTCCGGGCACACCGGGGCGGTGGAGGCGCTGTGCCGCCGAGCGGCCGAGGCCGGCGCCCGCCGCACGGTTCCTCTCGCGGTGAGCGCCCCGTTCCACTGCTCCCTCATGGGGCCGGCGGCCGAGCGCCTCGCGCGGGTGCTGGAAGGGGTGCGGTTCGCCGACCCCCGGTTTCCCGTGTATGCCAACGTGGACGGGCGGCCTTACCGCACGGGTTCGGAGATCCCCGGGAAGCTCGTGGACCAGGTGAGCCACCGGGTGCGCTGGCAGGACTGCGTGAAGGGGCTCGTGGAGGCCGGTGCCCATCGGTTCGCCGAGGTCGGGCCGGGCAAGGTGCTGGCGGGCCTGATCCGCCGGATCGCCCGCAGGACCGAGGTGGTGGGCGTGGAAGGCCCTGAAGGCGTGGCGGCCCTGGTTCCGGGGCCGTCCGGGAGGTAGGAGCATGCCGGAGTTCGCGGGGCGCGTCGTGCTGGTCACCGGGTCCACCCGGGGTATCGGCCGTGCCGTGGCCGAGCTGTTCGCCCGCGAGGGCGCCCGGGTGGGCGTAACCGGCCGGAACCCGGAGGCGGCCGAAAGGGTCGCGGCCGAGATCGGGGGGGAGGCACTGCCCTTGGAACTCGACGTGTCGAACCCCGACAGCGTCGCCCGGGCCGTGGACCGCATCGCGAAGACCTGGGGCGGGGTGGACGTGCTCGTCAACAACGCGGGCATCACCCGCGACCAGGTGGCCCTGCGCCTCAAGCTGGAGGACTGGGAGGCGGTGCTGGCCACCGACCTCACGGGGGCGTTCCTGTGCGCCAAGGCCTGCCTGCGGCACATGGTGCGGGCCCGGCGCGGGGTGATCGTGAACGTTTCGAGCGTGGTGGGCTCGGTGGGCAACCCCGGCCAGGCCGCCTATTGCGCGGCCAAGGCGGGGCTCGAAGGGCTCACCCGGAGCCTGGCCCGGGAGTACGCCAACCGGGGGATCCGGGTGAACGCCGTCGCCCCCGGCTTCATCGACACGGACATGACCGCGGCCCTGGGCGAGGCGGTGCGGGAGGGCCTGCTGGCCCAGGTTCCCATGGCACGGCTTGGAATCCCCGAGGACGTGGCCCACGCCGTGGCCTTCCTGGCCTCGGACCGGGCCGCGTACATCACCGGTCAGGTGCTTCACGTCAACGGCGGCATGTACATGGGCTAACCCTAAGCCGGAGAGAGAGGGAGACAATGAGCGCAAACATCGAGGAAACGGTCCGGAAGATCATCGCGGAACAGCTCGGCGTGGACGAGGACAAGGTGGTGCCCGAGGCCCGGTTCATCGAGGACCTGGGGGCGGACAGCCTGGACACGGTCGAGCTCGTCATGGCCCTGGAAGAGGAGTTCGACCAGGAGATCCCCGACGAGGACGCCGAGAAGATCCGCACCGTGCAGGACGCGATCGACTACATCAAGCAGAAGCTGGCAGCCTGAGGGACCTTTTCGGGGGTTAGGGAAGGGGGCCAGGCCCAAGGGTCTGGCTCCCTTCCCTAAATGAATCCGCGGGAGCGGATTCAGGAGGAGAGGAACCGTGACGGTGCGACGTGTGGTCGTGACCGGGATGGGGTGTATCACCCCGCTGGGGATCGGCCTGGAGGAGAGCTGGGAGAACTGCGTGGCGGGCCGTTCCGGCGTGGGCCCGATCACCAAGTTCGATGCGGCAGGGTACAAGACCCAGATCGCCGCCGAAGTGAAGGGATTCGACGCGTCGGCCTACATGGACCGGCGCGAGCTGAAGAAGATGGACGTGTTCATCCAGTACGCCGTGGCGGCCACCCGGATGGCCCTGGACGACGCGGGCATGGAGATCCGCGAGGAGGAGGCCCACCGGGTGGGCGTGTCCATCGGCGCGGGGCTCGGGGGGCTCCCCCAGATCGAGGCCCAGCACAAGGTGCTGCTGGAGTCCGGTCCCCGCCGGGTGAGCCCGTTCTTTATCCCCATGGTGATCGCCAACCTGGCGCCCGGGTACGTCTCCATCCTCACCGGTGCGAAGGGACCGAACCTCTCCATCGTGACGGCGTGCGCCACCGGCGCGCACTCCATCGGCGAGGCCTGGCACATGATCCGGCGGGGGGATGCCGACGTGATGCTCGCCGGGGGCGTCGAGTCCACGATCACCCCGCTCGCCGTGGCCGGGTTCAACGCCATGCGGGCCCTTTCCACCCGCAACGACGAGCCCGAAAGGGCGAGCCGCCCGTTCGAGAAGGACCGAGACGGGTTCGTCATGGGCGAGGGCGGGGCCGTGCTCGTCCTGGAGGAACTGGAGCGGGCCAAGGCGCGCGGGGCCCGGATCTACGCCGAGCTCGTGGGCTACGGGGCCACCTCGGATGCATACCACATCACCGCCCCCGACCCGGAGGGGGACGGCGCGGCCCGGTGCATGGAGGGGGCCCTGCGATCGGCGGGCATGTCGCCCGATGAGGTGGACCATGTCAATGCCCACGGGACCAGCACGCCGTTCAACGACTACTACGAGACCCTGGCGATCAAGCGGGTGTTCGGCGACCACGCCAAGAAACTCTGGGTGTCGTCCACCAAGAGCATGACCGGGCACCTCCTGGGCGCCGCCGGCAGCGTGGAGGCGGTGTTCTCGGTGATGGCCCTCTGGGAGCAGGTGGCACCGCCCACCATCAACTACGACACCCCCGACCCCGACTGCGACCTGGACTACGTGCCCAACGAGGCCCGGCAGGGCCGCATCCGGGCCGTGCTTTCCAACTCGTTCGGGTTCGGCGGCACGAACGCCTCGCTCCTGTTCCGGCGTTACGAAGGTTGATCATGATCCTCATCGCCAGCGACCATGGAGGGTACGCCCTCAAGGAGGACCTCAAGGGGTTCCTCCGGGGACTGGGCCACGAGGTCCGGGACCTGGGCCCGGACAACGGCGACCCGGTGGACTATCCGGAGTTCGGGGTGGAACTGGCCCGGCGGGTGGCCCGGGGCGAGGCGGAACGGGGCGTGTTGCTCTGCGGGACCGGGATCGGCATGAGCATCGTGGCGAACAAGATCCCGGGGGTCCGCGCCGCGCTGGTGTACGACGCCTACTCCGCCCGCATGGCCCGGGAACACAACGACGCCAACGTGCTCGTGATCGGAGGGCGCACCACCGACCCGGCGCGGGCCCGGGAGATGGTGCGCACGTGGCTCGAGGCGCGGTTCGAGGGCGGGCGCCACGCCCGCCGGATCGCGCAGATCCACGAGATCGAACGCGAGCGAGCCTGGGCGCTGGCCGACGAGGACCCCGAGATCTGGGAGGCGATCCAGGGGGAGATCCGGCGGGAAGAAGAGGGCATCGTGCTCATCGCCTCGGAGAACTACGTGTCCGAGGCGGTGCTGGAGGCCCAGGGGTCGGTGCTCACGAACAAGTACGCCGAGGGCTATCCCGGCCGGCGCTACTACGGGGGCTGCGAGTTCGTGGACCGGGCCGAGGAACTGGCCGTGGAGCGGGCCAAGGCCCTGTTCGGGGCCGAGCACGCCAACGTCCAGCCCCTTTCGGGCTCGGCCGCCAACATGGCCGTGTACTACGCCCTGCTCGAACCCGGCGACACGATCCTGGGGATGGCCTTGGCCCACGGCGGACACCTCACCCATGGGGCGCCCGTGAGCTTCTCGGGCCGCCAGTACCGTGCCGTCACCTACGGGGTCCGGAAGGACACCGGCACGATCGACTACGACGAAGTGCGGGAGATCGCCCGGCGGGAGCGGCCCCGGATGATCGTGGCCGGGGCCAGTTCCTACTCGCGGGTCCTGGACTTCGAGGCGTTTCGGAGCATCGCGGACGAGGTGGGGGCGTACCTCGTGGTGGACATGGCCCATATCGCGGGCCTGGTGGCCGGCGGGGCCCACCCGAGCCCGGTGCCCCATGCCGACGTGGTCACGAGCACCACCCACAAGACCCTGAGGGGCCCCCGGGGAGGCCTGATCCTGTGCCGGGCCGAGTTCGCCGAGGCCATCGACAAGGCCGTGTTCCCAGGCCTCCAGGGTGGGCCCCTGATGCACCAGGTGGCGGCCAAGGCGGTGGCGTTCCGGGAGGCCTCCACGCCGCAGTTCCGGGCCTATGCCCGTAGGATCGTGGACAACGCCCGTGCCATGGCGTCCGCCCTCCGGGCCCGGGGGTACGACATCGTGTCCGGGGGCACGGACAACCACCTGTTCCTCGTGGACCTCACCGCAAGGGGCATCACCGGCCGGGACGCGGAGCAGAGCCTGGACCGCGCCGGCATCACGGTGAACAAGAACTCCATCCCGTTCGACCCGAGGGGGCCCACGGTGACCAGCGGCATCCGGATCGGCACCCCCATCGTGACCACCCGGGGCATGGGCCCGGCCGAGATGGACCGGATCGCCGCCGCCATCGCGCGGGTGCTGGAACGGTGCGGCGAGCCCGGCGTGGAGGCGGCGGTGCGGACCGAGGTGCGGGAACTGTGTGCCCAGTTCCCGTTCTACGCCCGGCTGCTCGTGTAGGACCGTACCGGGCTCCCGCGCGCCCCGCAGGAGAACCATGCGTCCGTCCTGGCAGGAGTACTTCACCGAGATCACCAAGCTCGTGGCCACCCGCTCCACCTGCACCCGCCGGAAGGTGGGGGCCATCCTGGTCAAGAACAAACGGATCCTGGCCACGGGCTACAACGGCGCCCCGTCGGGCATCCCCCACTGCCTCGAGGTCGGCTGCCTGCGGGAGGAACTGGGGATTCCCTCGGGGGAGCGCCACGAGCTGTGCCGGGGGCTCCACGCCGAGCAGAACGCGATCCTCCAGGCGGCCCAGCACGGCGTGTCCATCCAGGGGGCAGACCTCTACTGCACCAACCTTCCGTGCGTCATCTGCACCAAGATGATCATCAACGCGGGGATCCGGCGGGTGTATTACCTGGAGGGGTATGCCGATCCCCTCAGCCGCGAGATGCTCCGCAGCGCGGCCATCGACCTGGTTCCCCTGGGGGAGCCCCCTGGCGGAGACACTTGAGGGATGCGCTGCCCGTTCTGCGGGAAGATGGAGGACCGGGTGATCGACTCCCGGGTGTCCCGGGAGGGCGAGGTGATCCGCCGCCGCCGCGAGTGCGTGGCCTGCGGGCGGCGCTTCACCACGTACGAGCGGGTGGAGGAGAGCCTTCCCTTGGTGGTGAAAAAGGACGGCCGCCGGGAGACCTTCGACCGCTCGAAGATTCTCACGGGACTCAAGAAGGCGTGCGAAAAGCGCCCGGTCTCGGCCGACACCCTGGAGCGCATCGTGGACCGGATCGAGGCCCGCCTCCAGGAGGAGGGCCGCAAGGAGGTGCCCAGCCGGGAGATCGGCGAGGCCGTGATGGCCGAACTGCAGACCCTGGACGCCGTGGCCTACGTGCGGTTCGCCTCGGTCTACCGGGAGTTCCGTGGGGTGGACGAGTTCGTGGAGGCCCTCCGGGAGTTCCTGGAGGGACAGAAGAACGGGTGACCGAAACCGCGGACCGGTTCTACATGGCCCTGGCCCTGGATCTGGCCCGGCAGGGGCTGGGCCGGACCGCGCCGAACCCCGCCGTGGGGTGCGTGGTGGTCCGGGACGGCCGGATCGTGGGCCGGGGGTTCCATCCCCGGGCGGGCGAGCCCCATGCCGAGGTGTTCGCCCTGGAGGAGGCCGGCAGCCAGGCCCGAGGGGCGGACCTCTATGTGACCCTGGAGCCGTGCTGCCACCACGGCCGGACCCCGCCCTGCACCGACCGGATCCTGGCGGCCGGGGTGCGCCGGGTGGTGGCGGCCATGGAGGACCCCAACCCGGCCGTGGCGGGCGGGGGGCTGCGGCGCCTGCGGGAGGCCGGCGTGGAGGTGCGGCTCGGGGTCCTGGAAACCCAGGCCCGCCGCCTGAACGAGGGCTTCTGCCTGTCCGTGCGGGAAGGCCGGGCCTTCGTCCACCTCAAGGCCGCAGCCACGCTGGACGGCAAGACGGCCACGGCGTCGGGCCACAGTCGCTGGGTCACCTCGCCCTTCAGCCGGCGGCGGGCCCACGAACTGCGCGACCGGTGCGGCGCGGTCCTGGTGGGGGTGGGCACGGCGGTGGCGGACAACCCCCGGCTTACCGCGCGGCTCCCCGGCCGGCCCGAGCGCTTCCCGCTCCGGGTGGTGCTGGACCCCCGGGCCCGCATCCCTCCCGAGCTCCAGCTCCTCGACCCTGAAGCGGCCGCCTCCACCCTGATCGTCTCCGGCCCCCGGGCGTCGCCGGCGCGGCTGGAGGCCCTGCACCGGCGGGGGGCCCGGGTGCTGCAGGTCGAGGAACGCGCCGGAGGCCTGGACCTGCGCGGGGTGCTGCGGGCCCTGTACCGGATGGGGATCACCGAGGTGCTCGTGGAGGGGGGG
>CAZBGL010000135.1:0-5264 GCA_964491375.1 uncultured Thermodesulfobacteriota bacterium | reverse complement strand
GTGGGGCTCGTGGCACGCCTCGCAGTTGTACGCGAAGCTTTCGGCATTGGGGTCGTGGGTGGATCCGCCCGTGAACCCGGTGTTCAGGTTGCCGTGGGTGGACACCTGCGCCTGGGCCGGCGTTCCCTGGGTGGTTTGGTGGCAGGCTCCACAAAGGCCGCTCACCGTGCCGCCCGTGGCCACGGTGTTCACCGTGGAGAGCAACCGGTTGCCCGAGTACGTGGTGTCGTCTGCGTTGTTCACGTGGGTGGAAGCGGTGTCGTGGCAGTCGCCGCAGGCCTTGTTGGCTGCGGGGTTGCCCGAACCCGGGTAGGTGCCCGCGGCCCGGTTGTGCCCGGTCACCTCGGCCCCGTAACTCGTGTCGTTCCCCAGCACGTCGGGGGCTGCACGTCCGGTCCCATCGGCGAGCGAGGTGCCCGGGTCGATACCGTTGTGGCAGTTCACGCAGGGGATGGTGTCCGCCGTAGCCCAGTAGCTCTTGGCCAGGTCCCGGCCCACTTGGCCGTTGACCGTCGCGGTGGAGTGGCAGTTGTCGCAAGCGGCCGTGGCCCCCAACTGGACACCGTCCGAGAAATCGACCTTACCGTCCACATGGGTGGGAGTGGGCGTGGTGGCGCCCGGTGCGATGGCCCCTGTGCTGCCCGAGCCGTGGCACAGCGAGCAGCTCGTCGAGTAATCGGCGATGCTGTTGTGGCACGAACTACACCCCGGCCCGGTCCCCCCGTGGGCCTCCTGGATCTGGGGCCCCTGGGCCGCTGTGTAGTGGAGGGGGTGCCGGTTGGACGTCACCGCCTTCTCCGGCACCGAGGCGTTGGCCGGATCCCCGTAGACCCCGTGGCACGTGCCGCAGTCACCGGTGGTGTCGTCGGTCCACACCGGGCTCTGGGTGACCCCACCGTTGTTCAGGGTGGCGCCGTGGCAGTACACGCCGGTACACGTAGACGTGGCGTTGTCAAAGGTCTCGCTCCCGGTCACCGGGGGCCCCGCCACGGAAACGTCGATGCTCACGAGGGCCGGGTCTGTGAGGCTTCCCTTGGCATGATCCGCGCTATACGTATTGGTCGCGCTGTTCTCCCCGCTGTGACACGTCCGGCACGGATAGTTCTTTTGGGGGGCGTCGGGATTGTCGTGTGCCCAGTGGTATCCCCCGTCCGGATTGCTGGAGAGGGAGTTCACGTGGCAGGCCTCGCATTCCTCACCGGTGTCTCCGATCTCCCAGGTGCCCTCGTTGGCCGGGTATCCGTTCCGGGTGGTCTCGGTGCTGGCCGTGGTCTTGTACGCGTCGATCCACACCGGCGCGGAGCGCGTGGTCTGGCTGGAGTCACCCTTGCCCGTGATTCCAATTGTGGGGTCGTCGGGGTTGTGGCATGTGAGATTGGAACACGTGTTCGTGGCTGCATCGTACGTTCCGCTTGGATTGAACGACGGGTTGAAAGCCACGTCCACGTTGGCCGTGGGCACGGGTGTGCCCTGGTCGCCGCTCCATCCGCTTTGGTTGTGGTCGTTGCCGTAGTGGCACTCGGAACACCCGTACCCGATCTGGTTCACGTGGGTGTCGTGCACCCCGACCGCATCGGGGTTGTCCGGATGAGCGTCAGATGACGAAGGGGGGAACCCGTGGCACGTGTCGCAGGCCTGGGCGGCTCCGAACGTGGTGGCCGAAGCGTGGCCCTCGTGGCAGCCCATGCCCGAGGAGCAGGAGTTGGGACCGAGCACGCCGCCCAGGTGATTCGTACCGCCCGCGCCGTTGTCGTTCAGGCTCTGGCCCGTGGGGATGGCCGTATGGCAGGCCGTGTTGTCGCACACGGCGTAAGTCTGGCCGTAAATGTACCAATCGCCATTGTACTTCACGTCGTCGTCCGGGAGCCGGGTGTCCTCACCGGCCACCGTACGCCGGACCATCGTGTCGTTCTGGTAGGTCGTATCCGCGGCGGTGGTCCCGTGCTGGTCGTGGCAGTCCAGGCACCCGGCGCTCCGGCCGGTACCCGTATCACCCCCGGATGCCGGGGTGGGCGTGTGGGGTGCATGGCCTGCGTGGCAGTGTCGGCAGTTGGAGTAAAAGTTGGTGCCAAAGGTGGACGTGCCGGCGGTGGTGTCCTCCGCCAAACCGCTTTTCAAGCGCGGTGGGGGATCAAACACATTGTCCCCGTCCACGTCGTGGGACAGTTCGTGGCAGACATCACATCCCACCCCCACCCTGCCGTGTCCGTACTGGCCGTAGTTGTCCGCCAGTCCACCGTTTTCATCCTTGGTGTGACAGACGTCGCACTCCGTCAACTTTACGGTCTGGTTCGTGGCGGGCCGACCCGAATGGCCCGAGGTGTTCCGGAGCACCAGCAGGCGTTCGCCGTCGGGACTTGCATGCTTCCCGTGGCACCGAGTGCAGTAGACCGGGTTCTCGGCAACCGCCGCGTCGTTCAGTGTGATCTTGGTGTTGTCCGCCCCATGGGCCGGAGGCGCCGAGTACCCGTTGCCTGTGAAGCCGGTCGAGCTGTGGCAGCTGGTGTTCTGGCAGGTCTTGGTCGAAAGCTCGGCGTCGGACAGATCGTTCGGGTTTCCAACAAGGGTCTGGTTCACGGGCAAGAGCGTCTGGGACGCGTCCACCCCGTGGATGTTGGCGTTGCCGGAACCGTCCGGGCTCATGCCCGAGACGGTGTGGCAATCCAGGCAGTCGAAAACCGTCGGGTCCTCGGTGAACGTGCTCTGGGTCACGTCCACGGGGTGTTTTGAAAGCGAGGTGGCATCGAAATCGTGCTCCACGCCTTTCATCCGGTCCCGGTTCTCCACCGAGACCGCGTTGGTCTCGTGGCAGAACAGGCACCGCACCGTGGGATCCGTGTCGGTGATCCCCAGGTCGAAGGTCTTCTGGGACTTTTTCAGGAGATGGGTGCCCGCCACCATCTTCGAGGCGCTCACCGCGTGGCAGTCGTAACACAGGGCACCCGGAGGGTAGTGGGTCGCGTCCGCTCGGGTCCCCATCCCCACGATCCCCAGGAAGAAAGCGGTCATACCGAGCCATCGGTTCTGGATCATCGGCTTCGCCCTTCTGCCCTTCTCGGATTCACCGCTCCGCGAGGAAGCAAACCTCCTCGCAGTCTCACCGCGCGTACGTCTCCTTCCAGACCTCGGGGGCGATCTCGAGGTAACCCAGGGTGTCCCCCAGCTCCACCCGGTCCCGCCGGTGCTTCACCCGCCGTACGAACACCCCCTTCTCGCGCGCCCGAAGCGTCCACCTCTGCTTCCGCCCCTCCAACACCACGATGGGCTGGCCCTTCTCCACCTCCTCCCCGGGCCCCACCAGCCATTCCGCAATCCGCACCCGGTCCCGCTCCTGTCGCGCCTCCAGCCGCGGCACGAACACCGTGCCGTACACCCGCCGCAGCTCCTCCTCCGTGGGCGCGCGGCTCGTGTGCCGCGCCTCCACGATCACACTCCCCGCCCGCCTCCCCGCCCGATACACCGCCTCCCCCTCCCCGTTCCGGTCCGTGTACACCTCCCCCGGGCGCACCTCCCCACTCCCCTCCAGCACCCGGAACCACACCGGTACCTCGTGGTTCGGGTTCCCGTGCACGTCCGTCACCCGCACCCGAAGCCGCGCCTCGCTACGCCCGTCCGCCACCAGCCGATCCGTGCTCGCCACCAGCTCGATCTCCGCCGGCGCGTCGCTCATCAAAACGATCCGCACCGACCCGGTTACCTGGTACCCCAACGCGCTCGCCGTGACCGTCACCGTCCCGATCGCCGTACCCGCCCGGTATTCCGCTTCTGCGATCCCCCGCTCGTCCGTCGCCCCACCCCGAAGCACACGCAACCGCCCGTTCTCTCCCCCCAGCGCAAACCGTATCCTCGCCCCTTCGATCGGCTTCCCCCCCCGGTCCGTCAGCCGGGCCTTGACCCGCGCCGTGCTCCGCCCGTCCGCTGTCAGCTTCTCCGGCTCGGCCCACACCTCCAACACCGCCAGGTCCGGTTTGCCCCTTCGCGCCCGGGGAATCAGTTCCAACGCCACCGTGGAGGCCACGTAGGTGTTCACCCACCCCGCGCCCACATCCCCCGTCGTCAGATCCTTGGCCACGATCAACGCGGTCTTGGCCGCAAACCCCGCGGTGTACGTCGCCGTCACCTCCCCAAACGCGTCCGTCACCCCCCCCCACTTCACCTCCACGTCGTCCACGTCGTCGATCCGCGCCCCCCGGTCCTCGATCCGTCCACCCCCCACCACCCCCGTGTACTCCTCCGTGGTCGAAAGACTCAACACGATCTCGTGGCCCGATACCTCGTCCCCGTTCGCATCCGTCGCCTTCACAACCACTCGGGTCTTGCTCTTCCGATCCGCAGGAAGAAGACCTTCCCGAAAGCTGACGCTCAGCCGTACCCGTGTGTCGAAACTCACCGGCCGCCCCGCCACCGCGCTGGCCTCGTTCCCCGCCTCGTCCCACAGGTGCACCCGCACCGGGACCCCTTCGCCCTCGTCGTCCCAGTCCACCGTGTACGCCCCGGTGTAGACACCAGGAGCCGTCTCCTCCATCCGAACCCCCTCAACCACCCCCTCGATGTCGAAGCTGGCGTACCCCCCCGGCTCCCCTCGCAACCTCACCGTCAGAATGTCCCCCGCCACCAGCTTCCCGCTGAACCCCACCACACGCCACCCGTCGTGCGCCGCCTCCACGATCACCGGCGCCGTGGTGTCGTTCAACCCATCCAAACCCACCACCGCCACCTCGGGGCCTGCCCGCTCACCCCTCCCATAGGCGTCCGTCATGCGCACCACCACACGGTGGAGGCTCCGGCTCGGCCCGATGTCCTCCTCCTTGACGACATACCGGCCAACATACTCCCCTGTCCGCCCCTCTTCCCGAAGCGGCAGGCCCTGAACCAGGCTGCCCACATCGGCGGTCACCTCGGCACCGCTCTGCCCCCCCACCCGCACCGTCAGCACATCCCCGGGCTTCAGCGGCTTCCCGAACGGCTCCACCCACACAGCCCTGATCTCCGGCCCCTCCCCCCCTTCCGCCACCGCGGAAACAATCTCGCTCGCCTCGCTCCGGTTCCCCGCCCGATCCACGGCCACCACCACGTACCGGTACTCCACCCCCGGCACCACCGCGGTGTCCGTGAACGAAAACCCCCGCGTGCTCCCATACGGCGCCCCCCCCTCTTCAGGGTCCTCCCCCTCTCCCCGGTACCCTTCGTAGTGGTCCACGTCCCCCGAGGGGCTCGCCTGCCAAGTCACCTCGATCTCCCCGCCCCACGAAACCGTCGCCAGA
>CAZBGL010000134.1:0-21354 GCA_964491375.1 uncultured Thermodesulfobacteriota bacterium | reverse complement strand
CCGGCGCCACGCCTACATCCTGTCGCTGCTGGGGATCCGTCATGTATTGGTGGTGGTGAACAAACTGGACCGGGCCGGGTACGATCGGGGCGTGTTCCAGAGGGCGGAGAACGACATCCGCGCGTTCCTCCACTCGGTGGGCATCGTGCCAGTCCACGTGATCCCGGTGTCCGCGCGAGAAGGGGACAATGTGGCCCGTTCCTCGGACCGTACCCCCTGGTATCGGGGCCCCACGGTGCTCCAGGCCTTGGACGAACTCAGCCCGCCCCGGAAGGGGGCGGAACTCCCCCTTCGTTTCCCGGTCCAGGACGTGTACACCTGGGGCGGGACCCGGCGGTACGTGGGTCGCATCGAGGCGGGCACGGTGCACCCGGGCCAGGCAGTATGCTTCTATCCATCGGGGCGCACGGCAAGGGTGCGCACCGTGGAGCAATGGGGGAAGGGGCCCCTCCCCGAGGCCGCTGCCGGCGAATGTGTGGGGATCACGCTGGACGAGGAGGTGTTCGTGGAACGGGGCGAGGTCATGGCCCTGCCCGAAAGGCCCCCGGTGGTGGCCCGGGAACTTCGGGCCAGCCTGTTCTGGCTGGGCAAGGTCCCGCTGCACAGGGGAAAGGAATACCGGCTCAAACTCGCCACGGCCGAGGTGGAGGTGCGGGTAGCGGATGTGGAAGACCGCCTGGACTCGTCGACTCTGGCCGTGGTGGAGCGCCACGCCGAGCGGTTGGAGGCGCCCGAGGTGGGCAACGTGGTGCTCGCGCTCCGCCGGCCCCTGGCGGTGGACCCATTCGGTGAAAACCCGGCCACGGGCCGGTTCGTGATCCAGGATGGTGTGCGAATCGCGGGCGGGGGTATCATCCGGGAGGCCCGGCCTGTGGAGGGTGCGGCCGGAGCCCAGGTGATCCACCTGGATCGCCACTTCGCCACCGAGCCCGAGGGGAACCTGGTGGATTTGACCCGGGAGGCGGGGACGGTGGAGTTCGTGGTGACCTCCTATTTTCTGGACACGTTGGCCCGTGGGAACCGGGTGCTCTTTCGCCTCCGGGACCCGGGCCAGATCGAGCCCGTCGCGCGCATGGCCTGGGAGCACGACCTCAGCTTCACGTTCCGCCGGAAAGGCGAAGGGGTGGCCCTGGTCCTGTACAAGGACGGGGCCCGGCCGGAGCCGGAGCCGGCCGACGCCATCGGATTGTGAACCGGCACGTCCGGCCCGGCGGTGAGCCGCGCGCCCCGGGGCCTGGCGCGGGTGTTGGAGGCGGCGGCATCTCTAGGCCCCTGTGAGAGGGGGCCTTCTGCCCGCGACCCTCGGCCGGCGGTGTGGGGTGTCGCCGCAGCCCCGAGGTTTCCGAGCGAGGAGCCTGGTGGAAGAGCCTATTTTCAGCGTCCGGTGGCGTGCATGCCGGGCGCCGGACCGCCGCAAAGAGGGTATGTCATGCGCCTGGAGACCCGCTTGGTACGATCCGGTCTGGGAACCGACCCCGAGACCGGCGCCATCAGCACACCCATCCACCCCAGCGCCACCTTCGCCCACCCGGGCCTCGGGCGGACCACCGGGTTCGACTACTCCCGCACGGCCAACCCCACCCGGAAGGTGCTGGAAGAGGCCCTGGCCGGACTGGAGGGGGGCGCCAGGGCCCTGGCGTTCAGTTCCGGTATGGCCGCGCTCACCACGTTGTTCATGCTGTTTCGGCCCGGGGACCATCTCATCGTGACCGAGGACCTGTACGGCGGCACCTACCGCGTGCTGGACCAGGTGTTCGCGGCCTACGGGCTGGACGTCTCCTACGTGGACACGTCGGACACGGGCGCGGTGGAGGCCGCCTTGCGCTCCCACACGCGGGCCGTGCTCGTGGAGTCCCCCACCAACCCGCTTCTCAAGGTGGCCGACATTCGGGCCCTTGCGGCGCTCGCCCACGCACGGGGTGCCCGGCTCGTGGTGGACAGCACGTTCCTCACCCCGTACCTGCAGCGTCCGTTGGCGTTGGGAGCCGACATCGTGGTGCACAGCGCCACCAAGTTCCTGGGAGGGCACAACGACCTGCTCGCCGGGATCCTGGTGGCCCGGGAAGAGGAGGCGGGCGAGCGGCTCGCGTTCCTCCAGAACACCACCGGCGGGGTGCTCGATCCGTTCCAGTCGTGGCTCCTGGTGCGTAGTCTCAAGACCCTGGCGGTGCGCGTGGAGCGCCAGTGCGACACTGCGCTCGCCCTGGCCCGGTTCCTTGCGGGACATCCCGGGGTCACCCGCGTATACTATCCCGGCCTTCCGGACCATCCCGGCCACGGGCTGCTCGCCGGGCAGGCTGCAGGGTTCGGTGCCATGCTCAGCTTCCGGCTGCGCTCGGCCGCCCGGCTGGGCAAGTTCCTGGAACGGCTCCGGCTCGTCACGTTTGCCGAGAGCCTGGGGGGGGTGGAGACCCTGGTCACGGTGCCCAGCCTCCAGACCCACTGCGACATGCCCGCTGCGCTGCGGGAGCGCCTGGGAATCACCGACGACCTGGTGCGCCTGTCCGTGGGGCTGGAGGCGGTCGAAGACCTCATGGAAGACTTGGACCAGGCCCTGCGCGGAGGAGACGCATGACCGACACGATACGGCGGAACCCGTCCACCCGGCTCGTGGGAGGGCGTGCCGAGGTGGAGCCCGCCACGGGCGCCGTGGGGGTGCCCATCGTCATGGCGAGCACGTTCCACCAGGAGGATCCCGAACATCCCGGTCCCTACGATTACAGCCGTTCCGGCAATCCCACCCGCCACGCCGTGGAGTCGCTCGTGGCCGAACTGGAAGGGGGGACGGCGGGGTTTGCCTTTGCGTCGGGCATGGCGGCCATCACCACGGTGATGGCCCTGCTCGGTCGGGGAGACCACGTGCTCGCCAGCCGGGATGTCTACGGCGGCACGTTCCGCGCGCTCACCGCGGTGTTTTCCCGGTTCGGGGTGGAGGCCACCTTTGTGGACACCGGGGATCCTGGCGCGGTCCGGCGAGGGCTGCGGTCCAACACCCGCATGGTGTGGCTGGAGAGCCCCTCCAACCCCCTCCTTGCCATCACCGACATCCGGGCAGCCTGCGAAGCGGCCCGGGAACGCGGCGCGCTTGCGGTGGTGGACAACACGTTTATGACCCCTCTGCGCCAGCGTCCGTTGGCGTTGGGGGCCGACATCGTGGTGCACAGCGCCACCAAGTTCCTGGGGGGGCACAGCGACCTGGTGGCCGGCTGCGCCGTGGTGGCGGACGCCGACATCGCCCAGCAGGTGGGATACCTCCAGAACGCCCTGGGAGGCGTGCTCTCCCCCCACGACGCCTGGCTCCTGCTCCGGGGGATCAAGACCCTGAAGGCGCGGTACGACCTCGGAGAGGCCTCCGCAGCGGAGCTCGCCCGGAGGCTTGCGGCCGACTCCCGGGTTGTGGCCGTGTACTATCCGGGGCTGGAGCGACACCCCGGAGCCGAGGTGCACCGCAGGCAGGCATCCGGCCCGGGTGCGGTGCTCAGCTTCGACGTGGGCTCGGAAGAGCGGGCCCTCGGCGTGCTCCGGAAGGTGCGCATCCCGGTGGTGGCCCCGAGCCTGGGGGGGGTGGAGTCCATCCTCTCCTATCCCTGGACCATGTCCCACGCGGCCATGCCACCCGAACACCGGCGGCGGCTCGGGATCACCCCGGGGCTGCTCCGGCTCTCGGTAGGGCTGGAGGATCTGGAGGACCTTTGGGCCGATCTGGACCAGGCCCTCGGGTGAGCCGCGGTCCGCCTCCGCGCCTCGGGCAGGGCACGAAGAGGGAGGGGGCGAAGACCGAGCTCACTGTGCCTGGCGGGTTCGGGGCGCCGCTCCGCACCCGGCATCCCCCGCGTGGTGCCGGCACGGGCCGTGTCCTCCCGGCCGTTCCTTTCCGCACCCACCGCACCGGACAGCCCGGTCCAGCAGAGCCTGCCATTGCTCGTCCGTCAGTTCGTGGGCCAGGTCGTGGAGGAACTCGGTGTGGGCCACCCGGATCTCGGATTCCTTCACCGAGATCTCGCCCACCAGTTTCTGGGCCCGGGTGAGGTCGAAGTTGCGGTCCCGGAGGAGTTCCTCCAGGTCCAGCCGGAGCACCTGGATCTCCGCACGTATCCGGATGATCTTCTTCCGGAGTTCGGTGCGTCGGCGTTCGAGCCGTTGAAGCACCTCGCCGGACAGGCCCAGTTCGGACAGGTCGGTGAAGCACGCCGCTGTGAGTTCAGGGGCCGTCGCCACGGGAGGAGGGCCCGGCGGAGAGGCCGTGGCCGTGGAACTGGACAGGAGCCATCCGCCCAGGAGAATCCACAGAAGAGTCCGCCCTTTCCTCGGCATCGCCCTCTCCTCGCCCGGTGGTCCGGCCCACGCTACCCCAATCCGCCCGCCGGTTCAACCGTATCAAAAACCCGGCGGGGCTTGACGTGACTCAAGGGAAAGGACGATCCGAAACGGGTATGGTGGCGCCGCCCCTGAGGGGGGCGGACCCGTTCGTTCCATCAACCGGAAGATCGAAGGAGGTAACCATGTTCTGCAACCAGTGTGAACAGACGGCCAAGGGAGGAGCCTGCACGAAGTTCGGTGTCTGCGGCAAGACCCCGGAGGTGGCGGCGCTCCAGGACCTGCTCACGTACGCCCTGCGGGGTCTTGCCCACGTGGCCCATGAGGGCCGGCGGGTGGGCGTGGCCGATCCCGAAGTGGACCGGTTCGCGGCCAAGGCGCTGTTTTCGACCCTGACCAACGTGAACTTCGATCCCGAGCCGTTCGAGCGCTGGATCCGGCAGGCCGTGGCACTGCGCGAGGTCCTGGAGGAAAAAGTGGCCGCTGCGGGCGGCCGCACCCAGTTCGACGATCCGGCTGCGTCGTTCCAGCCCGCACCCGACCGGGCGGGCCTGGTTCGGCAGGGAGAAGAGACCCGGCTGCCCATCGACTGGGACCGGGACCCGGACGTGCAGAGCCTTCAGGAGATCACCCTGTACGGGCTGCGCGGCGTGGCCGCCTACACGGACCATGCGGCCATCCTCGGCCAGGAGGACGAGGCCGTGTATGCGTTCCTCCACGAGGCCCTGTCCAAGCTCACCGACAAGAGCCTAGGGCTCCAGGACTGGGTGGGCCTGGCCCTCAAGACGGGCGAGGTGAACATCCGGGCCATGGAGCTGCTGGATGCGGCCCACACGGGCCGGTTCGGCCATCCCGTGCCCACCGAGGTCCCCCTGGGCCACAAGAAGGGCAAGGCGATCCTGGTGTCGGGCCACGATCTCAAGGATCTGGAGGACCTGCTCAAGCAGACCCAGGGCAAGGGGATCTACGTGTACACCCACGGCGAGATGCTCCCGGCCCACGGGTATCCGGAACTCAAGAAGTACGAACACCTCTATGGCCACTACGGAACCGCTTGGCAGAACCAGAAGAAGGAGTTCGCCGCCTTCCCGGGCGCCATCCTGATGACCACCAACTGCCTCCAGGAGCCCCAGGAGGGGTATCGGGACAACATCTTCACCACCGGCGTGGTGGGGTGGCCCGGGGTGACCCACGTGGAAAACGGAGACTTCGGGTCCGTCATCGCCAAGGCCCTGGAGCTGCCGGGGTTCGAGAACGACGAAGACCGAGGCACGGTCACGGTGGGGTTCGCCCGGAACGCCGTGCTGAGCGTCGCCGACAAGGTGGTCGACGCGGTCAAGACCGGCGCCATCCGCCACTTTTTCCTGGTGGGCGGGTGCGACGGCGCCAAGTCCGGGCGGAACTACTACACCGAGTTCGTGGAGAGGGCGCCCAGGGACACGGTGATCCTCACGCTCGCCTGCGGCAAGTTCCGGTTCTTCGACAAGAAGCTGGGCGACATCGGCGGCATTCCGCGGCTCCTGGACGTGGGCCAGTGCAACGACGCTTATTCGGCGGTCCAGATCGCCCTGGCCCTGGCCAAGGCGTTCAACTGCGGGGTCAACGACCTGCCCTTGAGCCTGATCCTGTCGTGGTACGAACAAAAGGCCGTGGCGATCCTCCTGAGCCTGTTCCACCTGGGAATCAAGGGGATCCGCCTGGGGCCCTCGCTACCCGCATTCGTCAGCCCCAACGTGCTCGAGGTGCTGGTGGAGAACTTTGAGATCCGCCCCATCGGCACGGCGAAGGCGGACCTTGAAGAAATCCTGGGGGCCAAGGTGGAGGAGGCTGCCTGACCCCCTGTTTCGAACCTGTGGTCCCACCCCGGCCCCCCTTTTCCTGAGGGGGCCGGGTTTTTTTTGCTCCGGACGGAACCCCGTTCGGGGGCATCGGGCGGTCCCGTCCTCCGGGGGGCGTTCCCCCGCAGGGAGCGGTTGCCCTTTCGGCCGTCGCTTGCTAGGTTGTCACGCCCGTCATCACGGGGCTCCACCGGATCCGTCGTCGCGTCCGGCCGGCTTTCGACCCTCGGCAGTCGGTGGGTCTCCGATCCAGGAGGGGGTAGGAGGTTCCATGGGTGCAGGCGAGACGTGTGCTCACCGCACTGTGCGCGGGACTGGTTGTGTGGGCCGGAACCCCCGTGTGGGCGGCACGGATTGCCAAGATGCCAGGGCTGTCGGAAAGGCCGGGTGAAGGCAGGGAATCCCGTTTTGAGCGGCTGTATTTCGACCCCGAGGAGACGATCGTAACGACAACCCGGCACCCCAAACCCGTCAGTCAGGTTGCAGAAAATGTCGTCCTCATCGGCTCACAAGAGATCCAGGACATGAACGCCCATACTTTGGGCGACGTTTTGAAGCGAATCCCCGGAGTCTACACGTATACGTTTGGAAACCACTTGGGTGCCACGCCTCTCGCCCACATCCAGGGATCGGGGGAGCCGAACCCGTTCCGCAACGGGCACGAAGAACGCCATGTCCTGATCCTCTTGGACGGGATCCCATGGAGTTCCGAGACCGCGGGACCGTTTCTTGAGACGATTCCCGTGGGCCTGATCGAGCGGATCGAGGTCATCAAGGGGCCCGCTTCGTCCACCTGGGGCTCCTCATTGGGAGGGGTGGTGAATGTGATCACCAAGGGGGCCGGCAAGGGCCGGGAAAAGGGTGGAGCGTCGGCCCTGAGTTGCGGCGAACGGGGTACGTTTGATGCGCGTCAGGAGGTGTGGGGCAGGAAAGGTCCTGCGGCGGTGTACCTCCAGGGGCAAGTGCAACGGGCCGAATGGCACCAGCCCGGGTCTGCGGGATTCGACGGGATCTCCGGTTTCGGAAAAGTTGAGTTTGAACTCAGTCCCAATGCTATGCTGGTCCTCTCTGCTGGCCACAGCGACGAGGAGGTGGATAGCGGGCACCTGCGCAGCGAATACGCTTACGTCCAACAGGAACCTTGGGCGGCGTTTGCCCGGCTGGGACTCGACATCACGTCTAGCCCCAATCTAGGGGTCCACTTGGATGCCTACCGGTTCGAACAGCGGGTGGCCCAGCGTACGCAGGAGGATGGAACGTGGGCTCCCAAGGGAGCCTTGCTCATGGACAACATTTTTGAGGAAGAACACTTCGGCCTCCAGGGCACGGTTTCCTATGCAGGCCCTACCCACACCCTGGTCGCCGGGGTAGATTACCGGCGTACCGCCTTCACGCAACGCACGGATTCCGGCGCGTTTTTCCAAAGTCTGGGAAACCCGCCCCGCTTCCGCGTCGGAACGGACGTGACCCGCTGGGGGGTCTACATAAACGACACGATCCGTACCGGAGCGTTCAACCTCGTTCCGGGCCTACGATACGATGACAGCACGTTGACCGATCCGTTCTGGAGCCCCAGCGTGGGGGCCACCTGGGGGGTAGGGGAGACGACCCTGTTGCGCCTTACCGTTGCTCGCGGTTTTGGCGCCCCTCCTTTGAACTATCTGCGGGGGGGAGGCATCGGGTTCGATCCCAACCCGGATCTGGAACCGGAAAAGATCTGGTCGTACCAGGGGGGAGTCGAAACCGGTGCCCTCCATTGTTGCTGGTTGAAGGTCTCCGTCTTCCGCCATGAGGTGAGCGGGGCCATCCGTACGGGCACCGCGGACGGGCCGAACCGTTATACGTGGATCAACCGGGGGACGATATGGCGCACGGGGTTCGAGGCCGAGGTGGAGACGGCCGAGTACGCGGGGGTGCGGTTGAAGGCGGCGTTCGGGTATGTGAAGATCGAGGTGTCGGGCCGGCCGGAGGATCAGGAGCAGCACCAGGTGCTGGTGGGCCTCTATTACGATCCGTCCCCCGGGTTCCATGCCGAAGCCGCGGGGCGCTACGTGTGGTGGGACTACGGTCCGGGTTCCGAGGAGGGCGAACACAACGATTTCCTGTGGGATGTGAACTTCCGGAAGACCCTGGTGGTCCGGGAAGGGACCGAGGTGGAGGTGTTCGCCACCGTGCACAACCTGTTCAATGGCGATGCCATGCGGGACACCGATCGGGGGCAGGAGCCCCGGTGGCTGGAGGTGGGGATACGGATGCGGTTCTGAACTTTTTGCCCCAAGAAGTTCAGCCCTTGTGCGAGTTGGCCGAAAGAGAGAATTGGTCCTTGTCCACTTTTTGACCCAGGAGGAATGTCATGCAGGAGCGTCGCGTCGAAATTCTCAAGAAGGGAGTGAGCCCGAGCCAGGTGGCGGCGGATGCCAGTTGTTGCAAGAGCGGTCCCAGCCCGCTCAGGCCTCCCTCGCCGTCGCCCTCTCGCTGAGTGGATCCGCGGGAGCCTTAGGGCTCCCGTTTTTCGTGGGCCATGCGGCCCCTGTTCCTTTCTCGATATGGAACGGTGTTCCGGGACCCGCATCGCCCGGGCCGGAGCCTGGTGTTTTCCACGTTGACGGGCTCCCTTGTCCGTTTGCCCACGGAACTGGTGGAGGAGCTCAGGGCAGGGAGCGCGTCGCCCACGGACGAGGAAACCGCCGTGCTCCGGGAAGCCGGGGTCGTGGTGGAGGACCCCGGGGCGGAGTTGGTCCGGGCGAGGGAGTATCTGCAGGAGGTCAACCGGGCCAGCACGGTGCTCGTGGCCGCCGTGGTCGTGGGAATGGGGTGCAACTTTGCCTGCCCCTACTGTTACGAGGGCCCGGAAAAGGGCACATCGGCTATGGACCCAGCCACCCTTCGGGCGGTGGCCGCCTACCTGTTGTCCCAGGTGGACGTCCTCGGGCGGGAGCGCTTGGTGGTGGACTTTTACGGCGGCGAACCGCTGATGTACGGGTCCCGGCTCTTGTCCCTCTCGGAGTTCCTGTCCGAAGCGTGTTCCCGCCGGGGGGTGGTTTTCGAGATCACCCTGGTGACCAATGGGAGCCTCCTCACCCCGGACGTGGTGGAGCCCCTGGTTTCCGTGGGGCTGAAGGGCGTCAAAGTCACCGTGGACGGGCCGCCGGACGTACACGATCGGTTTCGTCCTTACCGAGACGGCTCGGGGAGCTTCCATCACATCGTCCAGAACCTCAAGGGGTGTGTCCCCCTGGTGCCTGTGGGGCTTTCGGTGAACATCACCCCCGATACCTGGACGCGCGTGCCCGACTTGTTGGACCGGCTGGCCTCGGAGGGACTGGGGCCGGGCCAGATCGCCCAGGTGACGTTCGGGCCGGTGATCGGTGATCGGCGTGGGGGCTGCGCGGGATGCGTGTCGGCGAGCGAGCCGTGGCTCGCCCGGGCCGTCGCGGCGCTCCACCAGGAGGCCCGGCGGCGCGGATTCGCCGTTCCCGACATCATCCCTTCCCCGTGCATGGCGGACCTGGACCACGCGATCACCGTGAACTGGGACGGTTCGCTGACCCGCTGCCCTGCCCTGGTGAACCGGACGGAGTTCGTGGTGGGCACGGTGTCCGACGGGGTCACCACCTCGGTCGACCCGTTCCGCGTCCCTCGGTGGGAACACAGGGGGGAGTGCCTCGGATGCGAGTACCTGCCGTTGTGCTTTGGGGGGTGCCGGTACATGGCCCTCCTGCGCACCGGGGACATGGCCGAGGTGGATTGCCAGAGGACGTTTTGGGAGGTCGTGCTGGAAGCCCGCGTCCTGGAAGACGCCCGGGCGGCCTCTGCAGGGCCCTCCCTCCGGGGCACGACAACCCCGTGATCCGGCCCCGCCGGCGGGACTCGATGCCGATCAGGCCGGTCCGCCTCCTTCCGCGGCTTGCGCCGCCGACAGGGACGGTTCAGAATCGGGCCTTCACACCTCGGCCCCTGGATTCCACGGCCCACCACGGGGTCCCCTCTTGCGGAGGTGCGGCGTGCTCCTGAATCTCACCCCGATGGCCCACATGGGGGCGGTGACGTTGTACGGCCTAGCCCTGGCCCTGTCCCTGGCCGGTCTTTTCGCCCGCCTGCCCCTGTTGGAGCGGGCCGGATGGGCGGCGGCCGCCTTGGGGCTTGCCACCCAGGTGGGTCTGCTGGCAGCCCGGTGGGTGGCCGTGGGGTATCTTCCGGTGACGGGGCTTTTTTCCACGCTCCATTTTCTGTCCATGTGGGTGATGGCCGTGGCCCTCTACTTCGGGGTGCGGTACCGGGCGGCTCCGTTCCTGCCGGCGGCCCTGTGCCTTGCCCTGGCTGCCCTGACAGGCGCCTCCCAGGGCAGCATGGAGTTGTTTCCCCTTACGCCGGCCCTGGACACGCCCTTGTTCCTCCTCCACGTGGCCACCTCGTTTGCAGCATACGGGCTGTTCGGTGTGGCAGCCCTGTTGGCCGTGTACCGGATCGCCGGGGTGCCGGCCTCGCGAGGGGGGTGGGACCGGCGTATGTTGGACGAGTGCCTCTACATCGGGTACGTGCTCTTTACGTGGTGCATGATCGCCGGCAGCCTGTGGGCCTTCCTGGCCTGGGGATCCTACTGGACCTGGCGCATCAAGGGGCTCTGGTCCACGATCTTGTGGTTCTATTACTCCGCCGTGATCCACGTGCGCCACCGGCCCGGCTGGCAGGGATGGCCCGTGAATCTTCTGGCGATCGCGGGCTTCGGGCTCGTCCTGTTCACCTTCTTGGGGTTGGGTCTCCTGTTCGAGACCTCCCATCCCCTGAGCTGAAAGGAAAGCCATGGTGCGCCGGCTCTGGGAGATCGCGGTCTCCCCGTCCACGTTCGTGGTGCTGAGCATCCTGTGGTGCCTGGACCTGGCCGTGGGATCGCTGGTGGCCTACCGGGCGGACCCGCGGTTCTGGATCCGCATGGACGCCTATCCCTTCAACCTCTGGCTCCGCCAGGTGGCACCCGTAGAGTGGCCCCGTTCCCTTTGGGTGTACATTCTGGTGGCGCTCACGTACCTCGTGGTGGCGAGCCTTGTGCTGTGTACGGTGAACTGGTTCTTCCGGAGGCGACGCCGGCTTCGGGGTATGGGGGAGGTTCTCGTCCATCTGGGCTTCCTTTTCGTGTTTGCCGGGTTCGTCCTGGGGAGCGGTTTCGGGTCGCGGATCCAGGGGGTGCGCGTGGCCGAGGGGGAGGAGGCGCCGGCGGGCCAGGGGCTCGTCCTGAGGGTGGAACGGGTCGAGATGGTGCGGGGTCCGGGGGGGCGGATCTGGGACACGGTGAGCCGGGTGGCCCTGGTTCGGGAGGGGCGGGTGGTGGCCCGAGGGACGGTGCGCACGAACCACCCCCTGATCCACGGAGCGACGGTGGTGTATCCCCAGGGGGCGAGCGCGCGCGTTGCCGGGGCGGTGCTGGCCACCACCCGGGGCACGGTGCGGCTCCGGCCCGGCCGGGACGCGCCGGTGGGTCCCGATGAAGTCCTTCGCATCCGCGCGCTCCTGGATCCGGGCGAACGGTGGGGCCCGTACGTCGGCCCGGGAGTCGTGGTTGAACTCGCTGCACCGGGCGGCCGGACACGTGGCTCTGCGTTCTTCTCGCCGGGCGTCCGGGGGGTGGTGGCCCTGGCGGGGTTGCGCGTGCGGTTGCTGGAGCTGGAACTCGTGCCCGGCGGGGTCTACAACGTCCACCGGGATCCAGGGGTGTGGCTCGTGCTCGCGGGCGCCTGCGTGCTCACCCTGGGGACGTTCTGGGCTCTCATCGGTTACCTGGTGCGCCGGCCGGTCCTCCCGTGAGGGGTTCGCTCCCCCGGGGCCTCTCTACGGACCCGCCGGTTTCAGGCCGCCCGTGGGCAGGGTGTCCGGGTTCTTGAACAGAAACTCCACCCGCCGGTTCTTGGCCCTTCCTTCGGGCGTGTCGTTGGGTGCCACGGGGCGGCTGTCGGCGAACCCCACCGCCACGAGACGCTTGGGGTCCGCCCCCCGGCCGACCAGATACCGCAGTGCGGCCGTGGCCCGTGCGGCGCTGAGCTCCCAGTTGCTGGGGAACCGTTCGGTGTGAATGGGCACGGAGTCCGTGTGCCCCAGGATGTAGAGGTCGAAGGTGTACTTCCTGAGGAGCACGAGGATCCGGTCCAGCACGGCGCGCGCCTCGGGTTTGAGTTCGGCCGAGCCGGAGGGGAACAGCAGTTTTCCCTGCACGCGCACCGTGACCCCGGCTTCGTCCATGTAGACTTCGGCCGCGCCGCCGAGGTCCTCGAACAAGGCCTCCACGATGCTCAGGAACTGCTCCATGGAAGGGGCGGGCTGGGCCTGGGCCTGTTCCTGTTCCTGGCCCTGGCCCTGTTCCGGCGGGGTGAACATGGTCTCGATGATCTGCTGGGAGCGGGCCATGTAGTCGCCCCACGTCTCCTTCTGGACGCCGAAGGCGTCCTTGATGCTCCCCAGCATCTCCCGGAACTTCTGCACGTCCATGTTGGCAAAGGAGAGGAGGAGTACGAAAAACGTCAGCAGCAGGGTGCTCATGTCGGCAAAGGTGGCCATCCAGGCCGGAGCACCCTCTTCGGCCTCTTCCTCTCCGCCGCCCCGGTTCAGGAGATCGTTTACATCCATGACCGACCGTCCTCACGCGGCCTGCTGGGCCGAGCCGCCCACGGGCGCGCCCTCGCGCTTTTCCTTGCGCATGGCGGGCGGCACGAACGCCTCGAGCTTGTCTTTGAGCACCTTGGGGTTGGCGCCCTGCATGATGGAGATGATGCCCTCGGTGATCACCTGCTTGGCCAGGGCCTCCTCCTTGCTCCGGAACTCCAGTTTGTTGGCGATGGGCAGGCACACCAGGTTGGCGATCAGGGCACCGTACAGGGTCGTGAGCAGCGCCACCGCCATGGAGGGCCCGATGGAGGAGGGATCGTCCAGGCTTCGCAGCATCTGGACCAAGCCGATCAGGGTTCCGATCATCCCGAACGCCGGGCCCATGGCGCCCATCTGCTTGAACACCTTCTGGCCGATGGCGTGACGCTCCCGGGTGAAGCTCACATCCGTGGACATGATGAACCGGATCAGTTCCTCTTCGTTTCCGTCCACGGCCAACTGGATCCCCTTCTTCAGGAAGGGGTTCTGGATTTCCTTTTCGGCGTCCTCCAGGGCCAGGATCCCGTTGGTGCGGGCCAGGCGCGACAGGCTCACCATCTGGTCGATGATCTCGTCCAGGTTCCAGGTGTCCTCCTTGAACGCCTTGACCGCCACCTTGATCGAACCGATCACGGTGCGCATGGGGAACATGATGAAGGTGACCGCCGTGACACCGCCCACAACGATCAGGACAGACGGGATGTCCACGAACGCCAGCGGCGCCCCGCCCATGACCATGGCGGCGACGATCAGCACCACCCCGGCAACGAGTCCGATGATGGTGGCGAGGTCCATGGAGCCTCCTCCTTGCGGTGGGGTCTGTTCTCCTCATTCATCGGCCTGGAGGAGGCGAACTTGAACCCTCCAGGCGTTGCGGAACCCCAGGGCCCATGGTAGGAATGCCCCCGCCTGCTCCTGTGAATGGGATCCCATGCGCTTCCTGATCCGTATCCTGCCGGCCATCCTTGCGCTGATTCCCGCCCGGCGGGCCTGGGCGGTCCAGCCCCACTCAGGCGAAGGGCTGGTGGCCCACGAGCTGGGACATCTGTTCCTCGTTGCGGCCATGGGGCTCTTGGCCGTTCGGGCGCTGTCCCGTCCTCGGCCCGGGTGGAAACGGATCGGATGGGGAGCGGTCCTGTTTGCGCTCTGGAGCACCGCCACAGGGACCTATCACCTGGTCCCCGAACCGGCCCCCCCGTGGCTCTCGGTCCTGGGCCTCGACCACCTGCTCCTGATCCCGGCCCTTGCGTGCTTCTGGTTCGGGCTCGGGAGGATGGCGCGTGGAGAGGGCGGGTGATGGAGGCCTTTCGGTTCGCGGTGGACACGGGCGGGGCGGCGGTGGTTCTGGCCCTGGCGCTGGGGATCGGCGCCCGGTCCGCCCGTCTTCCCTTGTCGTTTGAGGGGGTGTACTTCCGGTGGTTCTCGGGGTTCCTGGTCGTGTTCGCGGTGTCCCGCTTCGTGGGTCACACGGTGGTCCCCCTGGCGAGGTTCGTGTGGCCCGAGGTGGAGACGGTGCTTCCCTACACGGGCGCGTTCAACTCCGTTGTGTTTGCGGGCCTCGCCGCAGCCACCCTTTTCCATCGCCAGGCCGCCCGCGGCCGCGAGGTGCTTGAGGCCGAGCGGGAGCGCCTGCGGCAGGAGCTGGAAGCGTCCCAGCAAGAGCTGCGCCGCCACCGGGACCGGTTGATGGAGGCCGTGACCACGGCAAGGGCCATCCTCGAGGGTGTGGTGGAGCGCCAGGACTACGCCCAGCGCTTCCCCAACCCCCATGCGGTGCGGTGCTGGGAGTTCTACGGGTGTCAGGACAAGGAGTGCCCGGCCTTTGGGCTCGCGGCGGACCGTTGCTGGCGGGTCCGGGGCGGAGTGCGGGGGCTGGAGCCGTGCCGTGCCTCCTCCTGCGCGGAGTGCGAGGTTCGACGGCGCACGATGCCGGACGAGATCGCTGCCCTGGCCGAGACCATGAACGACCTGCTCCACCTGCTGGAGCACCACGCCCGGGAGGAGCGGCTGTACCTGTCCGCCCTGAGCCACGATATCCGGGGGCCGCTGGGAGCGGTCAAGGGCTTCCTGGAACTGCTGGAGACCGGCGAGGGGGGCCTTTCGCCCCAGCAAGCGGAACTCGTGTCCCTCGCGCGGTTCTCCGTGGTGCGGGTGATGCACCTGGCCGACAACCTCGTGCTCGAGGGCCGGGTTCAGGAAGAGGGGCTCGTGCCGGACCCGCGTCCCGTTTGTGTGGAGCACCTGGTGGACCGGCTCGCCCGGGAGTTCGTCCAAGCGGCCCGCATCCGGGGGTGCCGGATCGAGACCGGGACGGACCGTGCCGCCCGGTGGATCGCGGCGGATCCGGTCCTCCTGGAGCGTGCGGTGGCCAACCTCCTGGAGAACGCCTTGAGACACGCTCCCCGGGGTACCGAGGTGAGGGTCCGGGTGGAACACGGAGGGGGACACGTCCGGATCGCGGTGGAGGACCAGGGCCCGGGAGTCCCGGAGCCGGTTCGCAAGGAGATCTTCCGGCCCTACCGTCGGTTTTCGGACAAGGGTACGGCCGGGCTCGGCTTGTACGTGGTGGGTGCCGTGTGCGAAGCCCACCGCGGCCGCGCCTGGGTAGAGCCCGGCCCGGGAGGCCGCGGCTCGCGGTTCGTGATGGAACTTCCGGCACAGGACGGGAAAGGCGAACAGGATGGGTGACACAGAGGACCCCGGTGGGCGGGGGAGCCTTGCGTTCTTCGGGCTGTGGCTCCTCCTGCACGAAAAGGCCGACGACTGGATCCGCGAGGCCATCCGGCGGGCCCGCGAGACCCCCGAGGAGGTGCGTACCGAGTACCAGGACTTCCTCCTCGCCGTGGAGCGCGAGAAGGAGAAGCTCAAGGGGGTGTTCGGCGAGGCGGTCCGGAACCAGTTGCAGGCCATGGGATTCGTGGACCGGGACGAGGCCGAGCGTCTCCGGGCCGAGGTGGAGGAACTGCGGGATCGCTTGCGGGCGCTCGAGGAGCGGGTGGAACGGGTGATGGGCAGGGCACCGTGACCGTTTCCCGCAGCCCCGCCTGGCGCGCCTTCCGGCGGTTCCTGGAGGCGGCCGGGCCGGGTTTCGTGAAGTTCGGCCAGGCCCTTTCGGTGCGGCCTGATCTCCTTCCGGCCGGCCTGATCCGGGAACTGGAACGCCTCCAGGACCGGGCCCCTCCCGTTCCGTTCCGCGAGATCGCGCGCACGGTGGAGGGCGAGTTGGGTGCCCCCGCGCTCCGGCTTTTTCGGGGGATCGAGCCGGTGCCGGTGGCCAGCGCGTCGGTGGCCCAGGTCCACCGGGCCGTGCTCCCGGGCGGAACGGCCGTGGCCGTGAAGGTGCTGAGGCCCGGGGTGGAACGGGCCATGGCCCGGAACCTCGCCCTGCTGGGGGGGTGTTTCCGGGCGTTGTGCGCCCTGCCGCCGCTTCGGGGCCGGGTGGACGGACCGGCGCTGTGGACGGAGGTGTGCGGCGCGATCCAGGCGGAGCTGGACCTGCGGGGCGAGGCCGAGGCTGCGGGAACCATGGCCCGGAACTTCCGGGGGTTCCCCGGAGTCCGGATTCCACGGGTGTTCTGGTCCCACACGTCCCGCCGGGTGCTCACGATGGAGTTCGTGGAGGGCCGGAAGATCTCCGATCCGCTCGTCCGGGGCAGGCCGGAGTACCGCGAGCTGGCCGAGCGAGGCGCCCGCGCGTTTTTCAAGCAGGTGCTGGACGACGGGCTGTTCCACGCGGATCTCCACCCGGCAAACCTGCTCATAACCCCCCGGCAGGAGATCGCCTACGTGGATTTCGGGATCCGGGGGAGGCTCTCCCGGGAGGAACGAGAGGCGGTGTTGGGGGCGCTCGCCGGGCTCATGGCGCGGGACGTGACCCTGGCGGTCCGCCACCTGGAGAGGCTCGGGGTCGTGGTCCCCGAAGGGCGGCGAGAGGCCTTTGCCAGGGAGGTGGCCGGGGTCATGGACCGGGTGCTTCGGCCCCGCCTGGCCGACGTCCCTGCCGCCGCCGTGGGGACGGGCATCCTCCGGGCCGCCCGCCGGCACGGCGTGCGCTTCCCCCACCGCCATGCCGTCCTCGTCAAGGCGCTTCTCACCATCGAGGGCACGGCAAGGCTGCTCCATCCCGAGTTTTCCTTTGAGAGGGCGGTCCGACGGTATCTGCTTGACCGCGCGGCCCAAAAGGCTACCCTGGGTAGCCTGGCGGAGGCGTTGTGGCGGGGGGCGGCCCTGCTCGGGTTGGCGGCCCTGACGGCCGCCGGGGGCGGGTCCGCCGGGCCTGCGGAGGGCGGCTGACGACGAGGAGAGAGGAACACATGGTTGCGAAACCGGCTCGACGTGGGACGGCTGCTCTGCCAGCCACGAACCCGATCACGGTGTACACGGCCTGGTGCAAGAAGTGCGGGATCTGCATCGCCTTCTGCCCCAAGAACGTATTGGAGAGGGGCGAGGGCGGCCACCCGGTGCCCGCCCGGCCCGAGGACTGCATCCGGTGCCACATGTGCGAACTGCGATGCCCGGACTTCGCCATCACGGTGAGCGACGAGGAGGGGTCATGAGGAGAGCGGGCGCGCGCGAACTGCTGCTCCAGGGCAACGAGGCCGTGGTGGAGGCCGCCTTGGCCGTGGGGTGTACCTTTTATGCGGGTTATCCCATCACGCCCTCCACCGAGATCGCCGAAGGCATGGCCGCCCGCCTGCCCGCGATCGGGGGTACCTTCGTTCAGATGGAGGACGAGATCGCCAGCCTCGCCGCCTGCCTCGGGGCCAGCCTGGCCGGGGCCAAGGCCATGACCGCCACGTCCGGGCCGGGATTCAGCCTGATGCAGGAACTGGTGGGGTATGCCGCCATTGCGGAGATCCCGGTGGTCCTCGTCAACGTGATGCGGTACGGGCCCTCCACGGGGCTCCCCACCAGCCCGGCCCAGGGCGACGTGATGCAGGCCCGGTGGGGCACCCACGGCGACCACCCCATCGTGGTGCTCACGGCCTCGTCCGTGGGTGGCGCCTTCGACGCCACGGTCCGGGCGTTCAACCTGGCCGAGAAGTACCGGAACCCGGTGATCCTGCTCTTGGACGAGGTGGTGGGGCACATGCGGGAAAAAGTGCGGATCCCGGACTCCCGGAGCGTGGAACGGGTGGAGCGGATCCGGCCCAGCATGCCGCCCGAATGGTATGCCCCGTACGAAGAGACGAACACGGGGGTGCCCCCCATGGCGGCGTTCGGCGAGGGCTACCGGTACCATGTGACCGGCCTCGTGCACGATCGGATGGGATTTCCCACCCAAAAGAAGAGCGAGATCGTGGAGGGGATGGACCGTCTGTTCCGGAAGATCGAACGGGGGTTCCGGGAGATCTGCCGGACCGAAACCCTGCAGGCGGACGATGCCCGGGTGCTGGTGGTGGCCTACGGCTCGGTGGCCCGCTCGGCCCGACAGGCCGTGGCCGACCTCCGCTCCCAGGGCAAGCCGGCGGGACTCCTGGAGCTTCACACCCTCTGGCCCTTTCCCCGGGCCGCCTTCGAGCGCCTGGTGGACCGGGTGGACGCCATGGTCGTGTGTGAGCTCAACCGGGGGCAGGTGTACCGGGAGGTGCTCCGGGTGGTGCGGGGGCGGTGCGAGGTGCGCAAACTCACGCGCAACGACGGGGAACTGCTGTCCCCGGCAGAGATCGCAAAAGGGCTCCGGGAGTGGATCTGATGGACGTTTCGAACCGGGAGATCATCCAGAAGTACCTGCGGCACTCCAAGCGATTTCCCCACATCTGGTGCCCGGGATGCGGAAACGGGATCGTTCTGGGTTGCCTGGTGCGGGCCATCGACCGGGTCGGTTGGTCCAAGGACGACGTGTTGCTCGCGAGCGGCATCGGGTGTTCCAGCCGGGCTCCGGTGTACGTGGATTTCAACACCCTTCACACCGCCCACGGAAGGGCCCTGGCGTTCGCCACCGGAGCCAAGCTGGCCCGCCCCGGTCTGAACGTGGTGGTCATCATGGGCGACGGCGACGCCGTGGGGATCGGGGGCAACCACTTCATCCACGCATGCCGCCGCAACATCGACATGACCGCGGTCATCGTGAACAATCTGATCTACGGTATGACCGGGGGACAGCAGAGCCCCACCACTCCCCAGGGGGCCCGGTCCACGACCACCCTCTACGGCAACCTGGACCAGCCTTTCGATATTTCGCGCTTGGCCGAGGCGGCGGGGGCCACGTTCGTGGCTCGGAGCACCACGTACCACGTCCGGGACCTGGAACGGTATCTGGTGGAGGCGTTCCGCCATAGGGGGTTTTCCGTGGTGGAGGTCATCGCGGGTTGCCCCACCTGCTACGGCAGGCGGAACCGGATCGGAGGCCCGGTCGAGATGATGCGGTGGCAGAAGGAAACCGCGGTGCCCCTGAAGAAAGCGAAAGAGATGGCTCCCGACGAGCTCCAGGGCAGGATCGTCACGGGCGTCCTCGTGCAGCGGGAGGCGCCCGAGTACACCGAGGAATACGACAAGGTCCGGCAGGCGGCGAGATCGGCCGTGCCCCAGCCCCCTCCCCCGGCCGAGGAGAAGATCGATCGCACCGGAAGCGAGCCCTGAAGCGTCTCCCAACATTCCAGGAGCGGGACCCATGCGAACGGAAATCCGCCTGGCCGGTTCCGGTGGCCAGGGCCTGATCACCGCGGGCATCATCCTGGCGGAGGCCGCGGGCCTGCACGAAGGCAAAAGCGTGGTCCAGACGCAGTCGTACGGACCCGAGGCCCGGGGCGGGGCCAGCAAGGCCGAGGTGGTGATCTCGGACGGCCCGATTCACTACCCCAAGGCCCAGCGGGTGGACGTCCTTCTGGCCATGACGCAGGAGGCGTGCGACCGGTACTTCCTGGATCTCAAACCCGAAGGGGTGCTCATCGTGGATGCGGATCTGGTGCCCACCCCGCCCACCTCCTCGGCCCTGTCTGTGCCCATCACCCGGAGGGTGCGCGAGGAACTGGGGCGGGAGCTGTTCGCCAACATCGCCGCCTTGGGGGTGATCGCCGGCGTGACGCAGATCGTCTCGCCCAAGGCGTTGGAGGCGGCGGTGCTCGCCCGGGTGCCGCCCGGCACCGAGGACGTGAACCGAAGAGCCCTGGCCCTGGGCTTGGAGATGGGGCGGAACGCCGCCCGCGCCCCCCGGGAGGCCGAGCCCTATGAGGCGGACGAGTAGAGTCGTGCTCCGGTGGTTTCCCGCCGTTACGGTGTGGATACTCCTTTGGGCCTCTCCCTTCCCCGCCCATCCCTTTGTGGCGGGGATCGACCGGCGTACCCGCCCCACGAGTGGTGGGAGCACGGAAGGGCTCGGGGCTACAACGTGGAGGAGCTCCGGGCCGTGGCCCGTCTGGGAGGATCGGGTGAACTCGCATGGATCCGCCAGAAATGGTTCGGCCGGCCCCTTTCCTCGGGCCGCGACCGGGCATCGGTGCTGCGAGCCGGGGTTTTGGCCCTCGCCGCCGCGCTCGTCGGATTCGGGGTCCTGGCCGCATGGAACCGGTCGCTCCGGCGCGAGGTGTGCCGCCGCACGGAGGGCCTTCGGGTTTCGGAGCAGCGTTACCGGTTGCTCGTGGAGACGGCCTTGGAGGCCGTGCTCGTGGTGGGGGCGAAACCGCAAGACCCTTTGCGCCGACTGCCCCCACCGAGCGCCTGGTGGGGGTTCCGCCGGTGACATCGTCGGCCGCAAGCTGGACGAGTTGGTATGCCCCGAAGCCCTCCCCCGGGTGCGCAGGTCCGTGGCCTAGGTGGCCCGTCATCTTTTGGCCTGCTCCGGCAGGAGCGTCCGAGGCCCCGCGGGAGGGACCTGCACCAGGAGCTCCGGAGGGATGTGGAGGCCGTGGCGGCCCTGTCCACCCGGGCCTTCCCCGACGCCGCGGTGATCGATCTGGTGCTGGAGGGCGAGCGGGGCCGGGACGTGGGAAGGGCCTTCCGCCAGAGGGTTCCGGGACTCCCCATCGTGTACACCTCGGGTCATTCCGAAGCGTTTGCCCGGGAGGGGGGGCTCCTGGGTCCGGGGGAGGCACTGCTCACCGAGCCGTTCCAGGTTGGGGAACAGGAGGACGTGCTGGTGCGGTTGCCGCGGGAGCGTCCGGAACATCCGGTGCAGGAGGGATGATGGATGGGGAGTGGGTTCCGCCACCGCCAGAGGGTGCGGTTTCGCGACACGGACTGCCAGGGACACGTGTTCAACGCCAACTACTTTGCCTACTTTGACGACGCCATCACGGATTTCCTGGAGGCCTCCGGGGTGCCGTACCCCACTTTGGTCGACCGGGGGCACGATCTGGTCCTGGTGCGCGCGGAGTGCGACTTTCGCTCCTCCGCCGTGCTGGGCGAGGAGCTCGAGATCCGGGTGGCGGTGGAGTCGTTCGGGCGAACCTCCATGACGTTCGCGCTCTGTTGCACGGAAGCGGGCTCCGGACGGATCGTGGCGGAAGGAAAGGAAGTTTACGTGGTCCTCGAGCGCGCCACGGGCCGGCCCACGCCCGTGCCCGGGTACCTGCGCGACGCTTTGGCCCCGGGGGGCTGACGCACCGTCAGAACGTCTCTTTCA